>JAUWND010000053.1 GCA_030612835.1 Candidatus Methanophagales archaeon | reverse complement strand
TGGGAGAAAAATGACACTCGTGTGGTATGAGAAGGGACCTCCAACAGAAAACGAAGTTTTTGGATGTAAATTAGCTGATTGGAACCATCCAATGCTTAGCCCTAGCTACAATTGATTTGCACCCGAAGGGTGCTTTCTTGTCTCAGTTCATTTCTCAGGTCTTTTGCTAATTCTGTAATTTTGCCTTTATAACCAAAACAGTCTCCACAGTAGAGACCGCAGTAGGCAACTAATTTTTTACTGTTATCACTCATAATCTATCCCTCTATTTTAATAACCTTGAATTTATCAAAAATGAAGCCTAATACTATGCCGAAAAACATCAGTCCTACTAAAGTGTTTATCAGTTGAAGAAGGATTAAGATGTTTGGATACTCAAAAATCATCCATTGATTAAACGCTTCAGGCACTGCTTTTATAAATCCTATCATTAATCCAAAAAATAATCCTTTCTGCCAGCCCTTGCCGGGCAAACCTTTGTAGAGTGTCAAATAAAGGGCAATAAATATTAGTATTAATAATGTACCAAATAGCATAGTTAGCAAAATTCAATTAGCTTGGCCACCAAAAGCTTCCATCGGTTTCATGCTTGGGTGTCCTGTGTATTGGTTGAATATGCCAGAGACAATGGGATTCATGTAAAGCAAGTTGCCAACTATTGCGTCAATGATATAAACAACAATTCCCCAGAGTATTGCTTTTTTGTAATTGATTATTGTTTTCATAATTACTCTCCCTTCGTATTCAAGTTAAAGTTAATATAAATATTTTCCCTTTATAAAAGCGGGGTTCGGAATTTCATATAACTTTGGTATATCCAAACTTGGTTCGCATATATAATACACCCCTCTGGTCGAACACATCCATCTTCAATCATCTTCTCCCCCCTCCTTTTATCTATTGCTTATATAATCTTATTTACACACCTCCACAAAATTACTCAAAACCCGCAACCCTTTCTTTGACGACTTCTCCGGATGAAACTGAACGCCATACACGTTCTCCTTATTCACAACCGCAGCCAATTGCACGCCATAATCTACCGTTGCTACCGTAGCGTCATCATCTCTCGGCACACAATAATAAGAATGTACGAAATAGAAATAATCGGCATCCGTAATCCCTTCCAGCAGCTCTGAATGCCGTTGCAGGTGCAGATTGTTCCAGCCCATATGTGGTACGCGCACATTCGCGGGTAATCGAACCACTTCTCCGGGTATCAACCCCCACCCTTTTTCATTGCCCTCTTCGCTCGCGTCAAACAAAACCTGCATCCCTATGCAGATCCCGAGTACAGGCACGCCCGATTCTACAACATCGATTAACACCTCAGAAAACGGTTCTAGGTTCAGTATGCAGTCATCAAATGCACCCACGCCGGGCACAATAACGCCTTCCGCTGCTCTAATATCCGTAATATTATCGACCGTAATCAGCATCGGGCGATCATACACTCTTTTCAGCCCGTTATATATGCTGAACAGATTCCCCATTCCGTAGTCTATTATTGCGATCATAAACCTTTTCTTAGAAAGAAAAGCTTTACCAAAAGAAATATTTTTTCTTTTTTCTAAAAAGAAAAAATGTCTAAAACGAGTGGTTTTTTTAATTCCTCCTTCTTATCCTATCCTTGCAAGTTCGTCAAAGAAAATCTGCTCAGTATCCCACGGGCCGGGACTTGCCTCGGGGTGATATTGCACGCATTTGATGCCCAGATACGCGTTCTCAAAGCCTTCTACGGTGTTATCATTCGCATTTAGCTGCGTTAGTTCAGCTATACCGTCCATCGAATCGTTATCAACAGCAAAACCATGATTCTGCGCCGTTATGTACACACGGCCACTTTTGAGGTCCTTCACGGGTTGGTTCGCACCCCGATGCCCGAATTTTAGCTTATACGTGTCGCAACCAAGCGCAAGCGCTATTATCTGTAAGCCGAGGCAAATACCGTAAATCGGTATCTCACCCGTGATTTTTTTTACCACGTCCATTGCGTTTTTCCCCCGCTTCGGGTCGCCGGGCCCGCTAGAAAGCAGCAAAGCATCAGGTTCCACATCCAGTATCTCAGATTCACCTGTGTTTGCCGGGAACACGAAAATGTCCAAATCCCGTTCTGCTAAGTTCTTCAGTATGTTCCTCTTCACACCCAGATCAAGTACCGCTATCCTTTTACCCTTCCCTTTTAGCCGGTAAGGCTTCTTGCACGTAACCTGCTCGATCAAATCAAGCTCTGATATATCGGGTTGAGCCCTTGCGAGTTCTAACGCATTTGCTTTTTCTTCATCACTGCAATCCTCTACCACTTTCAAGCACGCTTTCATCGTGCCGTATTGTCTCGTCTTTATCGTCAGCATCCTCGTATCTAGTTCGCATATCCCTGGCACTCCTTCGTCTGTCAAGAACTGTTCTATACTTCGAGTATTTTTATAATGTGATGGGAAATCGCATTTCTCTCTTACCACAAAGCCTTCTACTTTTATCCCGTCTGATTGGAATTTAGCACCGCTCACGCCATAATTCCCGATGAGCGGATATGTGGGCATTAATATCTGGCCCTTATACGAAGGGTCGGTCAGAGCTTCTTCGTAACCCGTAAACGGGGTTGCAAATACGAGTTCGCCTAATGCGGTGCCTTCCGCGCCCCAACCTTCTCCTTCTACTACTGTTCCATCTTCAAGTGCGAGTATTGCTTTCATTGTCGGTATCATATTATCATTATCTCCACTTCTAAATGGGTTTTGTTTTTTCCCTTGTATCATTCATCAACCCTCCAGATTCTTACTACAAACTCCTGGCCTCTTTCTTCAAATTCGGGCTCTTTGCCTGTATGCTCTTTTAGAAGCCTAATCATTCTTACAATACCGGTCCCTATTTGAGTCATATAGCCCATCTTTGCCAGATAGGATACAATAAGCGGATTCCGTTCTGAATGGACACCTAACTTTATGTTCTCCAGTGTTATTCCGTTTGGTAATTTCCCAGGACTCATAATCTCGAGTCGGTTATCAAATATAAAGATGCGAATTTGGCTTGTTATATGATAATCTCGATGTGCAACAGCATTAACTACTACCTCACGTAATACTTCCTTTGGGATTTCCGGTTTCAGTTCGTTCTCAAACCCCTTAATATTAACACGCGTTTTGAGGTATAGATTTAGAACAGTGTCGGCAGCCTTCATTTGCTCCTCAAGATTACCTTCCAAATCCTTCTTCTCGAACTCTTCGCCTATTTTGTTACCTTCAAATTTAGCAATCGTGATTTTACAAAATGGGATTTCTTTCTGTGGATTTAATCCAAATAGGAGATAACCACCAACGGTGAAGACTAATTTTTTGTCCCGCCTCGTTAATATCTTCATATTCTCCAATATTTTATTCAGGTCGAGGTTCTCGTCTATCCTTGTTTGATAAAACCGTTCAAAGAATCTTCTGAAGTACAGTATATCTAACTCATCAATAGAAGTTGCCGGTACTGGTAGTTCGTCATAGTGTATGGAACGTGTTGCTTGGTAAAGTCGCAAGAGTTCTTCTCTGGTTGCCTGCCTTTTTCCAGAACTTGACCTGATGTAATATACACCTCGGTTAGTCCTATAAGGTCTTTCCGGTCCTTTAGGTATGTAGACACATAAAACTATTTCTTTATTGATTTTGATCTTTTCTATATTGACCGTGAGAGGGGGCTCACAGTTGTTACGACTGATATTTTCAACCCTCAACATTTCCTTATCTGGATTTGTGACGCCCTTGATTTCTTTCTTATCAGAAATCCCTAATAGTATTTTTCCACCTTCTGTATTGGCAAAGGCAACGATTTCTGCAGCTAAATCGTTTGAATGTGCCTTCTCTTCTTTGAATTCGGTGAATGAATCTTCGCCTTTTTCTATTAGCTCTGTTAATTCTTTTTCATTCATTTTAACCTTCCCGTAATGCTTTTAACCCGTGTAATATCCCTTTTTGTCAAATTATCCTCGAAATACTCATTCACCGACTTTACTTTCATTTCGCTACCTTGCATCCCCAATATAGCAGATGCCGCTGCTTTCGCCGCCTGCATCGTTGTTATATACGGAACACCGAGCTCAATACAAGCCCTCCGTATCTGGGATCCATCCTTATAGGACTGTTTATCAGTAGGAGTATTTATCACCAGCTTTATCTCTTGCGAGTGCATCATCTCTATCACATTTGGAGACCCGTCTTGCAACTTCTTTAGTTTCTTTGCGTCAATCCCACACTGCCTTAGATACTCCACAGTGCCTTTTGTGCCTACAATAGAGAGCCCCGCTTTTTTTAAGTTCTGTGCCACATCCACTATCACCGCTCTGTCCTCTTCACATACCGAAATGAAGACCGGACTGCCCATATCCAACGGCAAAGGATTATAAGCCGCGAGTTCTGACTTGAAAAACGCTTTATCGAACTCGTCATCTATCCCCATCACCTCGCCCGTGCTCTTCATCTCCGGTCCCAAAATAGTGTCAACACCCGTAAACTTCAAAAACGGCAATATTACCTCCTTCACTGCTACATGCCCTAGTTCTACTTCATTAACCTCCATATCCTTTAGTTTATGCCCCAACATCACCTTAGCTGCGAGCTTTGCAAGTGGTACTCCGGTTGCCTTCGCAACGAACGGGATTGTCCTACTCGACCTCGGATTCAGTTCCAGCACGTAAACCACGTCATCTTTAACTGCCATCTGGATGTTGAGCAGCCCTTGTATCTGCAATCCGAGCGCTATCCGTCGCGTGTAGCCCCTTACTGTCTCTATAACGTCTATAGACAATGATTGCGGTGGAATAACACAAGCGGAATCGCCGGAATGAACGCCCGCTTCCTCTATGTGCTCCATTATCGCACCAATCAGAACCTCTTCGCCATCACACCCTGCATCTACGTCTATCTCAGTAGCTTTTTCTAGGAATTTATCTATTAGTACAGGCTTCTCTTTTGATACTCGCACCGCCTCACGCATGTATCTAATCAGCTCTTCTGCGTCATACACTATCTCCATTGCTCGTCCGCCTAACACGTAAGAGGGACGAACAAGCACGGGAAAACCTATCCGCGATACTACTTCCTTCGCGCCTTCCAGTGAGGTCGCATATCCGTTATCTGCCTGTGGTATTTGCAGCCGAAGAAGGAACTTGCTGAATCGCCCCCTATCTTCTGCAATATCCATGTTCTCAGGGTCTGTACCCATGATTATCGTCTTTGCTCCCAACCGTTCCAGTTCTTTCTTCAGTGGAACCGTTAAGTTGACCGAGGTCTGACCGCCAAACTGCACCATCACTCCATCGTAGTTCTCCTTCTCTATCACGTTCATCACGTCTTCAAACGTCAAAGGCTCGAAGAAGAGTTTGTCGGAGGTATCGTAGTCTGTGGATACCGTCTCCGGGTTGTTATTTATTATATGCGCTTCTATTCCTTCTTCCTTCAGCGCCTTGACTGCATGCACGGTGCAATAATCAAATTCGATTCCCTGCCCTATTCTGATAGGACCCGCACCAATAATCAACACCTTCTTTCGTGTCGAGGGCTTTAATTCACATTCTTGCTCATAAGAGGAATAGAAATAAGGTGTTTTCACCTCGAATTCGGCTGCGCATGTGTCCACCATTTTATAGGTAGGCAAAAGACCTTCTTTTCTTCTGTAGTCGCTTATTTCTTCAATGCTTCGCCCGGTTAGCGATGCAATCCGTTCATCGGTGAACCCCATTCGCTTCGCTTTTCTCATATTACCGCCTGGATTCGCCTTCAATTTCGTCTCCATCTGTACTATCTTCGCTATCTTATTTATGAAGAACGGGTCTATGCAGCTCAGTTCAGCTATCGCTTTTATGCTAATAATACCTCGTTTCAAAGCCTCGTAAATCGCGAAAATACGATCGTCCGTTGGTATTTCTAAAAGCCGTTTCAGCGCCGTTTCTGACCAGTTCTCATAGCCAGCGCCAAAATCCTTGTCTATGTCTAAGGACCGAAGCGCTTTTTGTAACGCCGCTTCAAAAGTCCGCCCTATCGCCATTACTTCTCCTGTGCTCTTCATTGAGGTCGTTAAAGTTCTATCAGCATTTGAGAACTTATCAAAAGGCCATCGCGGTATCTTCACCACTACGTAATCTATTGCGGGCTCAAAGGAAGCCGGTGTCTCTTCCGTCACGTCATTCCTTATCTCATCCAGATGGAGCCCGATCGCGATCTTCGCCGCTACACGTGCAATTGGATACCCGGTAGCCTTTGATGCTAGTGCAGACGATCTAGACACACGAGGATTTACTTCTATTACTCTGTACGAACCGTCTTTTAATGCTAACTGGACATTGCAGCCGCCTTCTACTCGTAACGCACGTATTATTCTTATCGATGCCGACCTCAACATCTGATGCTCATCATCGGTTAAAGTCTGTGTGGGCGTGACCACAATTGATTCGCCGGTATGAATGCCCATCGCATCGAGGTTCTCCATGTTGCAGATCGTAATGCAGGTGTCATTTGCATCTCGCAGCACTTCATACTCTATCTCCTTCCAGCCAAGTACGCTCTCTTCTACTAAAACCTGATGAATACGCGAAATTTGTAGCCCGTAAGATACTATCCCTCTAAGCTCCTCAAGTGTCCTCGCTATGCCGCCACCCGTGCCGCCCAGAGTGTAAGAAGGTCTGATTATAACAGGTAGACCAAGTTCAGTCGCAACTTCTTCGGCTTCTGCCACGGAAGTAACCGTAACGCCTCGCGGTATCGGCTCGTTTATGCGTTCCATCGTTTGTTTGAATCGTTCTCTATCTTCAGCGTCATATATGGCTTCTAAAGGCGTACCAAGAACTTTTACGTTGTATTTAGATAATACGCCGAGTTCTGCTAATTCCGCCGTCAGGTTCAATGCAGTTTGGCCACCCAAACCCGCTAAAATACCATCAGGACGTTCCTTCTCCACTATCTTCGCTATCACATCCGCCAGCAGCGGCTCTATGTATATGACATCGGCCATCTCAAAATCGGTCATTATCGTTGCGGGATTGGAATTCACAAGCACTACTTCCACGCCTTCTTCTCTTAACGCGCGGCAAGCTTGCGAACCCGAGAAATCGAACTCGGCTCCTTGCCCTATCTGTATCGGACCAGAACCTATTACCAGTACTTTCTTGATGTCTTCTGCTTTTGGCACTTTCTCGCTGTCCCAAATATTTTTCGTTCTAAAAAATGTTTTCTTTATATCAGCGTTGTGAAATTTCCCCTCTTATCCTGACGGTTACTGGTGTGATTACCGTAAATGCCTGTAGGAGTTCCCCCGCATGCTCTCTGATAGCATTTGCAACTATTTCTGCTTTGACTTCCGGGGAGAGCCCAGCAAGTCTGATAAGAATAACACCTGTGGCAATCTTATCCTGGCGAAAAATCAGGTCTCCGAAGTCTTTATCTGCTGTCAACAGAAACGAGTTCTTCTGATTTGCAAGATTCAGAACTGCATCATCGGTGATTCCTGGCTCCAGCTCTGCGACATACAGCACTTTATGACTTTCCTGTCTGAGTCGGTCTACTATTTGCCGATCTACGCATTCATCAGCCAGGAACTTCACTTGTCTGTGCCTCTGCTTTTCTCTCAACTTTGGTAGGGTACACCACATCTGCACGCAAAGCCTCAGATGCAAAAGCAAGTGAGGCATAAACACCCTCCGTTGTTATACGAGGATGCTCATCAATGATTTGCTCTACGGTTTCTCCGGTTGCCAGTTTTTCCAATATTAATTCTACTGTGACCCTTGTGCCTTTAATTATAGGTTTACCCATCATCACTCTCGGGTCAGATTTGATAAAATCCCTCCACTCTTTTGTCATTGTCTTCTCCTTCTGTATTATTAAATGATTGATATTTTTGCACAGATAAAAATCTACTTACCGGCACTATTTCTATTCTAACTCCGTCTGCCTCTATGCTTCTTTCATCACCACCACTGCTAACAACAAGCCCCTCCTTTATTTCCGCGATTGAGCAGAATTTAAGTGAGGCCTTCAAATCCCTTTTATTTATTCTCTCCTTATTTTTTAATAAATCGCGCTTCTAAGCTTTCCTTAAGCTCTGGAAACATGTCCCTCCTCTTCATTGATGATGTCACCCGATCAATCGCTCCGGTTTCCCACCACAGGTTAAACTCTATGATTTCCATAATCTTGTGGTTCTTACTGGTTAATCCTCTCCCTCTTCACACTCCACAAGAACCGGGGCCTTCATAGGTCTAACCTTTCTGTACACCTCCTGTGGCGACTTCTTATCTCCATTCACTACCAGAAGCTCCTCTTCGATAGATATACCAAATAGCCGCTCGTTCTCTTCTAAATACGGCGATATAATCGCCCAATCTTCCGCTGTGATGATTGAGAATTCACCACCATTTAATTGCTCCTCCACCAGCTTACAATGCGGATCTCGTATATAAATCGCACCGCCAGATGCAAGTGAAAACAGATTTGAACCTGGATACGGCGTATCCAGCTCTATAAAATTGCCGTTTCCATCGTGCTCAAGCCCGTTTACCACTACAAACCCGCCACCATTTAGCGGGTCACCAGCCATAAACGATTCCGCTAAGTAATCAAGGCATGTACCATTTATCACCACGCGAGGTTTTCCCACTGCGTTTATTAGCGGTCTGCCAGCAGCATTTCCCAGCACGTATGCTTCTCCGCCTTTTGCGCCATACATGAACGTCTGCCCGACATCACCAAACACAACGAGCTTGCCACTCTTCAATATCTGCCCGAGCTGGTCCTGTCCGTTTCCGTGTATGTAAAGCTCTGCACCATCCATAGACGAGCCGAGATAATCACCGGAACTATCATAAACGTCAATCCTAACTCCTGTTGTGTGATTGCCCAATCCGGAGCCACAAAAACGCTCCCACTGGGCGTTATAAACAATAAATCTCTACGAACCCAACCCATATGCCTTCACGATAAGCCTCGCATCACACTCTTTGCCTTCGGGTGGAAACTCAGCCGCTTTTAATATCAAAATCGCCTCGGCGCTACCCGGCGGTCTTAAACCGTCCTTATTCGACCAGCAGATCAGGTGATAGATACCAGCATGTTTAGCCTCTATCGCAGGTGTATCCTCAAATATCAGGTGTAGTGCCGCTTTTACTATCTGGACTACGGAACTCCTCTTTTTCGTACCCGTGTCATACCCGCGGTCGTTAAGGATAGTTAAACCCTCTATCACAATCGCTTTACTGCAGGTGTAAGGCTCATTCCCATCTCCTTTCTCTCTTCTCTTTTCTCCCCTATCCCCTCCCCCTTCTCTCTCGTCCGCATACTTCGTAAGCTCTGACATAGTCCACCGTAGTTTATCCCAATCCCATTCCTTAACGCCTTTTCGCAAGAACTCAAATAAAGTCTGTGGACTTTTCAATTCTGCCGCTATCATTTCTCGTTGTCTATCGCTATCTAGCGGAGGCGTGATAGAGTTCGTGAAATCACAGTGTGTCTGACCTTCAGGTGTTTTCACTACTTCACCGAACTTATTGGTGCATACGAGCTTATCATCACGGTCTATTGAGAACATAAAAGCGCCGCCATCTGTATAGCTCCCGCCACGTGCATTCCAGTACTTATCTGCGACAGAAGGGAATCTCTTATCCTCTTCGGATAAGCTCTTAAGCGTTGCGTCTATCGCTTGCTTTTCCGTGCCGATGAGCCCTATCTGGACTTCTTCACCTTCTATAAGTGCAAATACTTGCGGTCTCAGCATAGCTGTATCCGTTATCCCAATCAACTGGAAATAGTTCTCATACGGCTCGTTTCTAGCAATTATGAAGAACCAGGGTCCGTCGGGCGAGCCATGTATATGCTCGGTCTGTATAGCGTGGTATATCTCCTGCTTTTTCGGCGGCAGCATATCAAAGTCAAACTCAGTCGTGGGTGCCATAGCCTCTATAATATACTCCAGCGGATAGTTATACTCCCTGTTTAACAGGTCGAATAACAGAACAGAAACTTCTGTATCAGTCAAGAAAAGCGGATGTCTACCACGCTGTTCAAGATATTCGGTTAGGGTGTGGTAGTTAGCGAAATCGCCATTGTGGACGAGCGCTTCATGCATCCCCACGAATGGATGAGCACCGCCCGGATGCCATACCCTGCCCCTTGTGGGATAACGCTGATGCGCTATCCAGACATGAGCTCTGAAATCCTCAAGTTTGTAGTATCTTACTATGTTCTCCGCATAGCCGACGATCTTCAATATCATCATATTCCTGCCGTGAGAGAGCACAAACGCCCTCTTATCGCCGAGCGAAGCGTAGAATTTTGTATTGATTTTGAAGCTATTTTGATATATGAACTCGTCTTCTGCTCTTCTTCTGTCCACATCTTCCAATTTAGTTTCGCTTATGAACCGATCAAGCACGTCCGCCTTAACACGGACAAAAATACGCCATACGTCCGGCGGTTTCGTCTCTAACCCCGCTATCGTACGATAATCCGATACGGTAGGTATCCTTTCGGACTTATCAACGTCCATTAAAGGCGTTATGAACTCGGCTTCTATCTCTTTACGGGCTTCCGGGTCGAGTAGTGCAATTTGTAGCAGATAATATTCTTCCAGTATTGACTTTGTAACGCCGAGGTCTTCGTGCGAGAGCCCAACCGCGGCGATACCGCCTCCTTTTTCGTTTCCTCTGTTATGCATCTGGACGGAGGGTTCGAATATGTGCTTACCTCTAACTGGAATCGTAGATGCGAAACCTACGACTCCGCAGCCACCTTCATCTTCGGATTTGTGTACTTTCATAATTTCCTTTTTTCCCTGTTTGTTCACCTCATTTTATAATGATAAATGCAACCCAACCAGCTCGCATCTTGTTATTCTCTCAATGTTCTGTCCTTAGCCTTTACTGTAGTCATGTCCGCCCTTTCTTATTTCTTATATATCTCTCAAAAATATAAATGCTTTATTGAAGCTCAGTAAAAAGAAAGAAAATCTCATGACCCAAGAGTCACCCATCAGCATGAAAATACAAAGTACTTTCATACCAAAAAAGGTTTACCAACAACTTTTTTACCTTCGGTAAAACCTTGACTTGACTAAAGACATTTTTTGTTTTTCTTTTAGCACAGGCTAAATTTTCTTTTTGTAAAAAAAAGAAAAAGTGTTGTGTTAATCTTGTGTAATCTCGTGGTTTTCAATCAAACAATCATACCGCCCAACCAACTCCTTTATACTCCTCATCCCAAACCTTTTAAGCACATCCACAATCTCGCTTCTCCACGCAGCATACTGATTAATCAGACGTTGAGCACCCCATTCCAGATCAATAGCCTTAGAAAGTTCCGGGTCGGTCGTTGCAATCCCCCTTGGACATCCCCTACCGGATTCACAATTACCGCACCGTACACAACCCAGTGCAACAAGTTCGACAGTGCCGATAACAACACCATCAGCACCCAGCGCAATCGCCTTTAGCGCATCATGAGCTGTTCTTATACCACCACTTGCGATAATCGTCATCGTATCTCGTAGCCCTTCCTGTTTAAGGAACTCATGCACCTTCGGTATTGCATACTCGATAGGCATCGCGATGTTCTTCTTTGCAATGTCTGGTGCCGCGCCCGTACCGCCATAGCTGCCATCCAGATGGATGATATTTGCACCTGCGTAATAGCTGCCCACGGCAACCATATCTACATCCGTGGGCGTGGAAACCTTTACCGATACAATAGCGCCGGGGTTCAGCTCTTTTATCCAATCCAGATGTTTTTTATGGTCTTCCACCGAATATACGCTATGAAACGGAAATGGAGAGAACAAACTACTACCCTGAACAGCTTCTCGCATACGCGCAACTTCTGGTGTCACTTTATCACCCAGTAAATGCCCGCCAAGACCCGGTTTTGCACCCTGCGCATACTTGAATTCAACAATCTTTACACGTTGAATGGTATCTTCCATCACACCAAATAGCCCAGTTGCAACCTGTGTAATCACGTTATCATCATATTCCTTTAATGCTTCCGGGTAACCGCCCTCACCTGTGCATGTAAATGTCCCCCAAGCTCTTGCCGCTTTTGCTTTTGCAAGCATTACTGAGAGACTGATAGAGCCAAAAGACATCCCGCCACCATAGAACGGCACCTTAATACTGATCTTCTTACCTTCCCTCTTATTCAGGTCTATCTCAGTGCTTATATCTCCAGAGGTGTGAGGTGTGAGGTGTAAGGTGTGTGCCATATCTTCACCGCCCATTTCTCCTCTCCCCTCGTCATCCGGGAAATTGAATGCAATACGGTCGAACCCACCGCCTGAGTTTCCTATTTCGTATCTTTGCCCTTTAAGCGGTATCCCCGTCTCTGCCTGCTTCCATGTTCCAATTATAAGGGCTCGAGTCCAGCGATAATCGCCTATAGTACGGTATTCAGAACTTATGACAAGAGAAAGTGCATTTCGGGGACACCTATTGACACAGTAAAACGTTTTGTCTTCGCAGGAAGTGCCTATACAGAGGTAACTCAACGGCTTTGAAACCCTATTATAGCCTGTTTTACGCTCATGGACTCCGAACGGACACACCTTGGCGCATGTGCCGCAGCTTATGCATTTAGAAATGTCCCTTTGTACCTCTATCTCACATATCTCATTCGGGAATCTTGAAGGCGCTTTTTTAACCGTTGGCATCGTGTGACACCTCTCTCGCAAAAACCTTATCAAACGTATTTTTCTCTATATTCTCTAAGAATATCGCTCTACCTACTTCACCACGGAGCCTCCTTACTTCTCGTAACCCCATAGCGCCCAAGATTTCAAGAAGCTGGTTCCTCCATGCACCGATAAGATTTATCATGCGTTGTGCACCCCATTCAGAATTTACATCTTTTAGCTCTACGGGACACGCTAAATCCTCTTGGCAGTTTTTACAATATCTGCATTCAAGAGCGAAAAGAAGCGGCAGGTCAATAGCAGTCAAATCTGCACCACCGATTATTGCTTTAGCCACATGCTCCGCCATTGCAATACCGCCACTTACAATGAGCGTAACATCATCTCGAATCTTGAGGTCTACCAGATGTCTGTGAACATTCTGAGTCATATCCTTTATCAACAAACTTTTTTTGCGAGTTTGATTAACCGCCTTTCCATTGAGGTCCGCATAAAGATGAATGACTTCTATGCCGGCATAAGTCAATTCCTCTACTGTTCCTGCTACATTATCACCAAAAGGCACCCTTACCGAGATAATAGTCCCAGGATTTAGAGTCTTTACCTCGTTTACCACACCCAGAACGTCTTCTTCATATTCCAATTCCACCATTTTACATGCATTAATCCAATCTACGTCAAAGCTATGTAGTGTGGGCTGTGTGATGTAAGGTATAAGATGTGACTCTTCCCATCTCGCCTTTTGCCTTTTGCCTTTTGCCTTTTGCCCCTCCCCCATAAACCCTTCTCTAGCATCTACAATCATAAAAGTGTCCAGATAAGATGCAGCCATTGCCATTGCTCCATATACATTCTCAAACCTCCCAAATGGTAGTGTATCAAAGATTATCGGTAATGGTACGTTTATTGTAGGTGGAATATGCGATACTATTTCACCATGGCTATCAAATTTGATTGCAGGTAACTTTCTCCCGATTTCAACCACGGTACTGATGTACTCCCTACCATGAATCCCATCTCTCGTGGGTCTTACGATCTCAGACATATCGGTCCACATCGAATCGAACCCTTCACCGGAGAAAGGACCACGATATCCCGCACCAGAGACGGGAATCTTACCGGTCTCTGCTTGATACCAGTTCGTATTGATTATCTCTGGAGTCCAGTAAGAATCGCCGAGACGCGAATAATCCGTTCCATCACGGATAGTCAACGTCGCTCTCGGACATTCCTGGATACATGAGAAGCAACCTTTGCAGCGATACACAACAGGCTCTGCCATAGATCGCAGGTCCTCTTCCTGCCTTTTGTGGACTTCGTAGATGCAGACTATTGCACACCTTCCGCAATTTATGCAATCCGCGCCCCGCTCTATCTCAAACTTACCAATTGGTGTATGTCGTGGTGGTGTCGGTATCGTGTCGATACTATATTTTTTGGGCATTATATACGAACCTCCAGTAATCTTCACTTGATTCCATTGTCGAGACGAAATCCCTTAT
The DNA here is from genome assembly GCA_030612835.1 of Candidatus Methanophagales archaeon. GTDB lineage: Archaea > Halobacteriota > Syntropharchaeia > Alkanophagales > Methanospirareceae > Methanophaga. The sequence continues at coordinate 850 of JAUWND010000053.1, read as the reverse complement.
TGCTTCTTCAGGCGCGCCAAATTCGGATTCAAGCAGCTTCTCCAGCTCTGTCCATGCGGTGACAAGATCTAAATCATTCTGACAGACAGCTCTACACATCTCGCAATGAGTGCATAAAAAGATCTTGTCAGAATCGATCTTCGATATCGCGTCTCCAGCGAGCAGTTTTTTTGCAAGATACAGCTTGTTCTTGGGGGTTACTGATTCCTCATTAGTAACAAGATATGCAGGGCAGACAGCGGCACAACTTCCGCATTTGATACATGAATATACTATCTTCTCAAGTACTGATTCCTCTTTAAGATCGCCCTTGGGCGATGCGCGTTTACCAAGAATCGGAATAACAGTAGCTGAAATACGTATTAGTGGTCTGAAGATGCGAGGTTTAAACATTATTCCGGGTATATTCGCCATTTTCGTCTTCACCGCGAAGAATTTGTTCGGATTGAGAATGTTATGTGGGTCAACCTCTTTCTTATACGCCCGATAGAGTTCAAGCGTCTTCGTGTCATATTTATCATTTATAAATGGCGTATTCCAGATGCCGATACCGTATGGAACACCGCCAAACTTTAGCCCAAGTCTCGTAAGCACCGGGATAAGTGACATGTGGGCAAGGTATGTCTTTGGCTCTCTTACGTCAGACATGTACGACAACATCAGTAGTGCATGGTCTTTTCCCACAATATGCGATTCTACTTCTACATCCCTCTAAAATCCAAAGTAGTTTCCTCACATAAATAGCTTAGTTTTATTGCCCAATCAAAAGTTGTGGAAGGCATACTCAACAGGAAGCATAACTTATATAAACTCTACCTGCTTTCATCATCGTATGGTAATGAATCACATT
>JAUWND010000173.1 GCA_030612835.1 Candidatus Methanophagales archaeon | reverse complement strand
ACTCACACCAAAAGATATAGACATCGTAGAAGTTCACGATTGTTTTACGATTGCGGAACTGATCGCACTTGAGTGTATGGGCTTCTTTGATTGGGGCGAAGCGGCAGATGCAGTCGAAGAAGGACAAACGGAGCTGGGCGGGAAAATACCCGTTAACATGTCTGGCGGATTAATAGGCAAAGGGCATCCGATAGGCGCAACAGGGGCGTCTCAGATTTACTGGATCATTAAGCAGATGCGGGGCGCAGCAGCAAAAGGGAATCAAATTGACCCTGTTCCTGAGTATGGCATGACCGATACACTTGGTGGTGACTTCGGGACGTTATGTCATATTATACTTGGAAGGTCGAAGGGAAAGAAATAATAAAGGCGTATTTGTATATCAATGCTAAAACACTTGCAGGAAGTAATCGGGCTTGATATGGGCGATATACCGATTTACCACTCTGATACCGAGACACTAAAATTTTCTGTTATGCTCAGATTAAGAATGAATGGCGGTTATATTTCATAAACGATGAAGAAAAGAGACTCTAGGCTTGAGGAGACGGAATATCTTACAGTGCTTACAGCAATATTAGCCTGTGTCCTATTAGATGTTTATATCACCTTCTTCGTAGGTAAAGTAATTGTATACACACATTTCTTCTACATTTCTATTATTCTGGCCGGGATATGGTATTACCGGAAGGCGGTTTACGTTGCATTATTTCTCGGTGCTTTCCATGTTCTCACGACTTACCTTTATGTCATGATTCACATCTCCATGTATTTTAACATCATAATTCTGGAGGCAGTGCAAAGAGCGGCTATTTTCCTTTTAGTGGCTTATGTTGTCGGATTTGTTAGCGAAAATCATGCTATATCTCTGCTGCAGGAGGAAAAAAGAAGAACCGATGAGCTAAGAAAGAACGAAGAAAAGTATCGCTCCCTTGTGGAGTCTACCGAAGATTCTGTTTACCTTGTGGACAGGGATCGCAAGTATATGTTCATGAACGAGAAGCATTTGTCGCGGTTGAAACTGGCAGAAGGGCAATTTCTGGGGCGTGCTTACAGCGACTTTCACTCGGCCGATGATGCGAAACTGTTTACTGAAAAGGTCAAATATGTCCTTGATACTGGTACTTCGGTCCAGCACGAATACAGAGATAACGGTCAGGGATGCTACCTTAAAACTCTAAGTCCTGTTAAAGACCCTAAATCTGGCGCAGTCACGGCTGTAACAGTGGTTTCAAAAGACATTTCCGCGATGAAGCGCACGGAGAGGGAATTGATAGAGACGAAGGACTATTTGAATAATATCATTGAGACTTCTGCTGATACCATTACGGTCGTGGACATGAAAGGTATTGTGCGAGATTGGAATAAGAGTGCAGAGGGCATGATGGGTTATCACGCAGATGAGGTAATAGGGTCATCAAACAGGAAATTTTTCGTAGAGCCTGAAGAAGCGGACAGAATAATGGATCACGTGCTGAGGGAAGGAAAGATAAAAAACTATCGGGCAATCATGTTGAGGAAGGATGGAGAGCCTGTTTATATTAGCATGTCCGCGGCATTGTTAAGAGACAAAAATGACGTGCCTATTGGTACTGTCCGTGTTAGCAGAGACATAACAAAAGAAGTGGCGTTAGAGAAGCGGATAAAAGCCGAGCGAGACAACTTGAAGTTAATATTTGAAAGTATGGCGGACGGCGTGTATTTAGTCTCGGAGGACTATAAAGTAGAGTTCATGAACAAGATTCTGCGTGATGAGTTTGGAGATCGGGTCGGTGGTATATGCTATAATATATTTCACGATAGGGCGGGCCCCTGTCCTCGGTGCAAAAATTCCGTGGTGATGACAGGAAAGACAGTGAGATGGGAGTGGTACTCCCGCAGGACGAATAAAACTTGTGACCTCATTGAGACGCCTATGAAGAATATTGATGGCGGTATATCGAAATTAACGATATTCCGAGACGTCACGGAGCGAAAGAAAGCTGATGAGGTGATTCAAAAGCTCAACAAGGCACTGGAGTTAAAAGTGGTTGATTTAGAGGCGGTGACAAGGCTGAAAACAGAATTCCTTTCTGTAACGTCACATGAATTAAGAACACCACTAACACCTATGAAAGCGCAATTGCAAATGCTACAAGATGGTTATATTGGTAAGATGAACGAGAAACAGGGAAATAGCATAGAACTCATTCACAGAAATCTAACGCGATTGGATACATTGATCAACGACATCCTGGACATTTCAAGAATAGAAGCAGGGCGGATCAAGATGTTTCTTGACTCCATAAGCCTCAATGACGCAGTTAAGGAAGCGATAAAAATGCAAGAGTCATTCGCGGAAGAGAAAGCAATAAAAGTAAGTGCGAAATTGGCTGAATTACCGAACATAATTGCTGATGCCGAAAGATTGAGACAGGTAATAGGTAATTTATTAAACAATGCAATAAAAATCTCGGAAAAAGCGGCTGCCGTGGTCGTTGAAACCGAGCAAGTGGGCGAAAATGTTCTGTTTTCTGTAACAGATTACGGTATTGGGATTTCAAAGGATGACATAGATAAATTGTTCAAGCCATTCTCTCAAATTGACCCCTCTTTTCGAAGGGAACCTGGCGGAACCGGCTTAGGCTTAGCTATCGCAAAGGGGCTCATACAAGCGCACAATGGTAAGATCTGGGTAGAAAGTGAGCTGGGTAAAGGTTCAACATTCTTCTTCTCTATACCAATAAAACAAGAGATTACCGAAAAAGAAGCACCTTATTTCGGCTAAACGTCAAATGGCTGGACTAACCCGTAATGCAATATTTTATACGAGCACGAAGCGGTTTAGGGATTGAGGAAGCAAGTTCATGAGATTTACTTGGGTCTTGTTCCTTTGTTATACAGATACTATAAGTTCTAAATCATTTAATTTCAACCTTAACTCTTTGCCCCGCTCAGTAAGTCCATAGCTTGTACCTTTAGAAGGGTCATCAATTTCCACTATAAAGCCACCATCTATCAGAAAGCCGAAATGTCGCTGGAAGTTTTTCCAATCCAAATACGCCATTTTCATGATGCGTGTCTTTTTTGCCCTATTTTCCATTGTCGCGATCACATCTAAAATATCCAGGAGGATTTCCCATCTACTCCTCGTACTTACTCCTCTCTTCATTTTTTTCGTATCCTCTCCTATTTTTTGGGGTATGTCTAATGTGCCATTTCACAGTGCTATCCCTTCGATGTTCATCCCCTTTTCGGATACGCACCACGAGCCAGCCGCCCTTTTGTCTGTACCTTTATATTATTTCTCTGTATGATAACTACATATTTAAGCATAATCATGTAAAAGCTTTTCGTTTTTTCATGATACGTTACCCCCTTGGGTAACGCTTTCTTTCTTTCTTAAAGAAAGATCTGTGAAAATCGGCGTTATCTTATGGTCTGCTAAATTGACTTTCGCTCTGATCATTTCGCAACCACAGCTATTTAAACGCTAAGCTATTAGATTATAACAATGACGTTTAAGATACTACAAGTCGCTCTCGATCTGCTCGAGTTGAAAAGAGCGGTAGAAATAGGTAAAGAGAGTATAGAAGGTGGTGCTGACTGGTTAGAGGTTGGAACGCCATTGATAAAAAGTGAAGGGATGAATGCAATAAGAACGTTGAGGGACGCTTTCCCTGATGTGACGATAGTTGCAGATATGAAGACGATTGACACGGGTGCGATAGAAGTGGAGATGGCAGCAAAGTCCGGTGCGTCTGTGGTCTCTATATTGGCAGTTGCTGATAACGCTGTAATAGACGAGGCGATAAAATCCGGGCGTAAATACGGTGTTGCGATTATGGTGGATCTAATAAACGCAGAGGACCCGGAGAGAAGAGCGAAGGAATTGGAAGGGCTGGGTGTGGATTATGTCTGTGTGCATGTGGGAATAGACCAGCAGATGCAGGGTATGGATACGTTAAACCTTTTGAAGAAAGTATCAGCAGAGCTAAACACGCCATTGGCAGTAGCTGGTGGCGTGGATGCGGAACTGGCGTCAGAAGCGGTGAGTTTGGGCGCTGATGTTATTATTGTGGGTGGGAACATAACGAGATCTGCAAAGGTAAAAGAATCAACGGCGAAGATAAGAGAAAGTATGGATTTGGGATGGGAGAAGGGAGAAGGTAGAAAAGAGCAGGAAGCATTAGATACCCGGATTTTTAAGTTGTTTATGCAGGTGTCTACACCGAACATATCCGATGCAATGCATCGTAAGGGTGTAATGCGCGGTATAAAACCGCTATTTGATGATATAAAGCTTGTAGGTAAGGCTGTTGTCGTACAGACGTTCGAGGGCGACTGGGCGAAGCCGGTAGAGGCAACGGATGTTGCGAAAGAAGGAGATGTGATAGTTGTTTATGCCGGCTCGAAGCAGGTAGCCATATGGGGTGAACTCGCATCATGGAGTTGTAAGCAGAGAGGTATTGCAGGTATTGTTATAGACGGCGCGGTACGAGACGTTGCGGAAATACGGCGATTGCGGTTTCCAGTATTCGCGAAATACGTGGTGCCGAATGCAGGCGAGCCAAAAGGGTTTGGGGAACTAAATGCAGCGATAACATGCGGCGGACAGGAAGTGGAACCCGGAGATTGGATTATAGGCGACGATAACGGTGTTGTGGTCGTTCCGAAGGC
>JAUWND010000028.1 GCA_030612835.1 Candidatus Methanophagales archaeon | reverse complement strand
AGTGCTGACACGGGATTGCCAACAATGATTCGCTCTCTTCCTGGCAGTGTGAAGGATATAAAAACCCTCTATCACTCGATCAATGAACTCGATATTGAAGGAAAGATCCTCATCCTCGACCGTGGTTTCTTCTCTGAGGATGCCATAAAGTTCTTGGGCGGTAAGAAGGGTAAAAAAAGCTCCTACGTGCTCCCGGTAAGGAGGAATAGCCATTATTACGATACACGTATCCACCTCAACGAATACTTTTCCTACCACAGTCGCTTGATTAAGTGTGGAAAACGGAAAAACAACGATTTTTACCTTTACCTCTTTGAGGATCAGGATCTCAGATTGGAAGAGCAGAAGACGTTGTACAAGAAACTGGACGAGCACAAGATCGACAGGAAAAAATTTGAGGATATGATGAAGAAGGCAGGGAAGATCCTTATTGTCTCAGATATGGATGTTGAGAAGCAGGAGATTTATCACCTATACAAGAAACGAGAAGTGGTTGAGAAGATGTTTGACACCTACAAGACGGTGCTTAATGCGGACAAGCTCTACCTGCAGGATGATGAAAGCGTCTTTGGACACGTATTCATCGCGTTTCTTTCTCTTTATATCTACTGTAAGCTGGAGCAGCTCTTAAAGAAAGCGAAACTCAATCATAAGTTCACGCCTATTGATCTGTTATTCAAATACGCTAAGGTCTACCACTTTGAGATGAGTGGGCGTGGCATGATCACCGAGGTTCCAAAGAAGGTGATGGATCTTGATGAGGCACTTGGATTGCATATGTGCCCTAAAACGAGTCGAAGTTAAGGATATAAAAGAAGAATGAGAAAATCTTAAAAAGATTTTAGAAAAGAAAAACAACTAATTAATTTAGGACGCAGACATCATCAAGTTTTACCGCAGGGTGCGCAGAGAACACAGAGGCATCAGAAAACCCAAGCGTGGATGGGAACGCTTTTGTCTTAAACTCTGCGCCCTCGGCGATCTCAGTGGTGATAAATCACTGATTTTTTAGACTGCGCAAGCTTTACCAAAGAAATATTATACTTTATCAAGAGGAATAAAGAAAACCTTTTTGCTGGCAAAAAGGTTTGTTTATGTATAGTGAAATCGGCAATGGCTATAGACGAAAAAGAGGAGTTTGGAAAGCGGATGGAGCACTTGCTAACCGAAGTCAGTGCTTGCAGCAAGCTTTTAGGGGCGGAAATAGGCAAACTAACGGGCATGAAGGGCGAACTAAGCGGAATGGAGAAGGAGCTGGCGAGAACAAAAGCGATTTTAGAAAAGAAGCAGGATCTGAGTACGGAAGAGCAGGAGGAGCTGGGCGATGCTATGGTGATTCTGGAAGAGGAATTGGAGACAAAGAAGAGGGAAACAGAAGAGGTATTAAAAGGACAGGAAGAAGCAAAGAAAGCAGAAGGATATTTAACCGAGTTGAAATACCAGAAGGCGGAGTTTGCGAATTACAAGCGTAGAGCGGAAAAGGAGAAACGCGAATTTGCCGATTATCTGATATCGAGCTTTATTGCTGAATTACTGCCGATCAAGGATAATTTAGAGGTTGCCGTTACTCATGCAAAGACGAATGAGCACCCGGAATCGTTATTAAAAGGCGTGGGAATGACAGTGAAGCAAATCGAAGAGCTCTTTGGACGCGAGGGGCTCGAAGAGATAAATGCAGAAGGTGCGCAATTCGACCCTTTTAGACATGAAGTCGTTTCGAAAGAGGCAAACGAGACTCAGCCCGAGAACACGATTATTAGCGTGATCAGGAAGGGCTATGTCTTCCGTGGAAAGGTCATAAGACCTGCAATGGTGCAGATAGCGATAAAAGGAAAGAAGAAGCGGAAAAAAAGTGTGGCCAAAAAAAAAGGTGCCAAAGAGCAAAGGGAAATACAAGGATAAAATAAAATATTGACACAGATTAACGCAGATTAACACAGAAAAAAATCAAATCCGTGTAAATCCGTGTAAATCTGCGTCTAAAAAAATGTCTGGTGGCCTGCTTTGCAAGCCACTCACTACATTAGCTATAGTTATTATTTCCGACTACGCATCCCTACCTGCAACACTGATCGCCCACTCGAGCGGTATGCCTTCCGGTGGTGCCACTGCAGGCTCCATACTAAAACCTCGCGGGACCACAAACGACATGTTATTAGATACACCTACATAAGCACCAACAGAAACGCTAGTCCTAGAATAGAAAATAACAATGAAGTCCCCATCTATTCTAATAGCTGGAATTTCAATTACCGTCAATCCCGGTTCGGTGGAGAAATATGCAACACTAATATCCGTGATCTTGTAGAGTAGATTGCCCTTATCATCCCACAACTCCACCGCAAAAGGTACAAAAAATCCCGATTCATTGTCGTACGTTCCGTTTATTACTACTCCCTCAACTATAAATGGTTTTGGATGAGTGAAAAGAACAGCATGTCCCATATCAATTCGGCGACCTAGTTCTTTATCAAATATCATGTCCAAAAAAAAGTGATTGTTCGGAGGTTCCTTAATGTAATGAAGTAGCGTTACGGATTCTTCGTCCGCATCTAATGCAGTCATTCTTGATTGTGCCTTTACATCGTAAGATATGCTTTTTATCTGCTTTGAATTAGCCTGATCGTCCGCCATATTTGCTACTGCTACTACTGCTGCAGATATTGTAATTATCACGATAGCAGCAAATATCACAATTTCCTTTCTCATTTTTCTTCTGTCACCTCCTAAAGTTTCATAACATAACAACTGAATATTGCAGATAGTCAAATAGATTGAACGTATATAAATGTTCAATCATCTTTTAGCCCAGCCAGCCATTCTCATGCATGTACGGTTGTTTATCCTCCACACCCCCCTTTATAGAGAGATATGGCATTAGCAGATATGGCGTGTCGCCAATGCCATCGTTATCAGTGTCATCGCCTTTATAATCGCTCCAGTAATTACCCCTGAATACGTTACTGGAAGCGCCAAACCGTATAGACACCTGCTTTTTTGTGTTGTTAATCAGATTATTATTACAGATTAGGTTATCTTTGGATCCGATTTCTACAGCTATGCCCACCTCATTCTCCTGCACGGTGTTATTAGCGAATTTATTGCTGTCTGAGAATTCTAACAAAATCCCATTTTCACCTCTTGCGATATTGTTCCTTAAAATCCAATTACTATTACTGAATTTTAGGTCTATATTATCACTACAATCGAATACCGTATTGTTCTCTACCAGGGAGGATTTAGAGAAATGCAGTTGAATCCCGTAGTTGCTTTTTGAAATACTGTTGTTCGTGATGATAGTAGAGAACTCGCTGTGGTCAACCATTATTCCTACATCGCCTCCACTAATTGCAAAACCACTGATAGTTACATCATCGGAATTGACCTTAAACACTGGCTCACTGGGATTGGCTGCAGTTACAGACGTCTTTGATGGCCCGGCAATGGAACGAAGGTGCAGAGGCAGGTTTATCACTACATTCTCGTGGTAATCGCCCGCAGGAACGAGAATTGTAGCCCCAGATGATGCCGACCTGACAGCAGACAGGATGGTGCTATCAACGATTTGCGATGCCCGCCGAAAAGCAAAGGGAACTGCAATGGACGTGTTAGTACTATTAATCGCAATACTACCACAAAAGTGCACATTCGATTGGACTTCCGGCAGAGTAACATACAAGTTAATCGGTTTGCTTTCGCCTGGACCAAGAGTTAGAGTAGGTGTAATATCAATATTGATAGGGGAGGTCACATTCGCCGGACCGAAATCGAAATTTATTTCCTCTTCCCTGATTATCGAGACATTTAGTGGAATGGCGTAATTTCGCAAGTTCCGGACGGTAATCACCTTAGTGATATAGTCATCGGTGGTGGAGGTGATACTGGGCGGTAGTGCGATAAAGTCCACTGTTGCCGCTTTTAATACGTCCACTCCGCCTGCACCCTCCATAAAGGGGCAATAGCCCAAGTCCTGCGCAGTGTTCATCAATGCCGCTTTCATCATCTCGGGCGTCCAGTCGGGATGAAGCTGCAGCAAAAGCGCGCAAGCACCTGCTACGTGTGGTGCGGCAAGCGAAGTGCCTTCGTGTGTTGCATTATAGCCGCCACCTATGGCTGTGGAATTGATTCTAGTACCAGGCGCAACAATGTCCGGCTTTATTGTAGAGCCTGAACCAGGGCCCAAAGAGCTAAATATAGAAATTGGGCCATAATCTGAGCCCTTCATTGTCATTCTAACCACCACAGTTGTTCTATTCATAAGGTCCAGAAGATAGTTACCATCCTTCTGCGAAAGAGAAAATGCGGGTATCGTGGATTCTATGGGTATTTCGTTTTCGTCAGCCAATTCACCGCGAAAAAGCCCCGTCCTATTATTGAAAATGACCACTCCGATGGCACCGGCGTCATATGCGTTTTTTACCTTCTCATAAAAGTAAAATGCGTCATCACTAAGTCCGCCTCTTTTTATTAGTGCGATCTTACCGGTAAACGACGAATTAGAAAAGTTCTCTGGATATCCCAATCCGGCATAAGCTAACTCGCCACTTATATCCACTAAAGGAGAATATTGCATGTGATAAGCAACCAGAGTTTTATTCTCAGAAACCACTTTGAGATCATATTTCACCACCGATTCAACAGAACCAACAGCAATGACATTATCATAGCTGGCCGGGCTATAAATAGTGCCAATATATGGCCCGTCATTACCTGCTGCTGCTACTACTATAACGCCCGCGTCAACAGCACGATCAACAGCAAACGCCAGCGCATCGTCTGTCACGCCCAATTCGCCACCCAGGCTCATACATATTATATCCGCGCCATCTTCTATCGCGTCACCGATACCTGCAATAACATCTGACGTATCACCACTCGCGGGGCCTGATTCAGAAGGCTCTAACACTTTGTACACCAGCAACTCGGCATCCGGAGCAACACCCTTTAAAGCTCCGTTCGCCGCGATTATACCCGCTACCATTGTGCCATGACCATCATTATCCATAGGGTCCCAGTCATCATTAACAATGTCGTAGCCGTCAATTACCTTGCAGCCAAAGCCTTTGCACCCTCCGAGGTCCGGATGTGTATAATCCACACCGGTATCCAGTATCGCTACTACCACACCTTTTCCCGTTACGGGATTGCCATTCGCGTCTTGCAACTGCCAAACCGCAGTTGCATTGATTAGCGGAACACTAGTATCCAAAAGCGCATATACTTTCTCGTCCGGGAAAATCCGTTTCACTGCTCTCGAGTCTAAGAGCCTATCCAGGATAGAAGGAGATACATCGGCCGAGATAGCATCAATAATGCGAAGCTCTCGCTTTATCTGCATTCGGTCACTGCTCATGCCAGAGCTCATAGCTCGCAGTTCCGCTGCGCCCGTAAAGGAAGAAACTTCTTGTTTTGCGAGCTCAAAAGGGGTTCTTCTCGCTGAGACGCCCAAATCAACGCCCGTAGCATCGGTGTTTAACTGTATGATTACCGGGATCAATTCTTCACTACTGGCGTTCCAAGCGGATTCATAGGTCCTGCCATCAACATCATAACCATTCGTTACGAATGTACTTTCATCCATAGAGAGCACATGCGGCACTAATAAGACGGTCATTAATATCAGTACCGCTATGGATATTGTAGTTATCTTCCCCTTCGCCATTTTTTAGTTCTTGTCTTGTATATCTCCGTAGTAATTAAATTATTAGTTATCTTATCATTGCATTATTCTATAACGAATTTCTTTTAATTACGGTTGATCGACCGAGATAGAGAAATCCGAGCTATCGCAGAAGATCCAATTTTGCTTGTCGTCCAAATAATACACCCTTGCGCTTAGATTCATAGTTCCTACGGATCTTGCAAAGGGGTCCAGGCGGAAAGGCATGCTTCCGGTTTCTGCGAGTTCCCATTCGCGGGTATTACCTATCTCTTTTCCTGTGTCTCGATCGTATAAGCGAACCATCGCCGTTGTGCTCACGCGAACGGAGTAGTTTAGATCCCCTTTCACAGTGAAAAAACTAGACCTATCTAGATTTACCGTTTCCGGGTATTGTAAATTAGTGATCTTGAAAGGACTGGTCACGTTAATAGAAAAGTCCGAGCTATCGCGAGAAACCCACTTTTGCTCCTTAGCTAAATAATACTCCGCCCTTGTAGTCAGATTCAAAACACCAAGTGATTTTGCAAGCGGGTCCAAGCGGAATAGTTCGCTACCAGAACCTGAGAGTGCCTTTTCGTAAGAAGAAGCAAGTAATTGCCCTGTGTCGCGATTGTATATACTTATCTTCGCCTTTGTCTCGGATCCGAAGGAATAGTCCGTATTCACGGTTACGGGTAAGGGATTATATAGCATAGCCTCTGCCGGGTAATCTATATCAGAGATCGTGATAGGACACGTCACATCAAGAACCACCGATGTAGCTTTACTACCCCAGTTACCCAGTGAATCCATACCATGTACATATAGCGTGTGACTTCCAGTCGTCAGATCCTCTATAGGCACACGTGCCGTAATCTTCTCCGCCGCCGAGTCAAAAGCGCCATCAGATGCGCTCATCGGAATACCTGTACCGTCCACACCCAAGGAACCAATAAAGTATTCCGCGGCCGCAATCCAGTAATCAATAACATTGACGGTGAAGTTCCGGTGTGCAAGCAGCACGTACATCGTTTCATTCACAAATTCGTACGAAAGCCATGCAGATAAGGTTAAATCAATATCCGCAGATTGTGGTGCGGTCAATGTAAGATTAAAAGACTGGTTATCGCTTCCCGAGAGAGTTCTCCACCCTCCTGTGTGATAATCTTTTATATCCCAATCGTATATGGCTAGAGTTATATTTGTCACCGGAGCGACATTGTAAGTGGTCTCTATGGTCACGTTGAATCTTTCATTTGACTTCACAGTGCTCGGGAACTTCAACTTATCAATGGTGAAGTTTAATGCAACAATAGGGAAATAGAATGCATCTGACGGGACTAATTTTTCGCTCTCGTTCTTGTATCCCACGAGTGCAGCCAGGATTACTTTTTCTGGTATTGTAATAGCTAAGCCATCGAAAACAAACGATTTATTTCCGGTTCCCGATAGATTGAGCGCTCTACAGTCAATAGGAACCCATTTATCACAATCAACCAGACATAACTCCACATTTGTCTCGCGGCTGAAGTTGTAGAGCGTATGTACGGTCAGATTAAAAGACTCATTTGGGCTCACTAAATTTGGCGAATCTATATCTTCAATAATAATACCGGTAAAATTCAAATTTGAATTTGAATTTGAATTTGAATTTGAATTTGAAGTGCTAGCCACCTTCGCTTTTGCTACATCCGCGGTTTCACATGCCTTTGTCTCGGACGAAGCGGCAGTTAGGATGGGATTAGAGTCAATCGTGAGATCCGCTGTCAGGGCAACATAAGGTGCGCCATAGGAGGGATTAGGCGAAGCCGAGACATCAGAAGTTACGGGACCGCTTGCATATACTGTCACTTGCAACAATAAAACTACTACAACCACTATCGCAATCGCGATTTTTTTCATTTGTTTACTAATTTCTTTGTCTCCTCTTGTTGTACCTACATGTACCCTAAATTAAACTAAACATTAATAAAGACTTATAGCATCAAAAATTTAAAAAGGAAGGAAGCAGCACCAGAGGAAGATCGTGGCACGTAACACAAACACATATATTTAAGCAGTGTTTAATCTGACAGATAACTATATATAACGTCATGTTCTACTACTATAACACAAGGAGGTGAAATGAAAAAAGATGAAAAAGATAGCGATTGCATTTGGCATAATAGCTTGCCTGGCTGTGCTCTCGTTGCTACTTACAAGTGCAAGTGCACAAGGAGGAGAAAAAGAAGACTGGATGGTCTGCCCGGGTGGCTGGGGAGATCTGGGTCCGCCGGATACTAGGCTCGATCCTGCGGTTGTATATTATATGAAAGATATAAGGGGCAAAGGCTACGAAGACTGCCGCGCAACAATAGCAACGCATACTAGGAATACAGGGCTTGGGGCCAGTACGTCTTCACGAGGAAGCGCGTATATCGAGGAGTACCAAATGTTTGATGTAGATACACATCCCAATACTCCACTGCTCATGATTGAATCACAGGTAAACAAGTCGTATAGAGGTGTTAGATTTAATGATGAGCTTGTTAAACCCATCAACAGAGCGTTAAGTGGCGAGACATGTGTAAAGAGCTACATGGTAGGGGCTATGGTATCGGAAAGATACATGGACACATATGATATATCCGGCGCTTTTGAACATACGGGAAATGATACGTCCTCTTCTACCGCGATAACTGATAGGTACGTATACGGAACGGAACGCTTTGCCGTTACTGTCAAGGACATAGAGAAGCGCCATCACACCATTATGCGTGTCCGTGAGGAGCTCACGGGTGAATTTACAATGGATAGGGAAGTTACGGTGGATAGATATGATGGTTGAAACATAACGGCAGCACAAATTCGATGACATGACGTGACATGACATGACAGCAGTAAGCTATGCAATGCCCGAGGGCGGTGAAATGAAAGAAGCGCAAAAAAGGAGGTCATATCAGACCTCCGTCATTTTTGGGCTACCGTTAACTAGCAGCCGTAGATAGCGAAGGTGGAAAGCGCCTTCAAAAAGGGGAGCGAATGAGATAATGAAAAGAAGGGGAGTAGTACTAGGACTAAGTCTTGCTTGCATCTTTATCGTTGCGATAGTCATCCAGGTGACTTTTGGTGGTAGTGGAATAGATTTAAGCAGCATACAACCTACTGTGGCAGAGATTGAAGTTGGATCAACGTGCACATACAATATTACTCTTTTCGCCTTTGAGGGGAATTGGTTCAAGATCAAGATATTACCCGGCACGTGTGATCCCAATTGGTTTGAATGGCCAGAGAGCGGGCCGATACGCCTAGGAGAAGGTGAGACGAAGCAGATCTCACTTAATGTTACACCGTCTAAGGCGGGTGATTTTAACTTTAGTGTGCGGGCAGAAGCATGGCTATTTGGAGAAGCTTTTTCTGAGATAGATGCACGGGTAATAGCAACCGGCCAATCAAAGAAGCCTTGCTGCACCTGTCTGATGCCAGACAAATCCGAGCCACAAGTCGGCGGTACTGCAATAACATGGACTGCATGCTCAAATTATCCTGATCAAGATCAGCTCAGGTACAAGTTCTGGGTATATGACGGCGGCTGGAATGTGGTAAGGGATTGGGCTAGAAGCAATAGCTGGACCTGGACACCCAGCGATACCGGCGACTATGACATTAAGGTAGAAGTCTGTGACGGTAGGGATAGCACTGTATCAGTAGGCAATGCCATCTATTGGGAGTATAGCATCAGCACGAAAAACAGTTAATTATATATAGGGTATTCTACTATTGTATAAGCAGATAGGAAGGGTGGAAGAAGCGCCTTCTAAAAGAAGGGGGAGATAGGAAATAATGAAAAGGAAAAATGTGGTAGTAGGTATAAGTCTTGTTTGCTTTTTTATCGTTGCGATAGTCATCCAGGCAGCAGTAGGAGGTGGTATTAAATTGATTCCTGACCCTAAGGTGATACAGGTAGATCAAGGTTCAACGTGTGCATGCACCATTACAATCTCCAGTCCTAACAGCGACTGCTTTTACGTATCTGTAATCCCAAGCGGCTGCTGTAATTTCGATTGGTTTGATTGGGGTACCGAAAGGAAGCATGTTTGTGTCGCAGCAGGAGGTAGTGAGCAGCTAGGACTCCAGGTTACGCCGTTAGATGACTGTGATTGCGACTTTAAGGTGAGGGCGGTTTCGATGAGGGATCCGGGAACGCACTCGGAATCTACTGTAAAGATAAAATCAACACCATATTGGTCTGATCTGCCCGACTTCATAATAACAAAGATCTGGCAAGTTGGATCGATAATCCATTACGAACTGATGAACGTAGGATTTGCGAATGCACCTGCAGGTTCTACAACCGCTTTGTCTATTAATGGCGTTTTTAGGTCAGAAGACTATGTGAGCACGCCTTTAGCCCCTAACGGAAGAATAAAGCTGTCTTTCAATAATTTCTGGGGGCCATACCCGTTTCAGGGGTATACAATAAAGGTGTGTGCAAATAGCAATAAGGCGATAGAAGAAATTAGAGACAATAATGATTGCTTGGAAGAAAACTGGTTTAACCAACCGTATCTAACAGACACAACGGGACAGGCAACACCCGTACCAGGATCTGGCGGAGATGGATTGTTAACATCCAACCCCGGTGTTGGTGGCGCAGATGGACCCTCAACATATAAATCAGGCGTTGGTGGGAGCGTGAATGAAGCACCGACCTGCATAGCTTTGATGCCTGATTTGCCACAGCCCCAGCCAAATGGAAGGGTCATAAACTGGACTGCTTGCGCTTTTGATCCTGAAGGTGATGCGCTATTGTATAGATTCGTGTTGGGACGACCCGATTTAGAGATGGAGCCCCTTGAAATAGTCCAAGACTGGAGCCCGTCCAACGTATGGAAATGGGAAACCAACGAAGGAGATGTATCCATGTATAACGCCATTTGTGCCGATGTTCGAGATGGCTATCATGCAAATGATGGCACAGACCAGGATTATGATAATTCCGCATGTCTGTTATATTGGATTGAGTGAAGGAGAAGGAGGATAGAAGGAAGGTTTGGAAGTTTTTTTTAAAAAAAAGAAAGAAAAAGGAGGTGATAAGAAAAAAAATGAATAAACTATTACCCGTTGCGATCTTAGCAGTAATAATGCTATTTTGTTCCGCTTCGACTGCCACAGCGTGGGTATCCGTATCCATAACACCTGAGGAGCAGGTTACATGCCCGCAGACTTCTGAGTTCTGGTTCGGAGCGACACCTTCTGGTGTCTGTCAGGCGAATAAGACGGTTACGTATGCAGTTACCGTGGAAACAGACAGCCTACCAGTATCAGTGGCAGTCATTCCCGGTGAAACCCCCACTAGTTGGTTTAGTTGGCTAGCACAAACATTGCTATTTCCCGATACAAGCAAGACATGGCCTCTGAATCTGAAAATTCCACTAATAGCAGGTAAAGATGCCGGTGGACAATATACCATTACGGTCACTGCTGTTGCCTGGGATGGAAGTACTGCGCAAGCGACAGCAACATTAATTGTGCAGGATCATGACTATGTCACAGAGACTCTGGTATCTGGGAACGGAAGTACTATCCTAAATGAGAAATTCACCAATCTCGATATTGCCACGAAGGTGGATAAGTTTATCCGTTTCAATGGCACAGTTGATTGTTTTACGAAGAACGAGTATTTGCTAATGGATGCAAAAGGCGACAACGCGAATTTTGAGCAGGAAGCGGTGATCTCAGAGTACAAAGCAACCATGCCCGGTAATTACCTATATGGAAGTGAGCGATTCCAGAGTTGTGCTGCTATGGGTGGCACGGGCGTAGACATCAGGGAAACGTATAGATCAACCGGTACCATGGAGTCACGGTGTGAAAACATAAATCATCATATGACCGGGTGGCAGGCGCGCAAGACGGAACTGTGTACGTATAACAGCTTCACAGATGGGTCCTTTATGGTAGATGTACGGCAGTCTGTACCTTGTACTAAGAAAATAGCAGAGCGACAGGAGTCCTTCGGTAATCTTACAGCAGCCAAGCACATAATATTCCGTAGACCATAAGATATGGGAGACTACACTGCAGAGATAACATAAAAAAAAAAGTGGCAGGGATGCGGCTTGCGTAGCAAGTCGCGAGTGCATTTTTAGGCTAGCTCAATTGTACGTGCATATACACATGTCTGGAAGGATTGGAAAGCTATTAAAGAAAAAGGATGTGATAGGAAAAAAAATGAAAAAGCTATTGCCAGTTGCAATCATAGCAGTTATAGTGTTATTCTGTTCCGCGTCGACTGCCGCAGCGAATGTATATGTAACCATAACACCTGATGAGCTGATTACATGCCCGCAGATTTCTGAGTTCTGGTTTGGGACACCGCAATCGATACCTCCAAGAACCTGCCACGCTGATAAGACGGTTTCATACACTGTTACCGCGTGGACCGACTCACCAGCTCCACCATTGTGGGTCACACCAGTGTTATCAGTATCAGTCATTCCAGGAGAAGTTCCCGGCGGTTGGTTTAGCTGGCTGAATAAAAATTCCAACGCCTGGCCTATTAAGGCGTGGTGGCCGTTGAACATAAAAGTACCACTAACGCTCGGTAAAGATGCA
The DNA here is from genome assembly GCA_030612835.1 of Candidatus Methanophagales archaeon. Taxonomy (GTDB): domain Archaea; phylum Halobacteriota; class Syntropharchaeia; order Alkanophagales; family Methanospirareceae; genus Methanophaga. Next base: position 11,134 of record JAUWND010000028.1, on the reverse strand, counting down.
GGCGGTGTATATACCTTTACAGTTGTCGCAGTTGACTGGACGGGGAGTCGTAATCAAGCAACAGCAACATTAATTGTGCAAGATCATGATTACGTCTCAGAAACCATGATTGCTGGGACCGGTGAAAATGTTACCATAAACCATGATTTAAAGAACATGGCTGTTGCCGTGAAAGTGAAAAAGGATATAAAGTTCAGTGGAGAAGTTGAGTGTTTAACGATGGACGAGTATGTGATAGAGAATGCAAGGGGAAACAATGCGAATTATGAGCAGGAATCAATGATCTTTGAATATAAGGCAACCAAATCTGGAGATTACTTGATTGGTGATGAGCAATTCAAGAGTAGTGCTGTAATGGGTGGCACGGGTGTAAAAATCCATGAACGGTACGTGATCCTTTATGATCCTACAAAGAACAGCTCTATGGAGAGCAGGTGTGTAAACCTAAATCATCATGTTACTGGTGATCAGAGGTGGAAAACAGAACTTTGTACGTATAACAACTTCACTAACGGGTACTACCTGCTAGAGTCGGGGCAGAGAGTTCCATGCACTAGGAGCATATCAAACCGCGAGGAGTACATCGGTGACCTTACGGTAGCGAGGCACTTAATATACAGGCGGCCATAATTCAAGAGACTGCTGAGCTAACATAAAGAAATCGCTGTAGCGGCTTGCATAGCAAGCCGCAAGTGCGTCTGCAGCTTAACTAGGGTGAAGATCGAAGGAAATGTATATGATGAAAGGTGGTAAAAGATAAGGGAGAAGAAGTAACGTGAAAAAGCAGTTGGCATCGGCAATCTTAGCGGTGGTACTGTGTTCAGCATTGTGCTTAGTATTATGCTTAACATCAACTGTCACCGCTTCCGTGGGTACGAACATAACAATATACCCAAGTTCGCAGTATAGCTCGCCGGGTAAGACCGTAGAGTACACTATTACGGTGCATAACTACGACTCGAACTCGAAAACGGTAGCACTGGAAGTAGAAGCGGGAAAATGCGATAGCTCCTGGTTCGAGTGGACAGAAAGAAGCGTCTATGTGCGGGCACATAGTCTTAACTCGCTTACGTTGAAAGTTACACCGAGCATGAATGCAACCGAAAGGGCATATAATTGGAATGTAGCTACAACTTCAGCTTCAGCTTCGGCTTCAGCTTCGGCAACAATAGTGGTACAGGGCTATGATTATGCCAGTGAGACACATGTAGAAGGTAAAGGCGTATTTGTGATAGACAAAGATGTCAGCAGTTTTAGTGGGTTTGATGCCGAGCATCAGTTCTCAGTAAGTTTTGATAAGCATTATGTATTCAGTGGCGAGATCGACGGTTTTGTAAGTGACGAGTACCTGATAGAGGGCGCACAAGGAGACAACGCGAACTTTGAGCAGAAGAGTGCAGTAGGAGTTTATAGAGCAAAAGCATCGGGCGATTTCCTCTATGGCAGTGAGAATCTACACAGTCCCTTCCCCTTTGGTGGTACGGGCACAACGATCCGGGAGCAATACGAGGTCCATAGGATGGATCAGAGGCTAGAAGATGTGAATCTACATAGTACTGGCAATCAGCGTTATAAGACCGAACTAGCAACGATAAATGAGTTCGGAGGTCATTTCTTGCTAGATGCGAAGCAGTCGGTGCCAGGGTATACGCAAATAGCCATCAGAAATGAGTTCTTTGGCAACCTCACAGTATGTAAGCATTTAATATTTAGGAGGCCGGAAAAAGCAGCTTTCGCGCCTTGAGGACGAACAAGAAAGCATAATATCTAACTATAAAAAAACCACGAGATTTCACAAGATTAACACAACACTATAATTTTTCTTTTTTACAAAAAGAAAATTTAGCATGTGCTAAAAGAAAAACACAAATGTTCTTTTGGTAAAGCTTTTCTTTTTAAGAAAAGGTTTGTGTAAATCCGTGTAAATCTGCGTCCTAAATTAAATTTATTTATGGGTAGAAGTTATATACAACAATGAAAACGGAAGTGGTGGTCATCTTGGTATGCATAACAGTAGCGCTTGTAATGCTACCTACTGTCTCGGCTGTTCGGGTGTATACAGATATGACTGTCCGAGGTGTGGGCTATCTGGATATGGAGACAATTTTTAATACCCGTACCAACGGCCAGGACGGACATGAAGTGGTGATAAGTTCACGAGGCAGTGGCGAGATTGTTAGTGAGTCGGAGATGCTTGAGCTGGATAGTGTGAATCAGGAACTCAGTATCGTATCGAGTGCGACAAAGTCGTATGTGCCCATCACGTATTTGGACTGCGAATATAATCGAATGCTGAGTGGCGAGACATCCGCAAGGAACTATATGGTTGGCGCTGCAGTAACCGAAAGGTACTATGATACACTCCGTATAGCAGGTTCAATGGTGCATTATGGTGATCGGAATCGCTCATCCACAGAGATAGACACTGAGATATTGGGTAAAGCACACATAGGTGTTATTGTTAGGAACACGGAGGATCACCATCATACTTTATTGCGGGTTAGAGATGATTTCGTTGGCGAGTTTACAATGAATAAAGTGATTATAGTGGAGAATAGGGAAGAGCCGTAACTTGATATTTCGTGTTTGTTTAGCCGTATTTGTATAGCTAACTAAAAAAACCACGAGATTTCACAAGATTAACACACGAACTTGGGATTATTTTTTATGGCATAAAGTAGTTAAAGGTGTACTAAAACTATGTTAATATTATTCTTTTTCTCGTGAAAATCTGTGTAATCGGGTGGTTATAAAAAGGCGCTAAACAAATACGTTTAGCCAATTTTTATAAGCAATTTATCACATGGACCACAAACGATGTGACTATCACGGGCATACAGCGTCACATCGGCAGATGAGATAAGATAAGATAAGATATAGGCATCTTTGTAGTGCTATCTATCATCAGTAATAATATCGCCTCTTGCATCTAGATAAACTATATACATACATAACAGGTCCATCATTTTCCATGTCCGCATCCCAATTATCCTAGATACCAACACCAACACGTATCGCAGTAGTAAGTCCTTCTATCTTTTCAAATAGTGTAGCTGTTGGTCTTAGTGTGGGCCTTGGAGTAGGTGTTAGTGTTGGTCTTGGAGGCGTTAGTGTAGGCCTTGGAGCAGGTGTTAGTGTTGATGTTGGCGGTGTTGGTATAGTAGGAGATGGATTAAAATAACGTCCCGACACCGTCATCAGCGGATAATCGTCTTTGTCTGAGTTTATACTGTAAGGAATATCACCCAGACCATTACCATCTAAATCTGTTCCTTTGTATTCATCCCAGTGGTTGCCGAGGTAGTTATTGTAAGTGTTGCCGTTGTAAGTGTAGGTTATTTTTTTAGGAGAGTTCCAGATGTTGGTTGATTTGGAGGAGTTGATATTACAAATATTGTTCATAAAGTTATTAAGATATATGTTATTGTTTGATGCATAAACTAAGCAGATACCGTCATTGTTGTTCAAAGCATTATTATTGATTAAAACATTTCTCGATGAGTTATACGCCCAGAAGCCCTTATTGTTTCCCACACAGTTATTTTCTTTTATTATATTACTGTTACTATCAAGGTAAATTCCATAGGTGTTTAACTTAGCAGAATTGTTGTTAACGGTGTTATTTTCAGAACTATACTCGAGACAAATCCCGATTGTGTTATGTAAGCAACGATTGCTTGTAATATCGTTATTGCTGTTGAAACCGAATAGACGGACCCCATCAAAGTTGTTCAAACAAGTGTTGTTGAGCAGTAGGTTATTGTTGGATTCTAGTATAAAAATTCCGTCATAATTGTCGGAGCAGATATTATTAATTATGTTATTGTTAACTGAGGAATATAGGCAAATGCCATTTTGGCTGTTCAAGCAGATGTTATTTGAGATATTGCAGTGATTAACATAATAAAGATATATTCCTGCGTTCCTAATTCCATTTGCATTTGTTACTGTGAATCCACTTATATTCACATGATCTGCTGTAATCTCAAAGACATGGTCGTTTGGATTTGCCGCTTGAACAATTGTATTTCCCGGATTCCCTGAGCTTGATTTGAGTGTTATTGACTTGTCAATGTCCACATTCTCTGTATAAGTTCCATCTCTGACGATAATCGTGTCTCCCGCATTTGCAGCATCCACAGCAGCTTGTATCGATGGATAATCATCGGGGACATAAAAAACCGGCTCCTTTATAGGCTCTTTTATAGTTATACTGCTTTCTGTGTAACTATACTCACCCTCATCGTCTGTTACGGTTAATCTTACGCGGTAAATACCATCCGAAGTAAAGGAATAGCTGATAATTTTTTTATCGTGACCTTCTATTACGTAGAAGGGGTCTTGGTTAGCAGCGTTATAAAATTCCCAACAATACTTCTTTATCACTCCTCCACCTAAATCGAAAGAGGTAGAAGCATCTAAGGTTACTTTCTCGCCAATAATGGGATTTTCAGGAGAAAAAGTAAATTCGGCAATAAGAGGCTGGAATGAGTTATTCGTGATAATAATACGTTCAAATGTGCCATTTCCATTAGAATCTATCTTAACAGTAACTCCTTTTTCACCTTGCGAGAGAGCATTCCAATCAATGGTGTATTGATGCACTGCCGCAGATGTTGTAGGAATATCAGTAGCAGTAAAGATAGTAGCGTTTCCATCTTCGACAGAAGTTACCTCAAGTCCGTATGCTCCTTCACCTGTACCTACTATTTCATAGCGATAGGAATCGTCTGGAGTGAAGATTACAACTATTTTGCTCTCATTATCGTATATAGAATTTGGAATTTTTTCTTTTATTTCACCATTTACCAGGCCCGTCACCCACCCCTGAGAATCGTAAACTCGAAGTTCACCGGGGCTTTTAAATATTGCACGTATGTAATCTTTGAAGGAGAACATCTCTAAATAATCTGCAACATCTTCGTAAATTTTTGCAGTATTTTCTTCGATTTCCGTAATACAACTATTAAATTCATTCGATAACGTGGGAGAAACCTGAGATAGTTCAAGGGTATATGATGTGGGTTCATATGGTTCTTTAGAAAGTTGACATTGAACTATATTCCCCTCGTAATAGCTTTCAATGATGTAATCTATGTGAACTATCCTAGCTAACGCCTCCTCAGAGATACCCCACGTAAGCACTTTAGCAAATTCTCTGATAAATAACTTCCCCATCTTCGGTTCATAAATCTTACTGCAAATAAAAGAGCCCATTTTTTCATGAAAATCTCCTAATAAAGTATTTTCCAATACGGTATAGGCGGTACTGTAATCTACAATCTCCTTATTTCGCCGCAATACCTGGCAAGCTTTAAAATACTCATTCCATGCAGATTGAAAATTCATATCGGCCTCTGCTCTTAATTCTTCTTTCGTGTTCAATAGATGCTTAACTGATTCTTTTCCTACAATCTCAATCAATTCCTGAATTAATCTTTCAGTGGAGACTTTGATTATTCTTGGAATTGTTTCTATTGCTTCTATCGGCCACTCTGCAAGAGGTATTGTTCCAAGAACAAGCATTTTCTTGTTAACATCGTCATATTTTTCATAAAGCTCATCTTCAAGCCCACCTGCTTGCAGATGACGCACGTAATCAATAATCCCTATCTTTCTGGCAATCTCTTCATCAGAAACAGGATTTCCTTCTGTATCTAAGTAAACTTTAACCTCACCAGAATCAGGTATAGCCCTTAATGTTTCAGGATCAATTTTGTGCCTCAATGTAGCTATGATATACTGATTTCCTTCAATGGTTACAGGCACATCTTTTTCTACTATCCTCTCCTGCTGAATAGGGGAATGAATAAGTTCCTCTTGAGAGTCGCTAATAGGTCTATAAAACATAAAATACCAAATTCGGATATCCTCCAGTCCACTTACCCATTCTAGATTCTCTATTGTCTTATAGAATTCAGTCATTTCCCAATCACTATGAGGTGGTGATGTCTTACTATATCCTTTAGGTATTGTCCAAGAAGGAATGTAAGATACTTTGTTTGTCTCTGGAATTTTGTAAGGTCCGTAACCGCTTTTCATCGATCTTGGAGAGAAAAAATATGTTGCTCCTCCTGTTGGATCTGCGTATTTTCTTTCCAGAATATCCTTACTCAGATCAATTATCTTTTGGGTTGGTTCTTGGTTGTATGCATATCCACTTTCCACTACTTTTTTGATTGTACTTGGAAATTCATTACTATCAAGTCTATTTAATACAGTCCATCCAACTGCTATTCGTTCTTCCTGTGTTCCAACACTTGCTTCAGACATGATTGCCTTCGCAAGCCAGTATAAATTTTGTTGCTGTACACTTACACTTATCGTCTTTGTATTGTCACTCGTATCCGTCTCACCACTTACTATCCCCACTTCACCCTTGACGGAATACGTTTTTGCAGTGCTTGGAGTCCATGTGAAGGACTTGGTTGTTTTACCATCCGTAAGAGTTACGTCTTGTGCTGAGCCCACTTGATAACCATCAACATAAGCCTTAACAGGCACGTCGTTCTCTTGCTGGCTTCCCTCGTTCTTAACAGTCACATGGATGGTAGTTGATTGCCCAACATTTGGCGAAGAGGGAGTTGTGTAGACATCTGTTACTGCCATGTCGTGAACAGCAACAGAGCCAGTCGTGAAATCCCAGAGCGGACCTGTAGTAGATGCACCGTGGTTGTCTGTTGCCACGATCCTCCAGTAATATGTGCTGTAGCTCAACGTGCCCGGGTCATAGGTGGTTCCCGACTGAGCAGTAGAGACCTTCAGTGGCCTTGTACTGGTTCCAAAATAGACGTCATATGTTACTATATCGCCCGCATCCGGATCTCCACCAGTCCAACCCAAATCCGTATAAATAGATTGACCGGTCGCGTGATTTGTCGGAGAAGGATTGCTTGGTGTGTACGGTGGAGTATTTGGAGCCGCAACAGGAACAAATTTGACAGCATCAAAAGCGATCATTGTTGATAGATACGACTCACCTGTTCTATCATTGAGTATAACCGAGGCAAGAGTATCAAAGTTAAATGTACCTAAACTGTAAAAACCACCAGTCCTCAACTCTTGATTAACCGTTTTGGTGGTCCTGCCAGCCTTATGATAGATTTGATACGCAGCACTCTGGGTTGGTGTATATGTGCGATGGGGTGGCCAAACCTCCACGAAAGGATCAGGATCCGGAATCCACACAAAAACCTCATAATCCCCGCTTTGTGGCAGAGATGCCTGCCATACGCCATAAAATGGGTCACCATGGCCTTTCTCACCGCAGAGTGTGTACCAGAAATTGTCATTATATGCCTTAGTGTGGAAAGTGTCATGGTCAAAGATATAATACCAACCAATAACAGGTCTTGACGGATACTCCATAAATCTACTTTCAGTTATTTCGGTATCAATAATAATTTCTTCCGCTGTGACTACGCCCACAAAAGCCGACCCGATAATCAGCAGAATCACAATCAGACCAAAAACATTCGCGCCTTTTTTCATCACCTGAGGTTTACCTCCTGTAAGAATAGAGTATATGAAGGGCTATAAATAACTTTCGGTACACATGACCAATATACCTCTGGAAGTTCTTCTGTCTTACTACTGATTGATGTCCCTCTCACGGTCAGACACCTAAAATATTCGAGGACAATCACAACTTTAAGGGGCGGGATTTCGCCTCGCGGGAAAATGTAACCTTTCTCCGCGACGTTGAAATTACGAAAGAGAATAAATGTGCGCCAACATGTCCCAATGGTAGTAGAAAAATGACATTCGTGTGGTATGAGTTTAGCGAGGGTCCCCCGATAGAAAACGAAGTTTTTTTTTGATGCAAATTAGCTGATTGGAACCATTCAATGCTTTGCCTTAGCTACAATTGATTTGCACCCGAAGGGTGCTCTCTTGCAAATCTTCTGTACCTTTTCGCCAGAGTTCTACTTGCTTTAGACCAAAACCGCCTGTATCTGAGACCGTATAGCTAATGGTGAACTCTTCGCCTAAGGTAACAGAGTGGGGAAAAACATCAAAAAACTCAACAACAGGTTGGATCTCATTACTTCTCATAGGTCGTGAACCAACACCTATCAGAATAAAATTCTCCCCAACCTGCACTGTTATAAGAGTTCATATTCCAGCGATAATGCGTTCCATAGTCCAGTATGCCAGAAGGCAGAGGAAAAGAAGTTCCATATATATGACCGTAATCATCTCTGCTATTGAAAACGATCTCATCCATATCTAAATCTCTTATGTATAGTCCATAGTAATCGGCGGTAGAAACGCTATTCCATTCGAAGGTAGGAGTAAGGGTAGTAATGGTTGGACCCGGAGGAGATTCTGAACCGGGGGAGACAAGAGTTGGTGGGAGTGGATAATCTAGCCAAGCCTCCGGTGGATACGCCCAACCAATATAGGAATCAATAAACTCTTCTCCTTCAATACCTTTCGCACCGATTATGTTCTGTATTTTGACTGTCTCATAGGCATGGATTACTTCTCCATCACCCAAATAAATTCCAATATGACCATATTTTTCATAATTTATCTTTGTTTTAGGATGTCTTCCCTGACCGGAGAAGAAAATCAAAGCCCCTCTTGGGGGATTCCCACAATTATCTATCGAATAGAATTTCGTCCCAAGTTCATTTATAGCATCGTTTGGCCAGTCCCATCCTGTTGTCTTTGCATTTACGTTTGCACCTAATCCATATGCTAGTGATACAAATTTCAAACACAAATTAGTCCATTCATCATTTCCTATTTCATTATTAGCCCAGCTTATTGCTTCTTCAATTTTATCTTGATTAGAAACAAAGTAATTAGGAGGAGAAGAAGCAGAAGCAGAAGCAGCAACTTCAATCCCTGTATAATAAAGCTTCAAAATATCCACGTAGCTATAGCCCTGATCTGCCATTGCTTTAGCGCCCCTTTGGCACATGCCCACCCCACTACCACTATAATCGCTATAACCACAATCACAAGCAACGCTTCTAAGGTAAGACACATAATTCCAACAATTACCTCCAGGGCAATAATCCTCGCTATTACGCGTATGCCCATTGCAATGAGCGAAGAATAACGCTTCTTTGGCGATTTGTCCGTTATACGTCAAGACCTCGTTATGTGTTTCAGTAACTGCCTTCTCAACGTTTTCGTCATACGGTCCCGCCATCCAGGCTTGACAACAATGGTAATCGGTGCATACATCTACATTTATATGGTCATGGTGCGTATTTGCAATTGCAAAAGTCCGGGAAGCTACGGCTTGGGCTTTTAATGCCTCAATTGGCCAACTTGGGTACATCTCTGCTGCCACTACTCCCTTAACATATTCCTCTAGATCCATCGTTACAACAGAACCAGTACCGATAAGAACTTTTAGGGTGGAGGGAACAAAAGTATTTGGAGACCCATGATAAATCTTCAGATTTATAAGAGTATACACCCCATGTACTCCATTTGGCCATATACGTATAATTCTTTGCTTATCATAAGGGTCTAAGAAGTAATGTTCATCCCCGCTCTTACCAACGAAAACGATAAAGTGCAAACCAAGAGGACAATTCACACTACTTATGACCGGATACTCGCTGCTCAGCTCTTGGTCTATTCTGCTCCAACTTGCTCCTACCGATTCTATCCACGCAACTTTGCCGTTTGACACATCTTCTACTTTTTTCCAGTGTATAATTCCAGATGTGTCCAACCCACCAACCGCTGTGAGACGGGTATTGAGTTTATCGGGATCGGTATCATATCCAAAGTATTTTGCGACCATCGCAGCAGAAGTGAGTGCACATCCATACTTGCCCAGGGAATAGATGCTGTGATCTAATTTCTTATCACGCCAGGCAGGATCTCTCTGGCTAAAGAACGGCACGTCTAGAAGTATATCTTCATCAGAATCGCCTGTGCCTCCTTCATCAGCCGGATGTTCATGTGCATCTCCGCACCAGTAGTCAGGCATGCTGACCCATGCATAAACTGTACCACATTGACAATACCCGCTTTTAGATGTGGTATAGCCACCCTTACGTAATTCGAATTTATGTGTACCTGCACTAACATAAAACGCGCAGTAGCCATCGGGATTTCCGCTCGCACCCTCTGTGAGTATATATGCGCCATCTACGTATACATCGTATCCAACACATGTATTGTCATCTACTTGTACATATACCTGACAGTTACCGTTAGCACACCAACCATAGGGCATGCTGACCCACCTATAAGCGGTACCACAATGACAATACCAGCTTTTAGATGTGGAATATCTATTCATACGTAATTCGAATTTATGTGTACCTTCACGCACATAAAACGCGCAGTAGCCATCGGGATTTCCGCTCGCACCCTCTGTAAGTATATACGTGCCATCTACATATACGCAATACCCTTTACAGCAAGGGTCCTGTACTTCAATATATACCTGACAGTGATCCGGTGTAGGCTCATGATGATAATCACACCAGCAATAGGGCATGCTGACCCAGCTATAAGTAGAACCCGATTGGAAACACTTAGTAATGGATGCGGAGCGGCCGTTCTTGGTTATCTCTATGGTATGAGTCCCAGCACACACGTAAAAAGCACAGAAACCATCTGGATTCCCGCTCCCGCCTTCTGTGAGTTTATATGCACCATCTACATATACACAGTACCCATTACAGCATGGGTCGTCTATTTGAATATAAGCATCGCAGCCCAGTGCACTTACTGTTTCATCAGTACCGTTTGAAACGTCTATATCAGTAACCGCAAGGACTGAAGCGGGCATCACTAAAATCGCAATCATCACCAAACCGCTCAATACCAGCCGCAGTATCATCATCTTCTTCATCGCTTTCTACTATACTACCCCCGCCATTTAAAATTTTAGTTTGATAGATAAAAAAGGTATATTTCATTGTATATAACCTATTTCAAAGGCAATAGTAGCCTGTGTCAATACTTCTGCAGATGACCCCTCGATTTAGCAATGTAAAAGTACCGAACAGCCTCTTTATCTGTTGCTCGCTCATTGCCTTCGCACATGCCCTTTAGCAATTTTACTTGTGCTACTTCATTTACTGCTTTTACCAGACCCTGCGCATAATAATATGAACAGACGAGCGGATGGTATAGGTATAGCAAATTCAAGAAA
>JAUWND010000201.1 GCA_030612835.1 Candidatus Methanophagales archaeon | reverse complement strand
GTCCGCAGCAGAAAATGCCGCAGACATTACCTGCCCTTCTTCAAAGCCTGCGAGTGCAGCGCCCTGAAATAAAGCTTCTATGTCCTTTAAGTCTACACCTGCATCGTCAATTGCTTGCAATACCGACTCAGAGAACAATTCCAGTGACGCTTTCGATGCGCGCCCAAACTTAGTATGTCCAATTCCTATTATCGCTACATCCCTCATTCTTTTGTGCCCCCCTCTTTTGTTTAAACGGTGAACTTCTATAAAAAACATCTCTTTCAAAAACTTTTAAAAGCGTTACAAAAAGAAATATTTCTTGAGTTGTTAATATAATCTATGTCTTAAACTCTGCGCCCTCTGCGATCTCCACGTTGATAAATCACGGGTTTTTTAGACGGTGCCGTAAGAGGGATATTTAGAGCGTTAAAAAAGGTGGACTTCAAGGATGGTGAGAAGGCAAAACAGGTTTTGTCGTTGATATTCTAGTATTAAAAACCAATTTCAAGCTGTGTTAATATTGAGCGATTACGTTATACTTCAAATGACGGAATACCCCCATCATGTACAGCAGTAGCGACCAGTGCGCCCTTTACACCGATCTCCGCCATTTTATGTACGTCTTCGCAATTCCGCACGCCGCCGCCGCATAGAATGTCATGTTCCGAGAGTTCAACTGCACGAGCGAGGAACTCAAAATCTATTCCGCTTTTCGTGCCTACCCTATTCAGTTCCAGCACAATCACGTCCCGAACGGGAAACTTATTCAGCTCTTTTATTAACAGCAGAGGGTCAATCTTCATCCTCGTATCGCTTGTCAGCACTTCGTTATTGAAGAGGTCAAGGCTTATACATATATCATTTATAATATCGCTCTTAGATGCTTCCTCTAATAGCTCAAGGGATATGGTTTCTGTACCTAAAACGAACTTATCGGCCATTTCCGCGTCAACAGCTTCTTTCAGGTCTTCCATCCCTTTTACACCATAATCCAGCATAATCTTCAAATCCATGTTTCGAGTTCTTAGATCTTTCAAAATCGGTCTGTTATTGCCTGTGTTCATGAGTCGGTTGAGGTCGGCGATATAAACTTCCTTGGGCTTTATCGTTTCTAGCACACAAGCTGGATCTGACGACGTAACGATAGAGCTGAAACGGTGAATCGGCACGTATTTCTCACGCTCGCCTCGCTTCGCATGCACTACCACGCCATCAAGCAAGTCCATTACAAAGATCAATCGGAAGTCCATTTTTTTCCATGTATACTATATTATTAGGTATTAGTTTAGCTACTTTTTATAACCACATGATTACACAGATTTACACGGATTTGATTTCTTCTGCGTTAATCAGTGTTAATCTGTGTCAATAAAAATTTAATTTCCGTTGAATATTATGCTTTCTTGTTTAGCCATACAAATACCACGATTGCATTAGTTAGTGATGTTAAATTAATAAGGCAACAAAACCTTTGAAAGGTAAATAAAAAATATTGGGTATACGATCATGCAACTCAAACCCTTTAAGGCGACAATACTGAACCCGAAACTGGATAACCGTGCTGAACTTGTTTGCCCGGTTTACGATACCGTAGATGCATCCGGGTACGACATTTATTCCGCGAAGCGAAACAATGTGATCCATTTCACCACGAGAAGAGCGGGAGTAGAGGAGGAAGATTTTGTCGATTATGCGAAACAGAATCTCACTCGTTTTTTCCGTGATGGGACATTAATAGAGACAAAAAAGAGCTCCTTTTACATCTACGGGATCCGGTATAGACTATCAGAAGCGATTACGGAACAGATACCGGAAGAAGCCCGAAAAGATACCTATTTCGCTTTTGGGTTAGTTGCACTGATGAAAGTAGAGAAGCTCAATGAACACAATGTGTTGGGGCACGAAAAGACATTTGAGTCGAGCACGCAGGAGCGATACGATCTGATGAAAGAATGCAGTATGAATTTCTCGCCTATAATTGCGGAATACAACATGCCGGGACATGAGCTAAACAACATATTCGAGGATTATCTGGGCTTCCACAGGCCGGATTTGAAGATAAATGCGCGGAACGAGCCAATTATAGATGTTGTATTAGATGGTGCACGCCACTTGCTCTGGGAAGTTTCAGATGAAGCGCTTATAGACAAGATTATGCGGTTGATGACCGACAGAAGAGTTATGATCCTCGATGGGCATCATAGATATACAGCATCTTATCAGTTGTGTAGAGATCGAGTGGAAGACTATACGTTGATGATGCTCTTAGAAGGAGGTGATAGAGCGCTTGTATTGCTGCCCTGGCACAGATGTGTAAAAAGGTGCCACGAGGCGGATTTATGGACGCGAATACGTGCTAATTTTGTTGTTGACGAGTATGATGGGCGTAACTGCGCGGATGCAATGATCGCAATCAATACGAAACTCCGTGAATGCTGCAATGATGACGTCCGGTTGGGCATGTATGACGGTGAGAAATTCTATTTGCTGCGTGCTGATCCTGACCGGATAAGGAAGTTGGCGGAGGCGCGAGACGAGCGAATTGGACTGGACGTAATAAGCCTGCATGAATGGCTCATCAATCCAACGCTTATTGGCAAGCCCGAGGACATCCTTTTTACCGCCAGTCCGGAAGATGCAATGGCAAATGTGGATACGGGCACTTATCAGGTTGCATTTTTCCTTAAACCGCTGCGTATCGCAGATGTGGAATATAAGACAGAAGTAGAGAAGAAGGTGTTCCCGCAGAAGTCAACGCTATTCCTGCCTAAGGTCGCCGAGGGTGTTGTGATGCGCCGGTTCGGGGAAGTTGGTGGCACTGCCTAAAAAAACCAGTGATTTATCAACGCGGAGATCGCAGAGGGCGCAGAGTTTAAGAGCTTTGCAATCCACGCTTGGGTTTTCGGATGCCTCTGCGTTCTCCGCGCACTCTGCGGTAAAACTTGAAGATATAGTGATTTCGCTGGAAAATTCGACAGTGCCAAGTTGGTTAATAAACTACAAGATTACACAGATTCCCACGAGAGAACAATAATAGAAATCGTTTTTCCGTACACTATTGGTGATTATGTCGGATAGTCTATCCCACCCGTACACCCCCCCATTTCTTGTTGTATATAAAGTATAACTTCTACCTATTTAAGACGCAGATTTACGCAGATTTACAAGGTACAGATTTTTTCTGTGTTAATCTGTGTTAATCTGTGTTAATCTGTGTCAATAATTTATTTTATTCCGTTTTCAA
>JAUWND010000143.1 GCA_030612835.1 Candidatus Methanophagales archaeon | reverse complement strand
AAATTTTCTTTTTGTAAAAAAGAAAAAGTGTTGTGTAAATCTTGTGAAATCTCGTGGTTTTTTATTTCGCTATACAAATACCAATATTATATCTCGGTGTCTTGTGCAGATTCCAATATCCTTTTTACCTTATCCTTCTTCCTGACTGCTTCTTCAACCGCCTTATCCACTTTCCGCTTCATCGCTTCAAAATCTCCTCCAGATTCACCCACGACTTTCTTTATCGGTGTGTACGCGGACTCTCGGAATTTAGGTATAAAATCTCTACTTTCGCCGTCAACAACGATTTCGGCACCGTTGCCTTTTACAACACTACCGATCTCTTCTATTCGCACCCCAGCACTTCTTACAACCGCTTTAACAGCTTCTGCAACTTCCACGGGACAAATGACCAGAAGTGCATCCAGAGATATGCCCAAATAGTCTATCTCACGCCGTTTTAGCATTGCAAGCACTTTTTTATTTACTAAATCCCGTATTCTATCTTCATGGAAGACGAGTTTTACGTGTGACACTTTTGCGATCTCGTTCGCATCGCCCCGGATTCCGCCGTTCGTAACATCGGTCATTAGATGAACCTTTTTCACCATCTCTTCTTTGATAAGCATGTTACAAGCATTCAAAAATTTGATGTTCATCGTTTCCTGCACCACTTCCGGTTCGCCGTAATACAAAGCGGCAGTCGTTATAGTGCCTCCACCTGCACCTTCGCTCATCAATATCACATCGCCTTCTCTTGCACCTTCTCTCGTTACGACCGTATCAGCCACGCCAACTGCGCCAACACAGCCGGTCATTCTTTCTCCTATTACCACATCACCACCGATTCTCAATGTTGAACCCGTAACGAGCGGAACGCCAGCAGCGTCTGATACCGCGGAAATCCCAGCTATATGGTCGAATATCTTCGCAACGTCACCGTCATCCGCCACATGAATGTCCGAGAGTAACGCAACAGGTGTGGCGCCCATTACATATACGTCACGAAGTGCCGCACGTGCAACATGAAAACCAGCGAGAAAAGGGAAATCGCTCAGCCTTGAGTGCATTCCGTCTACCGTCACCACAATTAACTTTCCCTTACTCCCCTCCGGAAGACGCACCACACCCGAATCACTCAGGCTTGATGAGTCAACTACGGCGCCCGTTGCACCTATTAGCTCGCCTATCTTCTCATGAGCATAAAAATCACCTGCGCCTCGGGATCCAACCCCTAACTCGCCCATTCTCACGTCTGATTTTAGTTCGGTGATAAGTTCGTCATTAAAATCAAGCGTTATCTTTGATTCTTCTAATACTGCTTCAGCAATTTCTTCCGCTTTTTCTTTCGTTATGCGATCTCGTTTTATTTCTACTATGCGATTGCACAGCTCAGCAAGGATTTTATCGTCTGCTTCGCCTTCTCTTAATTTCCGTTTCGCAAATCCCTCAAGGTCCATTTTATGCTCCTCTGAACGGTTTCGCACCTAAAGTACCAAAATTGCCCGACTTTAGGTGCAGGTATTTTATCCTTCCGCTTAAATAAACGAGAGTAAATATCCTGAAATCAATCCAGAAATATCTGTCGAGGCTTATCGCCGATATATCCAACTAAATCGGCATATGATGGTACAAACTCAGTCCTATAGAACTTAAAAAGCTCATCTATATCCATGAATGTAGCTACTTACCTCGTTTTATTGCATCATCGAACATACGATCTATATCGTACTCTCTTAATTTGAATACGTTGCCTCTGCTATGTACAATACCATGATCATCAGGTTTGATGATTTTTAGTTTTCGACCTATTTTCTCTTCTATAATCTCATCAATTTCCTCAGTCGTGGAAAGATTGCCCACATTTACACCATATTTTTTTTCAAATATTACCGTTTTAGTCATCATATCGCCCCTCTTTTCTGCAGCGTATGCCCCTTTTTAGAAACACGCATATACAGCATATATAGGATATACCATATACACAGTACATGTAACTTATATTGCCTTATAAGGTTTTAGCTCTCTTAAATCACTTTCGGTTTTTGTAAGATAGTTATTCATTCAGATAAGAGATATTATGTGGAATGTCTTCTTTTTGTGCAATTCTACGTAGCACCGCCTTCTCCTTATTTTTAGAAGGCAAAAAACGAAGGGGCTACGGAATACGTTGTGAGATTCATGCTCTAAGAACTCATTATGCGGTTGTTCCTACAGCCCACGCTATCTCATAGTTATTCCAGCTTGAATATGCTTCATCTGCGTCTATTTCTTCTATATTAAAGCCACTTTGATGTGCTTCCGCTACCCTAGGTCGAAACTGAGGTAAATCCCGCTGTCCCCTTCTGTTATACGTGCGCTCACTATTATGTTTGTCTCTGTCCCCTACAACGATAGGCTCTCCATTGCTGCTGAGCTTTACTATCCGTTCCTTTACAGCACCAATTTTTTCTTGAAGAGAAAATCATAAAATTTAAATAGATTGAAACAAGGTAAGAATACAGCAGAATAGGAATTAGAAAAAGAAGAAGTTTTTTGAAGAACAAAAACATAGCAAGGTATAAGAAATGACCCCGATGGAAGAAGAAGAGACGGAAAAATTAGTCGAAGCGTTTTACAACTATCTAAAGCAGGAAAAAGGGCTGAGCGAAGAAACCGCTTCCGCCCACGCGGATCACATCAGCTTCTTTGCACTTCACTACCTCATAGGCTACGAGGAAAAAAAACCCCTTCTGGAAGTTACCGACCGGGACATAGACGACTATCTCAGTAACTGGTACATCCGAAAAGTCTGGAACAGTAGCAAGAGTGATGTCAGCCCTATACTTGTCGCGTTCAAGAAATTCTACAAGTTCCTGCATGAATGCGGCCGCGTGGACAAAGACCAATTGGACGACATCCTCTCGGCGTGTAAAAACCCTCGAAGATACATCCGCCGATTTGAATCTTACGATGAACTCGACCCGGACAGTGAGACCTGGGATAGCGACTACGAGGCATGGTTTATGGGCGAATATGATGTGGAAGAGCTAGAAGTGAACTACAAGCAGCCATTTGAAGTAAATGAAAAAATCAGTAGTGCGTTTTCAAAAGACGATTTAAGTTTAAGTCGTACTACCGTGCTGAACAATTTCCAGACATTTTTGAACTACCTATCAGCACATAACGGCATGAAACTGACTGCCGCAAATAGTTTCATCTCTAGGAGAAATCTCTTTGCGTTGAACGAAGCGATGAGCAGCCCAGAAGAACTCAAAAACACTGCTAATCAGCCAGATTCGAGAACGATACACCTGTTCTACACCATAAGTAAAACGTTAAATCTGTTCGTTGTGAGTGCAAACAACAAGTTAGAGGTGACACCGCGGATTGATCTATTCAAGCAGCTATCACAGAAGGAGCAATTTGTCGTGTTATTTGATGCTTTGTGGAACGAAACGCGGTGGGGTAAAATCTTACCCCCTGATAGTGAGGGAAGCCCGGAATCTGTGAAAGAAGAAAGGGGGAATATTGCTTCTGCACTATCCGAATGCGAAGTGGACGAGAAGTATCAATTTGTAGATTGGGTAAAGGAATTTTGCAGAGTGCCGGGAAGCGCAGAAGACGAACTGTCTTTGATTATCGGTGCAGTGGTTTATCTTTTCTCCGTTTTTGAGGAGCGAATTGTCCCGGCGCTCACGATATTCGGACTTCTCGATTTTGGGTTTAAGAAAGACAGAAAGGAATATCTCGTTAATCACGGTTTGGGAATTGAATGGTTCACAATCACTAAACTGGGGAAAAAGATATTCCAGGGTATAAGGTATTAAAGAACTTGTTAGAAGAATGAATTTAAGAGAAACAGGAATAGACGAGGGGATTTCGGAAGTAATCGTTACAACGAGATCAGCAACTGGCACCTTCAATGCTGCCCCTATTGGTATAATAACTATAACTAGCGAACATTTTGTGAAGCTATACAAAGGTTCAAGAACTCTTTCTAACGTGCAGGAAACGAACAAATTGGCAGCGAATGTAACCAGTGACACGGTCTTATTCGTGAAAGCGGCATTAGATAATCTAGGAGAAGCACATTATTCATCTCTTTCTAGCTTTCCTGTACTAAAAGAAGCGAACTCATGGATAATATTCCAGGCAGTTTTGGCAGAGAAGAGCACTGAATATTCACTCTTTCAATTGACGCCCCTTACCGTAAAAATCAATCGGAAGGAGCTAAAAGCGATAAACAGAGGGCGTAATGCGGTGATTGAAGCCACTATACTCGCAACGCGTTATCTCATAGTCAACGATGAGCGAGAAAAGGAAGAGCTAAAAAAACAGATGGAGCGTTATGCCAAAATAGTCGAAAAATGCGGCGGTCATAGAGAGAAAGAAGCGATGGGCATTCTAGAAAAAAAGTTTTTCAAATGATTTTTTGGGCAGGGAGAGTTGATAAGGGGGGGTCTGGCCCCTTATTTCAAACACTCTTTCACCATCTTTATCGCACACAGATCACCACAGATAGAGCATGCATCGCTTTTCGATAGTCGGCTATTTCTTATCCTTTGCGCCTCCTCTGCGGTCATTGCAATCTCAAATTGCTTTTTCCAATCGAGGTCTTTCCTTGCATAAGCCATCTCATCATCTAATTGTCTCGCCTTCTCTCTTTGCCCCTCTTTTACTAGGTCTGCAACATGCGCAGCTATCTTCGTTACGATCGTACCTTCCTTTATGTCGTTCACAGAGGGCAATGCCAAATGTTCTGATGGCGAGACCATGCAGAGGAAGTCTGCACCGTACATTCCTGCAACCGCTCCTCCTATCGCACTCACAAAATGATCGTATCCGGGTGCGATGTCTGTAACAAGAGGTCCTAAGAGATAAAGCGGTGCAAAATCAGTCACATGCTTTATTATCTTTACCGATGCTTCTATCTCGTCTAATGGCACATGTCCAGGACCTTCGACCATTGCCTGTACGCCTTCTTCCCGGGCACGCTTCACGAGCTCACCAAGCGTAATAGCTTCTGCAAATTTGGCACGGTCTGAAGCATCGGAAATGCAGCCTGGACGCATACCATCGCCCAAACTGAGCGTTAAATCATACTCATTCGCTATTTCCAAGAGGTAATCATATTCTTCGTAAAATGGATTCTCCCGCTCGTTATGTATCATCCAAGCAACTAGGAACGCGCCACCACGACTGACAACATCTAATATGCGTCCGCTAAGTTTTAATCGAGCCAGCGAATTCTGATTGACACCGGCATGGATGGTAACAAAATCTATGCCGTCTTTTGCATGGTTTCTTACCGCATTGAACATGTCATCTGAACTCATGTCCACTACTGCCCGTTCCTCTGCCTTCTCCAAAGCCGCTTGATAGATCGGAACCGTCCCCACCGGTACATCTACCTCTTTCAAAATCATCCTTCTGGTTTCGTTAAGGTCCCCGCCAGTAGAGAGATCCATTATAGCATCAGCGCCGTATTCTACCGCAACCTTTGCCTTTCTCACTTCTTCCTCGACGCTAACATAATCCTTTGACGTACCCACGTTAACGTTCACTTTCATACTCATCCCAGTGCCAATAGCTTTTAGCGTTATATCGCTCTCCTCCGCTCTCCTTGCGTTTTTGGGGATTACCACTCGACCTGCCCCAAGGAGTTGTTTCAATTTTTCTACGTTAACTCCTTCAGCCAAAGAAATTTTTTCTAATTCCTTTTCTTCCCACTTGACGGTGCCCGAATTGCTGTTCATTTCTTACTTGTTTTTTTTTTCGTCCTAATAAAATTGTTAGATATAAGCGGAGATATGATATATATACCCCATCAAAGATATAAAAATGTTTGTTACAGTATTCTCCTTGATTTTTCCAAAACGGAAAGGAACAAAGAGACGGGGATAAACGCCATAGACCAAAACAGCTCATATTGATTCTTTGTCAAAAAATATTTAGATCTTTCAGTTACCATAATAATTTACCGGCGATGTAAGGGAACACACAATAAATATTAATCAGTGTTAATCTGTGTAAATCGGTGTCGAAAATTTGGGTATATTAATTTTTGTGTGTTCCCTTACGCAATACCTCTAACCAAGTTATTGAACTCCATTCTCGTCCAGGCGTTTCTTAATTTGTGTTAAAGTAGTATACCAATCAACGTATTTGTATAGCAACATAAAAAAACCACGAGATTTCACAAGATTAACACAAGAACTTAGGATTATTGGAGTATAAATTAGTTAATAGTGTACTGAAACTATGCCAATATTATTCTTTTTCTCGTGAAAATCTGTGTAATC
>JAUWND010000099.1 GCA_030612835.1 Candidatus Methanophagales archaeon | reverse complement strand
ACAAGATTACACAGATTCCCACGAGAGAACAATAATAGAAATCGTTTTTCCGTACACTATTGGTGATTATGTCGGATAGCCTATCCCCCCCGTCCCCCCCCCCATTTCGTGTTGGTTTTTAAGTATAACTTCGCCCTATTTAAGACGCAGATTTACGCAGATTTACAAGGTACAGATTTTTTCTGTGTTAATCTGTGTTAATCTGTGTTAATCTGTGTCAATAATTTATTTTATTCCGTTTTCGACTCGAAATACAAATCGGGATTCAAAAACGGGATCAAAGCAACCACTAAACCCGCTACATAATACGCTTTCCTGTCCATGACGCCGTTAGTGAAATGCCCAACAGCGCCCTGTCTCTCTTTTGTATTCCGTTCACCAATCAAACTATCCATCACATCGCCGAGTTCGACACCATTTAAAAGCTCTTTGGTGATATGCGTGGGTAATTCAAAGAAAGGGGCGGTCCCATAACCCACTCGCCCAGTATTGTCCATGATACACATCACGCCAAAAGAGAACCACCGGTCATATAATTTCTTTATCCCGCCTTCGATACCGACAAAGAACTCCGCACCGAAATTACGCGCTTCGTTTGCCATACTCAATTCAAAGGCTCTATTCCTTGCTCCCACAAAGGTTTCTGTGTCAACTGGCTGATTGGGGACGTTACTATTCACACTGATACCCACTACATCAACGATATCGAAATATTTGGAGAATGCCTCCGCTGTCGCTGCCACTTTCACGGGGTTCCGAGATCCGACTAGCACTTTCATTCATTACGTCTCAATCGCGATTAACGCGATTTCGATACCGACATCCTTTGGCAGCCGCGCCACTTCTACCGCACAGCGTGCCGGTGGGCGATCCTTGAAGTATCCGGCATATACCTTGTTTATTCGGTCGAAGTTGTCCATGTCAGCTATGAATACCGTGACATTGACCACGTCGGTGTAGTCCATACCAGCTTCCTTGAGCACGGCACCGAGATTGTCAAGCACCTGCTGCGTCTGCGTTTCTATTGTGCCATCATAAATTATCTCGTCGGTCTCGGGATTGATCGGGATCTGGCCCGAACAGAAGAGCATGTTCCCTACCCTTATAGCCTGACTATACGGACCGATAGCCTTAGGCGCATCAGTCGTTGTAATGACTTCTTTGGCTGGGTTTTCCTCTGAGCGTACCAAAGAACCTGTTATCCCGGTGATGGCGAACATCGGAAGCACATAAACGGGTGGTGTTCTTTTCTTCATTGTAGATACAATGGAAATCGGGACATATATTATACTTTTGGCTTCTATTTTACAATCATACAAACCTATTCTTTTATGTCATATCCAGTAGTGAATATAATAGGTCGCGCGGTGATCAGAAAAATTGGTTTGATAACAACTGATACAAATATTATTATAAGTACGTTAAGGGAGTAGGTCGCGATGATATGACGGAAACCCGCGGTTAGGAAAAGATCATGAGATGCAGTAGAGGCAAATGCACGAACCCTGCGATAATATATCAGAGATATTCGGGGCTGCACTTATGCGAACCACATTTTATTGCTGCTGTAGAGCGTAAAGTGAAAAAGGCGATGCGGAAGCAGTTGATGATAGAGTATGGAGATAGAATTGCAGTAGCATTAAGCGGGGGGAAGGACAGTTCAGCCCTTTTGTATATGCTAAAGGAGAAGATTTTTCATGATCGAAACGATTTGGAATTCTTTGCAATTGCCGTGGATGAGGGCATAAAAGGATTCCGTTCGGCAACACTACGAAATGCGGAAAGGGTGGCGAAGGAATTAGAAATCGACTGTTTTATTTATTCTTTCGCACATGAGTTTGGATTTACACTGGACGAAATAGTAGCGAAAGGGTTCGACCAGGCACCGTGCACGTTCTGTGGCGTCCTGAGACGGCGGATATTAGATGTAAAGGCGAAGGAAATGGGCGCTACGAAAGTTGTAACCGCCCATAATCTGGACGACGAAGTGCAAACGATTCTAATCAATTATCTACGCGGCGATATTGAGCGTTTAGGACGGTTGCAAGGACGTCGCGCGGAGTTTGTTCCGCGAGTTAAGCCGTTAAGAGACGTTTATGAGAAGGAGGTTGCTCTGTATGCGTTTGCAGCTGGAATACCGATACATACAATTCATTGTCCTTACGCTTCGCTTTCGTTCCGTTCCACGGTGAAGAGTATGCTGAACGAGTTAGAGAGAAAGCATCCGGGGACGAAATATTCATTGTTGCGAGGCTATGCAAGAGTGTCTGAGTTCTTGCCGGCGGTGCAAACAGAGCGAAAGCTTTTGCGCTGTGAACTATGTGGTGAAGCATCTGCATCACGGATATGCAAGGCTTGTGAGATAATAGGGAAGATGAACTGAGCGAACATACTGCCGCATTAAACACTTGCAAGTGTGCTTTTTGCTTAGCTTAGCTTAGCTTAGCAATGCAAAGGCAGCTAAGCTAAAGTCGTAAAACGCTTTTAGAGTCAGAATCCAGAGGCGGAACAATTAATCGCCCTTTCCTTTTCCCATTTCGGTATTCCACTAACACCTCTTCCTCGGCACGAGCATCAGAATATCGCGCGGTCAGCCGTGCTGCGAGAACAATTGCTTCTTCGTCCTTAGAACCTTCTAAAATCGTTAGTGGGCTTCCGTAACCAGGCACTTCAAAAACATAATCTGCCGGACGCTTCAAATCAGATAGAAGCCTATTCTCTGCTTCATTCCTACCCACTATGAATTTAGACGAAGCGAGCCTAAAATGCCTACCTAGCTTAAGTAACGCGAGATCGATCTTTGTTACTGTCTCCTTATGCGAGAATAAATCCTTGACTTTCGATACAAATTCCTTGTCGGTTAGGAGACAACCGCCAGCAGGCGATGGATAGTCCAGCTTAAACTTCGTTGCGAGTGCGATCTGAACCTTTCTGCCTTTACCCGATATATCTAATAGCTTGCTGCGGTCTATCCAGCCTTCGCACTCAGGAATAGTTTTCGGTAATAGTTTTGCCGATAGTGGTCTCAAGACCATACCTTCTAATCCCGCTTCCCTATCCGCTATTTCTAATGCTTTCTTGTGCTGGCTCATTGGTCTTTCTCCGAGAACATCGCCCGTGAAGATGAATTTGGCACCTATTTCTTCCGCGATCCTTTTCGCTTCGCGCAGCATGTAACTATGACAGTCTATACAGGGGTTCATTCCCGAGCCATAGCCATACTTAGGGTTTCGTATTATCTCCAAATACTCGGCTCCTGCTTCTACATGTATAATCGGTATCTCAAACCTCTTGGCTACTGCACCTGCATAGTCTGTCTTTTCCGCTGTAAATGGCAAAATAAGTTGCAATGCTACGACTTCTATTCCCTGATCTAAGACAAGCTTAGTCGCCAATATCGAATCCAAACCGCCGGATAATAATGCTAACGCTTTCATTCCTTTTCCTTAGAAAAAAGAAAACATGTTTCTTTGGTTAAACTTTCTTTTCCAAAGAAAGGTTGTTACCAAATTATTTCTTAAAATTTGAATACCACGCTTGCCATTTGCAATCGGACAATGAGTAAAAAAAAATAGCGAAACGCTCGAAGAGATCATCAAGTTTTTTTATGAAGACTTCAAAAGTAAAAGCAACAGGAAACATGGAAAAAGTAATAAAGGCTAGGTTCTTGGAGGGCGCTTTTAAGCCTTTGGAGAGAGTGGAACTTGAAGAGGGAAAAGAGGTCACAGTAACAATAAAAGAAGTCACAAATGAGACAAAGGATGCTTTTAAAATGGCAATGGGTGGCTGGAAAGGGAAGATTAACTGCGAGAAGCTGATTAATGATATTTACAACCTGAACAGCATGGCATGTGCCACCTACACATCATCCTCCACATGTTTAAATCCCGTTCCTATACCTTATTTGCATTAACAAGTCCATTATTTGGGAGCTTTTTCAATGGAGAAAATTATATAAGTGAAGGTGTTATAACACCTACATGGCGATCACAAGACATTGAAGATAAGCCATCAGCGGATAATAAACCTCATAAACGGGTCATGGATCGCTTAAATCTCTCCCGATCATGTAGGGCAGGGGATATTCGCCTATTATAGTCCATTGCACAGATTCTTGATTTTATACCCATAATAGACAGAATTTGTTGTGGAGAATCATCCCCTTGAGGGAGTGTATTAGGGAAAATTGCTGATCTTTTGGCTATCAATAGAGTCGTCGGGCCAGGAAGCGCAACACATTTGGAGCGATATGTTACCAATGGGCAAGGTCGTATCCTTTCAACCGATGAGGCGTTAGATGCCAACGAAGCTGTGAATGGGTATCATGAGAGGGATGATCATAGAGAAGTTGTTTCACACCCTGAAGGTGTAGGTGGCACATCTCTCGCTAAACAGGTTACAAGAGCAGACAATTATCTACTAAAAGACCGGCAGTTGAATTATGAATTACATATAACATAAATGAGTTCGAGAGAGTGGAGAATTTAAAGATTTTTAGTAACTGAGTAAAAGCTATCTCAACTTCAACCCATACTTCTTTGGTCGCTCACTGCTAACAACTTCCAGACAACCTTTTTCAATCATTCGCTTTATCTGTGTCCTGGTTGCCGCTTCACCCATATCCAATTCTTTCGCGATAGCCTTTACGGTATTCACCCCTCGCCCCACCAAATCTGCAATCTTTTGCTGCTCTGGAGATAGTCTTACGTTTTGTCTTGTTTGTCTTGTTATGTATTCCCTTTTGTTTTTGGTGGGCGAACACTCCCGTGTCGCAAAATGTCCTGGGATATGTTCTGTCTTTCCGGCAGCAAAATATAATATGACAAAAAAAACATATAGTATAATAAAATGGTGACTATAGATGAAGACGGCGAATATGTTGTTGCGCTGAAGAAAGAAATGGCACTATATGTGGAGGAGGTAGAATAAGCGCTCTATTTTCTACTATACTATGTAAAGCTATATAGAGTAAGAACCAAAATGGCGATGAAAATTGATATTAAGAAGGGATATCCGCATCATGAAGTAAGCAGTATTATAAAGTCGGCACTAATTCGGGATGCTCACATTGCCGCATATAAGAAAAAAAAGTATCTACACGTATGCAAGCGATTTGAAGAAAAATATAACATGAATTCTGATGTGTTCATGGATAAATGGGGATCTGGTAAGTTAGATGACCGCGACGACTATTTTGATTGGTTTGCAGCAAAGAAGGGTTTTGATGTCTGGGATAGGAGACTTCAGATATTGGCTGGGGTCAATGTATTAAATGAACGTTAGGGAATACAGTGCCTTTTTGCAGGAGATTATCCTGTACTGCCCTCTTGTTACTCATTGGAGCATGGAATTCGATGAGATTACACTCCAAGTAGGCTATTTCAAAGGTATGCTGGAATTCATAGATGGCTCCACACTCCATTTTATTGAATTTGTTGAGACCTCTGAGGGCGAGGAGGTAAAACGTCTGAAGTACAAATATCATTTACAATCTGAGAGTGGAGAGTTAATCGCGAGATGGGACAATGTTCCACATCATCCTGATCTAAGTTCATTCCCACATCACAAACACGACAAAAATGGCGTTCATCCATCGGATCCCGCTGACTTAAAATCCGTTTTAGATAATATAACTGAAGGGTTAGAGGAATAGCAACTGCTCTATCTTCGGTGGACTTCTTAATCCCAAAACAATTACAATCCTTAATCCCCTTCACAAAAATCCCTGACTAATTTTAGATTCCGTTCTACAAAGGGGTATATTTCTGGGAATTCGCGCTCTGTGTATATTTCTAACGCTTCCTCATATGCTTCTATTGCCCTCCCGCAGTTCTCCGCCTTAGCCTCTACCTCTGCTAGAGTTTTGTATGCAGTACCAAGATTATTCTGCGTCATTCCATAATCCTTTGGGAAGCTTTCGTGCGTATAAACATTAAGGGCTCCTTCATATGCTTCTATCCCAATCTTCATGAACTCTGCTTTTTCTAATTCATTAGACCCCACCTCGAATGCTCTATTTCCAAGCAGAAATAATGCATCTGGGACGCCAGAAAAAACACCACTCATAGCTTGAAAAGCATTCAAAATCGTTAGCGGGATCTCAAACTCAACTTGGTATGTTAGAAAAACCTCATCCACCCAAACCCCTTCCGCTTCTAATTTCACGAACTCCTTGTCTGTTAAGCGCTCTAGCCAATATTTCCATTTAATGTCTTCTTCTTCTAATCCGTATTTTTTCCTACATACTATCTTTATCCAGCCTAAAGGAAAGAATTGCCTCCCTCTGTAAATGCCAGAAATGAAAAGCAATTTAATCGCTCTTAAGATCGTCTTTTCTTCCAGATTGCACTGTTGAAATCTTATCTCCATCTCACGTAGCGGCAGTAAAATCGAGCCTACGGTACCATTGAATTTTACATCAGCCCATGATCTATTAACTGCATCTGCAATTAGTTTGCCTTCTTCTTCCGTGATAACCTTTAGTTCTATTCTCCCACCACCAAAAATTATTGCCGGGTCTATATCAGTTGCCGCTAGCTTAGCTACTACTTTTTTGTATTCGATGCCGGAACGACAAGTGGCAACGATTATTGTACCACTGTCTAAAAATGCTCTGAGCAATCGCTCAAAGCCTTTTTTATCTACAAATGTCTGTATATCATCAAGAAACAAGATTCGAGGTCGCCAAAACTTGTAATCCCAGGGAACCAAAAACATCTCCAGAGTTATGTCATCACCTCTGGGTATTATAACATCATGGGGTTTGCTCAACCTTTTAAAAGCTTGATATGCTGCTCTTGTCTTTCCTGCCAGTGGAGGGCCAACAATCAGTACGTTTTCTCTACTTTCTATTTTCGCTAATATTAAGTCGTCTTCTGGTCTCGAGGAATAATAACCACGAAAGCCTGTCTTTGGTGAACTTCGTTCCCCCATCACTTCTTTTGGTTTTAATTTCGCTGTACTTTTCCATTTGACGTCATAAATTGAGTTTACAAGCTTTCTTCTTTCGTATATTGGTACTGCAATACCTGCAATAATACCTGCAATAGCTAAAAGAATGCCTATGATCCCCAAAATTATTCCCGGGTCCATTTTTTACCTTTCTATTTAGAACATGGGTTATTGCTACTTAATCTTTTTTATAATGTTTTGATTTAAAAATAATGACAAGAAAAAGATGACAATTTCAGGAGAGGCAAAGAGAACGGTTGATGAAATTGTGGATGATTGGCTTTCAAACATAGATATATTAGCAGATGCAGGAGTGATTTTTTTAGACAGCATTGGATTAAAGCCAGACATTAACGCGCTGCTGAGTTATGCCGCTGGTCTTTTGGATTCTATTCTCTGTTGTTCTATTCGTTCCGAATGCGGTAGAGAAATGGATGAAGATGATGATGAAGAACTGATTGAACTGATTAAAAGAAGAATACCTGAACTTAGAGACAAGCTAAAAATATTTTTTGGGGATGAAGAACGAAATTATGCTTAGCTCTTCTGTAGAGGGTAGATCCGTATAAAAGCATTTGCGCGAAGAGAGCAGGTTAGCGTATGCAACAGTTCCTTACTTTCCTAAGAACAAATCTGGCACAACAGGTAATGCTGGTATCCATTGCGCAAATTTGTTATACGTTTTAGCAAGCTTTTGTGCCATGTCTATTCCTTTTTTAGTCCCGGAAACTATTTTGTGGTATTTCGAATTTTTATCTTCTAACTCCTTCAAAAATCTTCCTACCTTATTTAGCGGTTTATTCAATTTCTCTTTTTCCGTTTCTGCATTAACTTCATCCAGACTATCACCTATTTCTTTCAATTTTCTTTCTAGATTTGGATCTGGATCTGGATTTGATTCCAGCATCAGATCCTTTAAATCCGCAAATTCTGATTGTATCACAGGTAAATCTATTTTGAGATTGATTCTAACTTCTTGCTTAACTTTAACATCTTGTTTGACCTCTTGCTTCTGTATATTTTCTTGTTTTTGTTCTATCACAAATACGAATTTTTCGTCTTTATATCTGTTTTCATATTCGTCTTTTCTTTCTTCCTTCTTTACAAAACCATCCAATAGTGCTGAAAGCTGCACTTCTTTCCAACTCACAGGACAGTCAACCGTGTTTTTGCCCACATTTTCTGCATTTAATAATTGTATATAATCAAATTTATGTGGGCATCCCTCTGAACAATTACACGGTATTTCTTCCGTAATCTTTACTTTTTTTATCGAACGGTTAATGTGGTCAAACTGGTTGCGAATGATAGCCAGTAATTCCCGCTTTCTGCTGCCATTGATCTTTATCTCAATCCGTTTTTCCAGTGGCTTAACCTTAACAAGAGCACGTGTACCTTCCCTTTGCAAGACCGCGCCTTCGCGCCAGCATAAATGAGTACCATCCGGTCTATCCACCAAATCCTCATGCATAAGTACAATGAAGCGAGTTATCACTCCCGCAGGCAGAAAATCATAGTGATAATAAAACCGCAAGTTGTTCGTTTCATCCCACCCAAATTCCGGTTCTGTTTTGGGTAGTAGTTCCACAACCAGGTGGCTCTTCTTATCTGGCAGTTCAAACGCCAATTCAAATTTGTTCATCAGTCCCAGTAATTTTGGGAAAATATTCAGCGGGTAGATATTTGAGTCCCAGATTTGGTCTAATTCACTGTGCAATAAAATCCCGCCTCGATTTAAAATCGAATGTGTGTCCAGAATCTTATACACTGCCTTTGTTGCCCATTCTGGATTTAAAATTACCATGTTGCGCAGTTCCAATCTATCACGAAAATGAATAATGACACCCAGAACGTGCAGGTATTCATCCAAAATATCCGTTTGTTTTTTGTCCAATCCCTCTGACTGGCAGATTCGCTTGAATTCGCTGTATTCTATCCAATTCCGTCCGTCACGCTCTAACCGTTCTCGCACATTGTACCATGGCTCGATCCAGAGAGTCCGCATGTGCGGCAAGTGCCAGGCGGTTTCGCTTATTATGTCCTTCAACGCGGGAATTCCTTTCCCGTCTTCGCTATCTATTTTATATAATCCGATAATTTGCGGGAATTTTTCTCTTAGCTCTTTCATATTCAGATCATCGTCCCGCTCGTTCCATTTGCTCAGCACTAATACTATCGGGCGGTCCTCTCCGAAAGCCTCTATTGTGTGCAGCCAGTAGTAAATATGCTCATAGTCCTGCGCTTTGCGCGCATTCCAAACCAGCAGATAGACTGATCGTTTGGTGAGAAAGAACTGATGTGTGGCATGATATATTTCCTGGCCTCCAAAATCCCATACATTTAGCTTTATCTCTTCTTCGTCTGCTGTAGGCGCAGCAATGCTCCATTCTAAAATATCTATTCCTTCTGTGCTTTTATCTTCTATGAATTCATCATAAATCAATCGTTTGGCAAGACATGTCTTTCCTACGTCTCCTTGACCTACTAAGATCATCTTTGCTTCATTGTGCTCTATCGCTTCCTCTGGGGGCTGCCTTAGATACTCAAAAATTGCTTCTATTCCCTGTTCTGCTATTTCTGGTGGTGGCGATTCCAGGGGATTTTCGGATAGGTCAAGCGTGGTAAGGTTTTTTAGCTCCACTATATCCGAAGACAATCAAGTAAGTAAATATACTGATACTACAAGCTCGGAAAATAATTTAATATAAAATATATC
>JAUWND010000094.1 GCA_030612835.1 Candidatus Methanophagales archaeon | reverse complement strand
GCAAGCACCCTCCACCAGTTGGGAATAATACACCATGCACAGGGCAGGTACGAAGACGCGGAGAAAATGTATCAAGAGAGCTTAAAAATAAATGAAGAACTGGGAAACAAAAGCGGGATTGCAAGCACCCTCCACCAGTTGGGAATAATACACCATGCACAGGGCAGGTACGAAGACGCGGAGAAAATGTATCAAGATAGCTTAAAAATAAATGAAGAACTGGGAAACAAAAGCGGGATTGCAATCTCCCTCGGTCAGATGGGACGGATTTTCCACGCACAAGAGAATTACAAGGAAGCTTTGAGATGTTACCTCTATGCTTTTGTTATATTCAATGAACTCAATTCACCTTACAAGGATTTAGTAAAACGATATATATCTAATCTAAAAGAAGAAATAGGCGATTCGCTGTTCGATAGATACTACAAAGAGCTAACCGCAAATGAGTAGCGAGAGGGATATAGTTATTGAGTGCTGGAACTGCCATAAAAAGTTCACTGTTTCTGTATCAGAATTAAATCCCGCCATGACAATATACAAAGGACAGACACCGTCAACAAGACCCATAGAATCAAGGACTATTAAAAAGCGTCTCCTAAAAACCTGCCACTACTGCGGTAAGGAGAATGAAATTTATGTGTGATAAACGATGACAGAGGAACTAAGCGGCAGACCGCCTCAGCCTGTGGACGTATTCTGGAAGAAGACCATACTTGAGCTGGCGAAGGAATCAATAGCCTCGATAGAGGGGAGCGCCAAGTACTTAATATTGGCGGTGAGCTTCCTTGAAGGCGTCTATTTTCACGCTATAACCTTTTCCGACCTGAAGCCCATGTTTGACGTGGCATCATATGATCATTGGCTGCTCGTATCTCTTTTCTCTGCGCCGATTCTGCTCTGGTTCATGGTTCTGGGCTGCGCAACAATGGTGCTCATGACAAAATCGTATACTGTTCACCCGGACGATCCGGCGGATGCGAGACGCATCATTGAGGGAATAGCGAATACAAAGCAGCGGTGGCTCGTTTGGGGGCTGCGTATGCTAATGGTAAGTTTTGTGCTGCTTTTTGTCGATATAATTATCTTTCTGGGTGCGAGATGACCACAAGGGTAATTATCGTCTACTAATGTTACAATGGCAAACTTTGTGACCAAAGTGGTACAAAAGTTCAGAGACAACGGGAATAAATAAATATACATGTAAGTAATAGTGATGTGAATATTAATCATCAGGTGCTTAAAATGCCGGGATCCATAAAAATCGAGGTGAAGCCAGAGGTCTTTAAGTGGTTAAGGACCAGTGCCGGCTGGACCGTTGAAGATGTATGCAAAAGGCTCAAAACAAGCGTTGAGACCCTCAATGGATTTGAATTGGGCGAGAAAACACCAACCTTGAGGCAGCTAAAGGACTTGTCGCAGGCATATAAAAGGCCGCTGGCTGCATTTTTACTCTCTAAACCAATAAAAGAAAAAACTATGCCAAAAGATTACCGAATGCTTCCGGGCAAAAAGAATGTTTTCGATAAGAAGACTATTGTCGTGCTAAGAAAAGCCAGGAGCTTACAGGAAATTGGAAGTGCGCTATCGAGAAATATTAACTACCCGACAAAACCGAAAGTAGAACGAGTGAAAATCTATGAAAAGCCCGATATTATCGCTGATGAATATAGAAAAATCTTTGGCATGACAGAAGAAAAGCAAAGGAAATTCAAAACCCCTTATGAGCTTTTCAACAACTTGAGAGACATTCTTGAAGATATGAACATATTGGTTTTCCTGTTTCCAATGCCCCTAGAAGATGCACGAGGATTTGTACTAACAGATGAATCTCCAAATATCATTGTAGTGAACTCAAAGGATAGCATCGAAGCAAGGCTGTTCTCTATGATGCATGAGTTTGCCCACATACTATTGGGAGAAACAGCAATAGACCTTCCGAATTTCTCGTTGACAACCAGAAATGAGATCGAATCATGGTGCAATGAATTTGCATCATCATTTTTACTTCCAAAGGGGATAATTATACAATTATTCGATTCAAAACGAGATGTTTTAACAGAGACAAAAACACTCAACACATTTTCAAGGAAGTATAAAGTCAGTAAGGCCATGATTTTATTTACCATGTTCAAATTAAACTATATTACAAAGAGGGTTTATGATGATGTTCTTGAAAGATATAAACCAAAAGAGATAGAAAAGAAAGAAAAAAGGAAAGGTGGAGGGATCCCTTCAGATAGAAGATGCCTCTCAGAACTCGGAACCAAATTTGTTTCTATCGTAGCAAACAATTACGACAAAAATCACATCACTTACACAGATGCTCTAAATTATCTCTCTACCAAATCGAAGAATTTCGATAAAGTATTGGCTAGAGCGAGAAAATGACTTCAAACTGTTACATTATCGATACCTCATCCTTAATCGAATTGAACAAATATAACCCCATGGATGTTTATCCCGGTGTGTGGGCGAAAATAGAGCAATTGATAAATTCCAACAGATTAGTCGCTCCAAAAGAGGTATTCAATGAGATAGAACAGACCGATGATTCCTTGTCTGCCTGGTCAAAAACGCAAAGTAAAATGTTCATTGAGCCTACAATACGACAAATCAAGATAGTAAAAGACATTCTTGATAAATATCCCTCTCTGATAAAAATAGATAGACGATATGATGCAGACCCTTGGGTTATTGCGCTTGCGATAGATTTAATCGACAACCCACAACAAACCCTCCACACCATTAAACGAATCGTTGTGACATAAGAAAAATTAAGAGGAAATAAAATCAAAATCCCTTTTGTTTGTGAAAAATTTAGAATAGAGTCTATTGATATAATTGGTATGTTTAGAGTCGAAGGATGGACATTTTAGTATTCCATTGGTAAAAACAGCCAAGTAAAACTATCCGCTCGCTTTCACTCGCTTCGATGCTATCGCACTCACTTAACAGGCGAAACAATGCTAGCCCCTATTCTCAGCTTCATGAACGAATTCTTGTTGGTTATTCTCTTTAACCTTTATAGTGGCCGCCCCTCAATTAATTTAGGTACTAAAGCAATCACTTCTTTTTGGATTTAAAGCCCTATTTACCTTTATTTCCCTCCCATTTCTGAATTGTTGGACAGCCAGTATAGTGTGGGAAATCCACGACTGAAAACT
Organism: Candidatus Methanophagales archaeon; assembly: GCA_030612835.1. Taxonomy (GTDB): domain Archaea; phylum Halobacteriota; class Syntropharchaeia; order Alkanophagales; family Methanospirareceae; genus Methanophaga. The sequence goes on along the minus strand of JAUWND010000094.1, from coordinate 6,828 downwards.
TTTTGTGCTTAAACTTTCTTAAAGTTTGATGGCTAGATTATATGTATCGACAACATTTATCCCCAAAATGATTGACCCTTGCAATTCTCGTGGAGCATCGCCAGTTAACGACTCCTTTCGGCTATTAACGAAACGGTAAAAGGATGATTGCGGAATTGGATTTTTTTCCTTGTTTCTATTGGTTATCATTTATCTCTCGAAAGATGTAGGTCATCCTTCCTAAAAGCTTCTCTTTGAGTCGTTGGTTGATTATTTTGCTAATTCTCATAGGCATACCTATGAGACTTAAATCGCAGATAGGATATATAAATCTCGTGGTTCTTTATTCCACCCTCTTCTTTAGCACATTCATCTTCTCCCGTAATCCGATAGCGCGTTCGAAATCGAGTTTATCAGCCGCTTCCCTCATCTCCGCCTCGAGCTCAACAATTAAATTCGGTATATCCGTTTTAGGTATATGCTTTGCGTCTTTTACCTCGATCTCCTTCTCTTTTATCGCTTTAATAATAGTTCTAGGAACGATTTCATGCTCTTTGTTATACGCTATTTGAATCCTTCTCCGCCTTTCCGTTTCTTTTACTGCCTGTTTTATCGATTTCGTATGCTTATCTGCGTATAGCACTACGGTTGAATTGACATTCCGTGCTGCACGACCGATAGTCTGTATCAAGCTTTTGGCATCACGCAAGTAACTTTCCTTATCTGCATCAAGTATACCGATAAACCCAACCTCCGGTATATCAAGTCCTTCCCGCAAGAGATTTATACCAACAAGAACGTCAAACTTACCCAATCGCAGTTCACGGATTATCTCTGTACGTTCAAGCGTCTCAATATCAGAATGCAGATATCGCGTCTTTATCCCGCATTCCGCCAGATATTCCGTTAATTCCTCGGCAAGCTTCTTTGTAATCGTTGTTACAAGGACCCGGTCACCGCGAGTTATTGTGGCTTTGATCTCCGCTTTCAAATCAGCTATCTGACCTGCTATTGGTCTTATGTATACTACCGGATCAACTAGTCCTGTCGGTCGGATTATCTGCTCAACGATCTGCGCGGACTCGCGTCTTTCATACTCGCCTGGTGTGGCGGACAAAAAAATCACTTTGTTCCGCTTCATGTAGACTTCAAACTCATCAAATTTCAATGGCCGATTATCAAATGCCGTTTGCAGCCTAAACCCATATTCGATCAAATTCCTCTTCCTGGAGTGATCTCCTTCATACATACCATGCAATTGCGGTATTGTCTGGTGGCTTTCATCAATGATAATCAGGAACTCGTCACCGAAATAATCGAGCAGCGAATACGGTTTCTCGCCCCTATTCCGACCATCGAAATGTGACGAATAATTCTCTAGCCCTTTGCAATAACCCGTTTCTTCTATCATCTCGATGTCATATAATGTTCTCTGTTTCAGCCGATGTGCTTCAATCAGACCCAGTTCCGGTAGATTACGTTCAAGTTCCGCTTTTATCGTTGCTATTGCTCTCATTGTCTGATGCTCGGGAATAACAAAATGTCGTGCGGGATATACGAAGAAATATTTCTGCTTTTCTAGTCGATTGCCCGTGATTTTATCTATCTCGCTAATTTTGTCTATCTCGTCACCGAACAGCTCAACACGGATTATATTATTGTAATACCCGGGAATAAAATCGATCGTATCGCCCTTTACCCGGAACCGCCCGGGCATAAGTTCCGTGTCATTTCTATCGAATTGTATATCGATAAGTTTTCTTATGAGTTCAGTTCGCGGTAGCTCTTGCCCTTCGGATATCTCAAAGCCCATCGTCCGGAATGTTTCCGGCGCGCCGATACTATAGATGCACGAGACAGAAGCAACAACGATTACGTCTCTTCTTGACGATAATGATGCCGTTGCCGCCAACCGCATCTGCTCTATCTTTGGGTTTACCTGGGCATCTTTCTCTATGTACTGATCTTTCTGTGGTATGTATGACTCTGGCTGATAATAGTCGTAATAAGATACGAAATACTCAACGCGGTTTTCCGGAAAGAACGCCTTAAACTCGTTATACAACTGTGCTGCAAGTGTCTTGTTGTGCACGAGAACCAATGTCGGCTTTTGGATCTGATAGATGACATTAGCCATAGAGAATGTCTTCCCGGAGCCGGTAACACCTAACAGAGTCTGATAGTTAAATTCGTTCTTTATGCCTGCGACTAACTTTTCTATTGCTTTCGGTTGCGATCCTTTTGGCTTGTAATCCGAGACCAGTTTGAATTTCATTGTGGTATTTGTTTAGCTAACCACAAGATTACACAGATTTTCACGCGAAAATATGAAGTTAGCTGTAAGATATAAGATGCAAATCTAATTGATATTCTTTTTATGTCTAGTATCATCTTCTTGTGTCAATCTCGTGGTTTTTTTCGCCTCTGCTATACAAAAACAAATTGTTAAATAGAACAGAGATGAAAAGAATCATAGATAATAACTAACTAAAATCCGATGCATAACCAAAAGCAAAAATTGAACTGTAAAATCGTTGCTGGTACTGTTAGTATAACAAATGTAGACGGCTTTCTCGCTTCCTTAAGTGACCTCGCGCATAAGTACGCCGTGACAATACAGGCTATGGATGCCGAGCTGATAGCAGGCGAGGCACATATACTATCTGCGGTGAAGAAGGCACTAAGAGCTGTGACGAGTGGAACGAGTATAACGAGCGATTTAGGGCTGGAGATTCTTTTATATGCTGCAGGTAAGAGGCAGATAGAACGAGCGCTGGCAATGGGCGTGTCCGAAGGCGAGAATAGCGTTGCCCTTGTTATTGTTGCTACAAGAGATGAACCTGATTTAGAGCTTGTTGCGGAAGCGATAAAGAGTAAGATAGAGCTAGTTGAGTGGCCAATAGCGGAACTGGAATCGTATAGCGAAGCTAAAACGGAGAACTTGAAGAAGTTTTTTGCTATTTCTGAGGCTGAACTAGAGGCAGTGGGCGAGAAGAAGTTGAAGATGCTGGTGTTAGAACGTGTTGCATTGTTGGATGTGCTCAAATAAGGGGCCAGACCCCCCTTATCAACCCTCCCGGCCAATAGTTCAGTGGCCAGAATTATTCCAACATCGCTTTACACCTTTTGATACACCGTTCACTCACAAATGATTTATTCCCGGAATGCCTAAATTTTAGTACAGGTTGCTAGTTATGCAAAGAGAATATAAAAGGCATGGTTTCTTCTGTTTTTCGGATAGCAAGAACCGAGGACTTTGGTGTTTGAAGCACGGAGAAGCGGAGATAGACACCGTATGCCGAGTCTTGGAAGTATCAAGAAGGGAGATAAGGACGAGAGCGGAAGGCGCTAAAGTCATTCTTAGCGGAATAATCGCCGATAGCGGCGCGAAATTACCTTTTGTCTCCTGGGCGGAACGAGAAGAGCTTGTGAATGATAAGATAATGCTAATAGAGAATGCATACGTGAAGAAGTGGAAGGGTCTGACCACGTTATATATAGGTAAAAACACGAAGCTAATCGATACGGATATTGACCTCCCCAGCCGGAGTGAGTTGTCGAAGCCGAAAAAGAGGACAATCGCGGAGATCATTGGTTGTGAAGGCGCATTTGATGTAATAGTAGAGGGCGACATAGTCTTTTCGGGCGAAGAGAGAGAAAAGATATTGGACGATGGCACAGGTGCTTTATTTCTTGTGCTACAGAGCGAAAAAGGGGCAGATATAGGGTTTGGGACGCCGATCAAAGCGCGCGGAAATGTGGTAGAATCAGAAAGGGGCTATGTGTTAATTGCGAATGCGGTAACAATAAAGAGTGAGAAAATCGTAATGGCCGAGATAAAGAACTTTTTGTGTAAATATACATAAATAATAAAATCCGGAACTTGCATATCTAAAAAAACGACAGAGGATTACCTTGACAATGTCTGATTAACCGCAGAGTTCACAGAGAGCACAGAGGATATAGAGTGGAGATATGCCCTTTTATCTCCTTCACAACCTGAACCAATTTTATTACCCCTTGATATGTTGGTAAAAAGTCCTGGATAGCCGAAGGCACTACCCGTTATCCCGGAGCCTATTGTGCATGTACCCTTTTTTATCGGTGGCTCTTTTAGAAAATGTTATGGTTTTATATAGGATGAGTACAAATGACCCGAGCAAGGCAGGATATGTCAAGGGCGCAGGCGCTCGTGACCTAAATGAACCGCAAAAATAAAAATAAAAAAGAGGTGAAAATAAAAGATATGAGTGAAGCAAATGCAAAAAAATTGTCGCTATGCTTTATAAGTATTTTAATGATGCTTATGCTTGCGGTGCCTGCGTGCGCACAACCTGGTAATTTGGGACATAGCTTTACCTATCCTGCTTTCTCACAAATGGTGTATACGCCTGATTACCTTTTAACTGGAGAACCCCGCGTGACTGTTGATGCAGCAGGAAAAGAAGCCACAATATACTTCGATACAATATATGCAACCCCAAAGGCAATGGTATATTATGGACTTTATGTGCCCCAGCAAGAGATAAAAGTGCCACAGTACAGATTAGATGAAACAGAGGAGTTGACTGGAAAAAGCACATCGCACAACGTTTCTATTGACCTGAGCAAATTTGAGAATCCCAAGTATAACCTCTGCAATTTTAAAGAGAATGGCGGTGTAATCTGCTATCGTATCGAACTCTGCAATCCCGATAGAGCTACATCAGCATTTTATGCTGGGCGCTTCCAGGTCGATGAAGACTGCAACCTTGTGCCGTGTATTACAGAGGGGCCCTTTGTAAATTTAGTAACAACTACCAGTGCAATCATCTCTTGGGATACAAGTGAAGCAACAACAGGTGCGGTGAAGGTCAGTGGTCGTCAATATCTTGATCCTAATGGGTCAGCAGTCCCTCATGAGATACCCATTGTCGGCCTTTCTCAGAATACAACCTATGAATACGAAATACTCATTGACGGAGTGAAAACCCCTTGGACATATCATTTTAAGACTGCACCGACATCTGCAAATGCAAATTTTGAATTTGCATTTATGACTGATAGTAGAACAGGTGTAGGAGGCGGAGAAAGATCCTTTGGCGGAACAAACTATCATACGCTCAGCAGGTTCATGATCGACGCATACAACAACGGTGCCGATTTTATCCTCTTTGGCGGGGATTTGATCAATGGCCGCACAACGAATGAAACCGACTTCCGCATGCAGCTTAAGGCGTGGAAGGATGCGACCGAACAAGTTGGATGCTATGTGCCGATTTACGAAGGCATGGGAAATCACGAAGTGTTGATAGATTGCTATGACGATGGAAGCAAATACAGCGAATACGGCATAGCATTTGATAAGCGGGATGACAGCACGAATAAGAGTGCTGAAACGGTTTTTGCAGAGGAGTTTGTAAATCCCGCAAATAGTTTTCCAAATCCTGAAAATCCTATCGCTCCAAGTTACAGTGAGAATGTTTACTACTTTGACTACGCGAATACGAGGATCATCTCGTTTAACACACACTACTGGTGGTGCAGTAATCCAGAAGATTTTGGTGGGAACCTTGAGGGATATGTGATGAAGAACCAGCTTGAGTGGATAAAAAATGTTCTGTGCGATGCCAAAAGTAATTCTTCGATTAAGCACATTTTTATGTTCGCACACACGCCAGCATTTCCAAATGGAGGTCATCCACAGGACTCGCAATGGTATAATGGTGGGGAAATCGCTAAAAACGAGGACTATGAGGGAACTCCACTCGACCGCACGTACGTAGTTGACCGCAGAGATGAATTGTGGGAGGCAATTAGCCAGAATGGTAAGGTGGTAGCGGTATTCTTTGGTCACGAACATAATTATCACAGAACATCCATAGATAGTGAAACGGCGGTATATTTGGATGGGTCATCGAATTCTAATTTTACCAATCAAGTCTGGCAGATCGTTTCCGGCGGAGCGGGTGCGCCATTTTTTGCGCAACAACAAGAGATGCCATGGTCAAAAAGCGTTGAGTGTTTCTATCCGGGCAAGCACTATTGTATGATCTATGTAAATGGAGATGAAGTCAGATTAAAGGTGGTGAGTGACTCGGATGAGATCGTAGATCAATGCGTGCTTCGTGAAGGGATACCGCCCATATCGCCAAGACCGCCGTGATTCGAAGCCGTTTTCGCTATCGCTACCCTATTAACAGACTTCAACACCAACGTATAAGCATAATCGTACAAAACGACTAAATATACGCGGGTATTTAAAGTCCCCGATGAAGTACATCCCATTATCGACCTGTAAATATCTGGGAATAGGATTATTACGCCAATACCGGATAAGAAAGTCGATTATATTATCCATGCTTTTGGTATCGTACTGCTCAATGTGAACCCGATTGCAGACCACATCGATGAGATTAAGGACCGAGACGGCACCATATCCTTTAATAAATCTTGGACCCACGAAGTCCATCTGGTGCATTTCGTCGATCTGTGCAGGATTCAGGATCGTGTATCGCTTTTTGGATTTTACTCGTTTATAGCGCTCACGCTTATTCACTTTCAGACCTTGTTTCTTCACAATCCGCTTTATCGTTGATACAGAAGGTATCTCATCCTTCGAAAAACCAAGCTTCTCCGTCCTATACTGAATTGCATCAGCGCCTACACCGAGATATTTTAATTCATGCTCGTTACCCACCATTAGAGCTTTTCTGATGTTTACAATTGTGCTTTCAATATCTTTGCATGTTTTTCTTCCATGTTTTTTAGGTGTCTTTGATTGGGATCTGTACCACTCTTCCTCGCCGTTTTCGAACCTACTCACCCATGTAAAGAGCCATGTTTTTGACCTAGCCACGTCTCTACAAA
>JAUWND010000158.1 GCA_030612835.1 Candidatus Methanophagales archaeon | reverse complement strand
GCCAAGAAAGCCTCGTCCTTCAGGGCGGGGAGTATGTCAGTATGTATGATGTGCAATGCGTAGCACCAATCTCAGCACATCTCCCGCCTGCAATACAATTATTTGGAGGCATATAGACCATGGTAAGCATTAGAGACCGCGTAAAAGACTTCTATATGACTATTCCTGAGCTTGAGCTGGGATGGCTATTCCATGTTTGTACCAACGAGAAATGTGATTATAATGGATATTACGAGGGGTTGGTGAACGCGCCCGTCCTGATTAATCATCATAAAGTTGAGAGTATTTCACAGGCAGAGAAAGATCTTGTATCATTACTTGGATTTACACTCAAAGAGTTTTCACACGTTCGTTATCAAGAGGGCGGTGGAACATCCACTTGCAGACATTGTCATGTTCAATACAACGGACGTGAGTTATCAGCGAGCGAATTATGGCTACCAGACATAAAACAGCGAGCAATAGATCTTGGATTTGTTGTAAAGACATCCTTTGATCCAAAGTGTTGCAGTGGATGGGGCATCTTTGGTGAAACAAAAGCATCGTCCTATGATAACTTCAAAGCTTTTTGTGAGGCAGCCAACCTAACAGGATATGGTGCGGGCAGACGCGAATGTGCTGGGGGACATATATGGTATTTTGAGGGTCTTGAAGTAACATCCATGGTAGCGATCGTTCAGCCACCACCTGTATGCACAGAGGGCACACACCAGGTCATTGAGATGTGTCCTGATGGTGCAACAGAGAAGCGATGGCGAGATTGTGTCAATAACGAGTGGGTTGATGGAGCAGGTGAATGTCCACACGAATGTGAGAACGGCGCAACAAAATGTGAAGGCAACGATCTGTACCTGTGTGTTGGTAATGTATGGAAGATTAAAGAAAAATATTCATCCGAATGTGGTTATAATGCTACATGGAAACTCATTGGTAAAGACAACGTAGCTAAAACAACACCTCATGGAGCGATCGGTGATTATGAACTTAAACGCATAACAATTCCAACGCAATATAAGAGCGGTAGAGTTAAGATAAAAGCATGGTTCACATCGCCATACCCGGATAGCGTTATTTATGAGGTAAAGCTTAGCGATGGATGGACAATGGTTTGGGACCCCACCAGCCGCATTATAGAAGAGATATTTGAAGTATCAAATTTAGAATGGGTATCTTGTGGTAGGCAAAGTTCGGGCAATATTGAATTGACCTCAACGATATTTGAGGTTTATTATGACACAGGACCCGGTGCAGGCAACGGAGAGCCAACCGATACCACGATCTTCTTCCAGGTCAAAGACATATCAAATAATCCACTACCGCTGGCAAAGATAAAATTGAATGGATCAATCTATAATACGCTCGATAGTGGGATGACTGATGGTATTCAGGTACCGAAGAACAAGCAGTATAATGTTGAAGTGTCACGGCCAAATACCAGAGAGACCACAGTTGCAGTCAAAGCATTTAAAGGCGATATGCAATTACAGATAGGATCAACATTTGGTATGCCAGTACCAGGACCGTATGAGACATCTAAGACAGTGCGCATTGGATCATTGAGAAGATCCCTTGAGTATTTAGATATTTCAGGAAACACATTGATGCTACGGCACCCGCTTGAATATGAAACGGTTTCCGTGGGTTCACTGGTTGTTTTTGAGCGTGATATCTATTATGCTGTTACATTAGGCAGAATAAATACCCAGGAAGGCGGAGTATTCACGTACGTACTTCCGGAAGAGGTTATGATAGAAAGCATCACACAACCTGAAACCGTAGCTCCTGGTGAAACCGTTAATGTTGTGTTGAAGGTAAAGGATATCACACGATGGTTTGGTAAGAGACTTAAGGTAGAGGCTCGCACCACTCGTTCGCCGATAGAAACCGTGATCCCATCTCAAAAGTGGGAGAGTGTTGCAGGAGAGATAAAAACTTTCAGAGGAAGTTTTGTGATGCCAGACCACGATTTGTCTGTGAAATATTCAACATCATATTTTGGTGCAGGCAGTTGCTATTTTGTGGGTGATGAAAGAATAGTTACTACGAAGTCATCATCCGTATGCAGTGAAGGTGAGACTGCATGCGATGCCTATGATCTCTATAAATGCGTTAACGGTGCGTGGGTACTACAAGAGGAGAACTCATTACAATGCGGTTATGAACCGCCGGGTGGATGTACTGAAGGAGAGACCAAATGCGAAGGATTCAATCTCTATGAATGCGTTAACGGTAACTGGGCATTGCAACAGACAAACTCATTGCAGTGTGGTTATGAACCGCCGCCTGAATGCACAACAGGCGAAACCAAGTGTGAAGGATATGATCTCTACGAGTGCGTTAATGGCGCATGGGTTTTGACAAAGAAGAATTATCCTCAGTGTGGATACGAAGAAGGAGAATCATCATGGGAAGCATTGGTTACAATGGTTGCTGAGATGACTGGTGTTGATAGAAGCACGGCAGAGAAGATAATCATTGGTGGTGGCGTAGCTATTGGCATCTTAGGACTTGCGGCGGTGGCAAGATGATCTGGATTGATATTCTAACGCACCTGGGAATAGTTGTGGCGGGATCAATTTTAGGGTCACTCATATTTTCATGCATCTTCATATTTATTGTCAAACGCTCTATTCTCACATCAGCATCAAAAATGGTTTCACAGGAAACACGCGAAGGACTTGCAATATGGGTGCAGGATCAGATCAAGAATGGGATTGGAGAGGCACTTCAGGACGACAAGGTTAAAAAGATAATTGTGGATATATTAGAGTTGGTCAAGGATAGAATTTCGGGCGGCGATAAGCGTGAATGAAGACATCACAGAATTCAAGACACTTGAACTCATCGAGACAGCAATTAAATCACGGTCTGTTGATCCGGGTGAGTTCCTGAGTACCTATGCTGAAGTACACGCATTCATCATTGGAATATACGCGGGTCTGACTGAATGGAAAGGTATTGACTCGGAATTGATGAAGAACCTCGATGTAGCCAAAGAACCACACTACGCATACGGAGGATATATTGTTGGGACAGCAGGTCGAATAATAATAATTCTTATAGTGGGATCGGCGATGATATAAGTGGTAAACTGTGTAACGTGTGTATTTCCGGTCAAAGATGAAAACGGCAACTTACTGAACGATGTACTTGTAGAAGTGGTGGACGGTCGCAGTGGTTGTTATGGATATAAAGAAGCCACATTCACTGGTCCAGACCCATGGATACCTGAAGCGGGAGACGGAAAAGGTGTATTAAATCTCTACCCCGATTCTGCTTATCACATCAAATTCTCAAAAAGTGGATATATGAGCAAAACAAGGTACATAGGCACAGGCAGTGGGGGAACATATACAGCAACAATATTAGAGAGCAGCGCAGCACCAACCGAATGCGATCAGCACGTTAAAATCATTGTGTCAGATAATATATTTGTAAATCCAACTGTGAGTTGGGGTGATGGAACATCATCTGTTGTGTCTGCAAACGAAGACCATATACATGCTTATACAAAAGGACAATCTCATACCGTTACAGCATCAGCAACCGGGTATACGTCTGCATCAACGACTTTTACGGCATGCGCCTCACAGATCGTTCTAACATTAACCGAGAAAGTTTCACACTGCTCTCAGAACGTCCGAGTTGTAACATCTGATGGTGGTTCAGTTCGAGCTAAAATAGTTTGGGGTGACGGTGCAAGCGAGTACGCCACCACACCAAACACATTCGTGCATCGATTTGAAGAAGGCGACGTATATAATATCATAGCATCAGCGACCGGGTATACGTCCGCATCGAAGTATATCAGCACGGTTGGTGGTTGTGAATCACAGTTTACACTTACACTTGAAGGTGGTGGCGGAGCTACTGATACCGTAATGGATTGTCGTAATCAGTCAGGTGTAGAAGGTGAATCCATTGTTTTCAGTGCAGAACTTAAGACACCGGGGTGGTATGGTGCTCCTATTCACCAAGCAACAATATATTTCTCTATTAATGGCATATCCATAGGGTCGGGTGGTACAAACACACTGGGCGTTGCACAGCGGACATATACACCGTCCGGTCCCGGATCATACACAATAAAAGCAGAGTTCAATGGAGACAGCACGTATGCAGCATCCTCGGATACAGGAACTTTAACAGTATCTGAAGGGAAGGGATCAATAAAAGTATCCTCAACCCCATCGGGCGCACAGATATATCTTGATAATGAAAAAACAGGTGGAAAAACCACGTTCCTCGGTGTATATGCAGTAACAGACGTATCGCCAGGATCTCACATAGTCATAGTTAAGAAATCGGGGTTTGAGGATAAATCATCAAATCCGATAACTGTGGTGGCGGGCGAAACAGTGACATGTCCAAATCTGGTTATGGATGAATCGGGTAGGACAACGGGATCAATAAAAGTATCATCCACTCCTGGCTTTGCAACAATATGGTATGATGGGGTAAAGCAAAGCTTTACAACCAGAGCGGGTTGGTACACGATGACAGACATACCCGTTGGTGATCACCGTGTCAAAGTTACGTTAGATGGATATAATCCTTCAGAAGAAAGAACAGTAACTGTAACATCGGGTGTTACAGCGACAGAGCATTTCGATCTTGTTAAGATCGATCCTGACACAGTAGGATCAATACGATTAACATCTGTTCCGGGTTCAGCACAGATATATATTGATGGTGTTGATACGGGCGAGAAAACGTGGCCTGCCCCGGCTGGAATACCAGCATTTGTAACCAAGTTAGATAATATTCCCATAGATGAGCGTACAGTCACAGTTGAATTAGCTGGATATGAAGAGCCATCGCCACAAACAGTAACCGTATTAGCAGGTAAGACATCGGATGTTCTTGAGTTTAAGCTTGCTGAAGGTGGTCCGGCGGAGGGTAAAGTCTACATAAAAAGCATATACCCGGACAAGCTTGAGAACGGAAGTTACGGAGGGGCATTTGAAGAATTTATGTTTACAGTAGCCGTTGCAAATGACAGCGATTATGAAGTTGAAGTTCAACTTAAATTGATGCAAAAAGCGGTACTGGTGGACGCCGAACCAGACGTCCACTATACAAGCATACCCCCCCATAGTGAGATAACGCTTAGGCCTGGTGTTCCGTCGGGAAATCCGTTTGTAGGGATGAACTCGTTGAATGTTACGAATGAAATTATACAGATGGTGTGTTGGCTTAAGGGCGGGACAAAACCCGTCGATGTGGTAGAAATAGAATGTGGCGACCCAGGCGGGTGGGGAGGAATTATTAAAATAATAGCAGACGCCCTTGGTTTAACAGAAGAACAGGTCAAGAAATACGGTTTATACGCCATTATCATATTTGTAGCGTTACAAATTCTCCCAATGACACTAAATCTCCTACCTACTAATATATTAAAAAGGTGATAAAAAATGTCGTTAATGTCGTTAATAGAAAGTGTGGCAAGCGGGTTTGAATGGATATTCGGATGGGACCACGAGCAGTGCATGACGTACGCTAAAGCGCTGGTGTATGGGATCATACTCCTTATACTTGGCGTAGTTGGATATAAGGGATTTCGATGGTACAGAGGATGGAAGAAGGGATG
>JAUWND010000116.1 GCA_030612835.1 Candidatus Methanophagales archaeon | reverse complement strand
AGCGGCAAGTATCGCAGTTTCCGCCTTGTCCAGACCAGAGGGGACAAGTATTTCACCGCGTGATTTCCCCCCTTTTGACTCTATATTCACCTCGATTCTGCCTATTCTACTGCTCTTCTGCAAGTCTCTCAGGTCTAACTCATCGCCTAACAGACCTTCTGTTTGACCAAATATTGCGCCAACCACATCGGATTTTTCAACAAAACCTTCAGCTGTGATGTTAGCGTGAACCATATATTTTGTTGTATCTACTTCATGCATTTTATTTCCCTCCTTTAAGGTTCCTTCTCCTTCTCTTTTATCTTTTGATTTCACCATTACCTTTACTACACCTTACTATCCCTCTTGGCAACATAAACAAACGGGTTCTGCCAGTTTGTATATGAGACTATACGTGTATGTTATATGATATAGTAAAAGATAAAGATAAAAGTTATTTTATGATGGAGATGGGCTCGATGCGATTCGAACGCATGACCTCCGCCGTGTGAAGGCGGTGTCATAACCAACTAGACCACGAGCCCCCTTTACTTTACTTTTCGTTTACCTTACTTTTACTTTGCCTCACCTTACCTCACTTCACCACACTATTCCTCACCTATTATTCAGATGTTTTAAATATAAGCTTTCTACGAGAGCAGAATAATGGTATATTTGCGAAGGCTTTACCAAAGAAAAAGAAATCTGATATTATATTTATCCTGTTGTATGTAGCTGTATGTAGAGGTAGAGATGAAGATAGAAACAGTACGAGGCGGACTATGCGCAGTGAAAGGAGTACGAGCATACGGGACAAAAGAGGGGCATAATGGGTTAGCATTGATAGAAGGGAAAGGGCAAGCAGTAGGTATGTACACAGCGAGCAAAATAAAAGCCGCACCTGTTCTGTTTACAAAGCGACAGCTTGAGGGAAGTGGGGGGCAAATACAGGCAATAATTGCAAACAGCGGTTGTGCAAATAGCTTTACCGGCGAGCAGGGGACGAGGAACGCAGAAAAAATGGCGGAACTCGCTGCTACTTCGTTAGGAACCAATGAAGAAGAGATAGAGGTTGCATCTACGGGTCCCATCGGGAAACAGTTGGATATGGAGTTAATAGAAAGGCAACTCGGAGATGTGGTGACGGAGTTAACTGCTGAAGCGGCAGGCAGTACGACCGCAGCGAAGGCTATATTGACCACCGATACCTTCTATAAGGAACGAGCAATACGTATTGATACAGGCGATGAAGAACGCGTGGTAATAGGGGGGATAGCAAAAGGCTCAGGAATGATATATCCTCATTTAGCTACTGCTACTGCCACGATGCTCTCTTTTATTTATACCGATGCTCGGCTGAGTGAAGAAATACTGAGGGCGAGTTTTGAGGATGACGTTGCGAATTCATTCAATATGGTCGTTGTGGATGGGGACATGAGTACGAACGATCTGGTATTGCTCGTATCCACGGGTCAGGGAGGAGCGATAAGTGAAGGTGACTTTAAAGAAGGTCTGAATTTAGTATGCAAAGAGCTCGCGAAGCTAATCGCAAGGGATGGGGAAGGGGCGACAAAGTTTATCGAAGCGCGGGTAAAAGGGGCAGCGTCTGTTGCGGATGCAAAAGAAGCAGCAAAGTCAATAGTCCGAAGCCCGTTAGTGAAAAGCGCTATTTTTGGTGAACGCCCAGATTATATGTGTGGTCGTATAATAGCAGCTATCGGAAGCTGCGCTACCGTTAGCGATGTTGACCCGGGCAGAATATCCATTGGGTTAAAAGGAGAGGATAAGGATAAGGATAAGGTTTCAGCGGTGAAGAACGGGGAATTTATGGATTTGTCGGGTGTGGCGCGAGAGCTAATGAGGGATAAGGAGATATTTATTGAAGTGGACCTGGGCTTGGGGGAAAGCGAAGCGACCGCATGGGGCTGCGACCTTTCTTATGATTATGTCAAAATAAATTCGGGTTAATAGTGATGGTCGGCGATAAGTAAAAGCGATATTTTGGAAGATATTAAAAACTGTAAAAGACGCTTCTCCATCCCCCAAAACGCCTTGTCCCATTTTTGGGACACTTGTCCCACCTTCCTTATTTATGTTGTCCCAACCGAAGCATGATCAGCACACCAAAAGGTGTGACTAAAAATTTAGGGGGTGAAATAAAAAAAAGATGATAAAAAAGACAAAAAAGATATGGGCTATATGCGTAATAGCGATGTTGGTATTAGGTGCTGGACTGGTTGGGACTATTGCAAGCAGCGAATCACCAGTGAAAAATGCCGAAAAAGAGACCGATTTAAGTGAGAGGCTTCAATATAACATTAATCCCGATAAAACAGTCGAACCACAAAATCACACAGCAGACGTAAGGGATCACATTCGCACTTTGAATCTCTCTGATATGGGTAAGGTAGAGCCTTTAGCCTATGAACGCAAAGTTGGAGATTTGTACTTCCATGAGTCCTGGGGTACACCAGCAATAGCGTCTCTAACGGACTATACATTAACAGGTGTTCCAGAGGAAGGTCTATGGGTCAAACTATGGGTAGGATGGGAGTTTAGCGATACAGATTGGTGGGCATGCGGAGATGTGCACTTTGAATTTACAGATGACGGGGGAACAGCTCCTAAAGTTTGTCCAGACGGTCTCGGAACAGGTGATTCTGACGAAGGCACGCTCAGCCCTCCCGCTTTCCTTGTATACCCTGGTCATGTCTATGACTACCACGGAAGAGTATATCGAGGAGAAGAGTCAGATGAGAGTTCAGGCAGACTGTATGTGTATAGTTAGGTGAAGAAAAAGGATGCACACAAAAATTCCAAAAAATTCCCTTTTTTTCTTTTTTTGGGGGGGGATTATTTCCAATTTAGAGGATTTTGCTCAATGTCTTTTCCCCATCCCTACCCTTTTTCATCCTCCATGTATAGATAATCGGCGATAGACAAAAGCGATATTTTAGGGAGTCAAATTTCCCTCCGCTGAAAATGGAGGGATTGCGCTGAAATACCTCACAAAAGCAGAACAAAGTGAGGCGTTGGATAAAGCAATCCGAATAGCGGAATCCTGCCAGAGAATTCAAAGTTTAATTGCCGGAAAAGAACATAGAAAATTAACGCGTTGGATGTCACAAGGTGAAGAAGGAGCCATTGCTAAGCTTGTCTTCGCTGCTGGCGACAAACAATATGAAGCGACAGTGGATGTTAACAACGAGAAAGTAGTCAATATTGAAGAGGCGAAAAAGTTTAATGATACCTTTTACTATATTATTAACACCAGTTCTTGTAGCGGAGACGATGGCGATGGCACGAATGAGAATGAATGTTCACGGCAAAAGTAAAACAGTATCAATACTCATGGCAGTGTTATTCATAGCTTCCATATTCATAACAGGTATGAAAATCATAACTCCTACGCCCATTAACATTGTTGTAGAAGGAAGCGATGTAGTTGTAAGTCGGATGCCGGGATTTTATACTCTGGAATTTTATACCCTTGCAGACATGGTTATCGTTACTGTTTCTGCTCTTCTGCTCGGAATCAGTGCTATATACCTCCTGTTTGTTGTTAAGCCTGCTTTGGAGAAAAAATCAGAGCGTGTTTCCGATGTTGAAAAAGCTTCCGCTTCAAATTACGAAAGACAAATCCCTGCTATAAGCCGAGATAAAATCGAAGAGATACTGGAAGTTTTGAAAGGAAGCGAGCCTAAAATTGTCAAAACACTGTTAGATTTTGGTGAGATGAATCAAGCGGAGCTTGTCGCCAGAACGGGTATTCCGAGGTCCTCGCTCTCAAGAATTCTGGCGGATTTGGAAAGAAGAGGCTTGGTCATCAGATATGGTTTCGGAACAAGTAAGATGATAAAATTGGGTGATAAATTTGTAGTAAATCAACATTAAAGCTGTGGAATCTGGTCATAAATCATAGTCCTGTATCTTGCATCTTGCATCTTGAAAACCGGTCATCGCGAGATACACGCAACCATATTTTTTTAGAGGGATACAGACAAACATTGAAGATTTTTCAAATGATTTTGCTCAATGCCTTTTCCCCATCCCTTCCCTTTTTCATCCCCGAGTTTGGATAATCGGCGATAGGTAAAAGCGATATTTTTAGGGACATCAATAACTGTAAAAAACGCTCCTACATCCCCCAAAACGCCTTGTCCCATTTTTGGGACACTTGTCCCACCTTCCATATTTATGTTGTCCCACACGAGCTATGAATAGCACACGAAAGGTGTGGCTAAAAATTTAGTAGGTGAAATAGAAAAAGATGATGAAAAATGTACCAAGTATTAGTTATAAAGTGCTACTAATGATGGCGGTATTGACGACAATGTTGGTGCTGGGAATGTTAGCAACTAAAAAAAACAAGATGCAAGAAGAAGAGCAAGATGATCAGAATAAAATTTCCCTGTTGCTTAAAAAGATAGACGAAGAGTCAGAAACGCCAGAACTTATTTCTAATATTATCTATCAGAAGGAGGACAAAGCTCTGGAGAAGCAATTATTATTTTCGCTCTTGAGGACAGCAATCAGGTATGCTTGCTTTTTGGATAAGTATCATGAAAGTGGTGAAAGTATGTATCTTGAAGAAGCCAATAAGCATTGATCGATTTTTTATTCTTCCATTGCACCAGAGCAATGTCAGGTGTTAGAAAGCATAGAAAAAAGAATTATGCCATTCTGGGATTGTGAGAGGCAAATTCAGAAAAGAATCGAAGAGGAGGATGTATTCAGCGAGGAAGAGATTAAAGAATATATCAGTCTAAGGGCATCTGACTCCTTCATCTACTGCGCAGTTGCCAGTATGTTTCATTCATTTACGCCCGAAATGACTGAGTTATTTCACAAAAGATTAATGCTCTCTGATATTGTGGATAGCATAAAAGATTATGAAGAAGATCTCAGAGACCGCCAGCCAAATATATTGATAATGTGGCTATTGAACTATATGTCAAAGGATAAGGTACCTGCATCTTTACCACATGCTCTAAATCTTTCACGCAAGTTCAAAATCAATTTGAAAATCATTAATTTTGGTAAAGAACTTTATCAGCAAGCTTTGAAATCAGAATACTTGAGCACAACGCCCTTACTAAAAAAAGACTTTGATACAAAGTATCATATACTAGTGGAGTTATTGCAATGATCGATAAAAATCAGGTCAGATTAATGGTTTTGGATGTGGTAAAGGGATTAAAAAGACAAGGTCTGGCAGAGTACGATACGGATATAAGCAGGATTGTAAGAGATACTTTAAAAAGGCTGGGAGTTAATAGAGCAATAATAGGGTTAAACACAAGAGGTTGCAGTTACGGGAACAATCTGGAAGGGTGCTTTATTTGCGGCTACTTGAAAGGCTATGAGCATCCCGATAGAATGTATCAGCAATTCTTGGAGGGCGCAAGCCATTATGCTTGTAGCGATAATGTATTTTTATACTCCAACGGCTCTTTTTTTGATCCCGAAGAAATTCCTCCTGAGATCCAAAAAAAGATGCTTGAACATCTTGTTGCTTTAGGAGTTAAGCAGATAACGGTGGAAACCCGACCTGATATGGTAGATGAAACTAATTTAAACAGCCTATTAGATTCGGTACCTGCCAGGTATTTGAAAGTTGGCTTAGGTTTCGATACGTATAACGATGATATAAGGGATGTATGTCTAAATAAAGGTTTTACAAGACAGCAATATGATGATGCTTCCAGAATATTAAATAAAAACAATATCCACTTTGAATCAAGAATCGTTGTGAAACCTCCTTTTCTAACCGAGTATGAAGCAATCAAGGAAGCTTTACTTTCAGTGGAGTACGCTTTCAACAAAGGCTCATCAGAGGTTTCGCTTGAACCAATAGCGATTCAGGATTATACTTTACAGGATTATCTGGCCAAAAAAGGGTTTTTCAGGGTCCCTTGGTTATGGAGTGTAATTTCCATAGTCAAAGAAACGCATGGTAAAGGAACAGTATTAGTGGGTGGAGAGGCTTTTGTACCTCTACCCAAGGAAACTGCGTGCAATTGCAATAAGTGCACGGCTAGAGTCAGACAGGTGATAAATAAATTCAACGAAACACAGGATATTAGATTATTTGATAATCTCGATTGTGATTGTATAATAGATTGGAGGAAAGATTTGGATGTAAAAGAAATCCCACTTTTTGATAGAATTATTAAACAGATGAGCGAAAGAGGAAGTTTTCAATGAATATGACAGAGTACATCGCAAAAGCATTTGCAGCCTGGTTCATCGGGTTTTTTCCATATTTCGAAATATATGTCGCAGTCCCAGCGGCAATTGCAATGGGGTTAGATTACTTCTCAGTAGTAATGTGGACAGTTTTTGGCAACTATACACCCGTTATTCTTATACATTTTCTTTTTGAACAAATGATCAAAAATGAACGCATCAATAGATGGTTCATAAAATTGACTTCGGAAAAGTTAAAAAAAATGGTTGATAAATATGGTTCCTATTTTGTTCTTATTGTAACTCCTTGGACAGGTGTCTGGGTGATGGCCGTTACCATGAAAATCTTCAAAATGGATGATAAGAAGCTTCTATTGTATTCATTCATAAGCATAACCGCTTACGCTGTGGTCATCGCAGTGCTCATAGCTATCGGTATAGATGTATTCATTGATTAAAATTATCAAAACACTATTAGATTTTGGTGAGATGAATCAAGCGGAGCTTGCCGTCAGAACAGGTATCCCGAGGTCTTCGCTCTCGAGAATTCTGGCAGATTTGGAAAAAAGAGGTTTGGTCATCAGATATGATTTCGGAACAAGTAAGATGATAAAATTGGGTGATAAATTTGTAAAATAAGAAAAGGTTTCTTGTGAAAATCTGTGTAATCGGGTGGTTATAAAAGAGCTATACAAATACCGCAAACGTTTATTCTATTCCCTATTTGGCTATTGCCGATTGGCTCAGGTCATACACTTTTCGCTTTGCTTCTTCATTTATTTCTTCATACAAGCTATTACCGTTTGCATCTATACAGACCACAAGAGGCCCGAAATCGTCAAGAAGAAGATGCCAGACCGCTTCAGCCATACCGAGGTCTTCCCAATATACTGTTTTTATGGCTTTTATCTGTGTGGCAGCTAAAACCGCTGCACCGCCGGTTATCGCGAAGTACACACAGCCATATTTACACATTGCATCTCTCGTGGGAATGCCCATCCCGCCTTTTCCTATTATGGCACGAATCCGCAGCTTTTCTAGTACTGCGGGTGTTACAGCGTCCATTCTCGCACTGGTGGTGGGGCCTGCAGCTACTATTTCCCATTCGCCTCTGTCTATGCTCCTCTGCCTCCGCACGAGCGGCCCACAATGGTAAATTACTGCACCCTTCCTAATGGGTATTTCCTCTCCCCTCTTTTCATATTCTATGATTCTATGATGTGCCTTGTCGCGTGCAGTATATACGTCGCCACTGAGATACACAACGTCACCCAACTGCAACTTCCTTATTTCTTCCTCTTCCAGCGGTGTAGATAGTCTGATCTTCTTTTCCATCAGTGCTTGAAACACACTAAATTTCTCTTTTATTGTATACAAAGTATAGCTTCCTTCTATTTGAGACACAGATTTACACTGATTTACGCAAATTTAGTTTAGTTTAACCGTGTTGATTCTTATCATCTGTGTTAATCTGCGTTAATCTGTGTCTATAATTTATTTTAAAAGATTAAAATGCAACTCGCTTTTGAACTATCGGGGGAGCACGAAACACTACCGAAATCAGAGGTTTTAGCATGTTTGCGTGCCTTAAACATCCCGTATGCAGAGAAAACGTTCTCGGATGGAATACTGGTGATTGACGCACAACTCTCGCCAGGTGGTAAAACATTCAACGTCCTGTCAAGGCGGCTGGGAATGACG
Source organism: Candidatus Methanophagales archaeon (assembly GCA_030612835.1). Classification (GTDB taxonomy): domain Archaea; phylum Halobacteriota; class Syntropharchaeia; order Alkanophagales; family Methanospirareceae; genus Methanophaga. Next base: position 120 of record JAUWND010000116.1, on the reverse strand, counting down.
CACTACATATATGAAATACGCGGTGAGAGCAAGCCAAAACCCGAGAAAGCGGAGGAAATATTGGGGCTCATTAAAAATGCGGATATACACGGCATTATGAAACAAGAGCGTACATTTGCC
>JAUWND010000155.1 GCA_030612835.1 Candidatus Methanophagales archaeon | reverse complement strand
GGGGATGACGAAGCGGACGTGTTCGCGAGTGTAGGTCTAGCATATATTCCACCGGAGTTGAGAGAAGATCGGGGCGAGATAGAAGCCGCTAAGGCGAATAGGATACCTGAATTGGTGGCAGCAAACGATATAAAAGGCGATCTACACGTGCATACAAACTGGAGCGATGGTAAGAACAGCATAGAAGAGATGGCTATGACTGCTATTTCTTCCGGTTATGAGTATATTGCGGTAGCGGACCATTCTCCTGCGGTTGGTATTGCCGGTGGCATGAATGAGGATAAGATAACGAAACGGCAAGAGGAGATAGAAAAGTTGAATACTAGATTTGAAGACGAAAGCATCAAATTCAGGGTTTTATCAGCATCCGAAGTAGATATAAAGTCCGATTTCTCTATGGACTTCCCTGATGATGTATTAAAATCATTAGACGTGGTCGTGGGTGCGATCCATACTAAATTCGCGCAAGATCGTGAGACTATGACAAAGCGGATAGTTACCGCAATGGAAAACCCCAACGTGGATATAATTGCGCATCCCACCGGTCGTCTCCTGGGAAAGCGGGACCCGTATGAAGTGGATATGGAGCAGCTTATGGAATCGGCACGGGATACAGGAACCATCATGGAGCTTAATTCGTTCCCCGGTCGGCTAGACCTCAACGACGTCCATTGCAAGATGGCGAAGGATTACGGTGTGCTCATTGCCATCTCAACGGATGCACATAATGCGATGCAGATGCGCGATGTGATAAAATACGGCGTGGCAACTGCAAGAAGAGGTTGGCTTGAACCGAAGGATGTGGTGAATACGAGGGGGTTGGAAGAAGTGATGAAAGTGATGAAGAGGTGAAGGTGTTATCGGTATGCAAAATTTTTACGCTATACTTCTTTTGTCCAAAGTCGTGTTCCATCATACCCTCTTACCGCGTCAACTCTGCAACATCCAATTCGTACTGTTAAATCCGTTGCACCATCGCCTGTTAAATCATCTGCGGGGCTAAAAGTTGCTACATCCGGGTAGTGATTGCTCCAGATTTCTATGCCACTACTCCCCTTTATCGCAATTACATCAGGTGTCGTACTATTCATTCCCTCTTCTGGCATGCCTATCACCACTTCATCTTTTCCATCATTAGTTAAATCTATGGGAACTCCAAATACTAGACTGTCGGTAAAAGATTTTCCCCAAAGTTCTGAGCCATCACTTCCGTTTATTGCCGTTATGTCTGTTCCGGATCCATAAAGAGAAGAGTATTTTGATATTCCATTATTTTCGTTCCATACACTATACTCTTTTGGGTAATACCACGATGTTTTTTGTGGTTTTTCAAAATACTCAGAAAGCGTTAAAGTGCTTATAACTACATCTGTCCTATTTGTAGAAGTTAAATTCGCTGGGAAGCCTATCATCACTACCACTTCGTACTTAGCTCCTGTTTTCGATTTGTTCCAAAGCTCCACGCCATTGCAGCCATTTACTCCTATTACTTTTGCAGAAGACCCCCCTGAAATTGGATCAATATACATTAAATTTATGACAATATCTGTTTTATTGTCGCCATTTAGATCCCCTGCTGGTAACGTAAATGCAACGCAATTTTCAAAACTTTTGTTCCATAGCGTTTCGCCATTACTTCCATTTACTGCTTCTATATCAGACCATATTGTGGGCTCGCCTGTAGCAGGGTCAACGGTATATGAAAGCACCAATATGTCATTAATTGAATCTCCGGTTATATCACAATGTAAATGTAAAAGAGACAAAACGGAAGCTTCCGGTACATCAAGTGGTGACACAACTATTTCTACGGTTGCTGTGTCTGTATGCCCATCGCCATCATCTGCTTCCACTAGGTATTTGCCTGTTGTTGCATCTGTTGTATCAAATATACACCAGAACGCGCCATCATCTATTTTAACGATGTGTGGTACTAATTCCATAGTCTCTCCTTTACAGGTTACAACAATTGCATATCCTTCCTGCCTGTTTGATGCCCCTGTTACAACCAATGGTTCCCCAATGGCAACAGCCGCAATAGGCTCGAGCCATACGTAAGGCATCTCCACTCTTAGCCAACCTTCCCACATTAGATCATCAGAACCTGCGGTGTTCACCAAATCTGTTAATATAGCATGGATCTCCTCCTGCGTCATTGTGTTTATAATTCCTGTCGTTAGACTTGTTATGTTATATCCTGCATCTAAAGCAGCTTCTAAGTTCTCCTCGCCAGTTATACCCCATTCCCCGTCCATTCCGGTGCAGAGCACGTAGATGTCATAGTAACTGAGATCAGCATCTTCCTGCACCGTCATCTTCTTTGAGTATATATCATCCGTCTTCGATACACTTGCTCTCCTGAGCGATAAACCTTTGTCTCCTTTATCTAATAGCGATTTTCCACCACCACCCTCTGGTGATACGCTCAATATCGTCACTTCAGTCGCTCCCTGCGCAGTACCAAATACCCTAAAGTCGTCTTCAAGTGCAACTACAGCCGTAGACCGTTCTGCTGTCAATGTGGGTTTCGTCAGCAATATTACATCCTTGCCGTCAGGACTTCTTTTAGGTCGCTCTTCGCCTGCTGCTTTTTCACAATTTATCCATGCCTTTAGTTTCACTGAGCCTGGTACGTCCATACCTACTTCGGTTGTCTTTACCTCTTTGCGGAATTCCCCATCTTCTAGCACAATATTTGTCAGTTTCGGATGCAGCGTATCATTTACGTAGACACTGACATATGTGCCTGAAGTAGAAGTACCCTGTATCATTATCCTCTCGCCAATTACCACGGCAGATGGTATGTCAAAACACACTTCTTTCTCTAATACCGTTATGTCCACGGTGTCATAATCCCCAACACGTTTATTTGGTATTCCTCCTACCTCTTTTGGGCCTGTAAGATCTACCCTTATCGTATAGCTTCCGGCATCGGTAAATTCAACTGCATAGCTCCTCACGCCGTCTGAGTCAATCGTATCATTAAACTCCTTATATGGGACAGGGACTGGCCTTGGCACCGGTGTGTCATCTAAACCCGCTTTGAACTGCACATCTTTGCTATAAGTTCTGGCATAAACTCTTATTTGATCGCCTGCTATACCCGTTACAATAAGTGTTACTGTTTCAAGCTCAACAGCACAGGTCGTACTAGCCTCAATAGCAATTTCTTCTTTCCTGATTTTTAACGTTTTTACTTTGCTCACGGCATCCAATCCACATGCCTCTGATGACTTGGTCTTTACCTGAAATGTGTAATCCCCTATCTTCCATCCATCAGTCTTAAGGTTGTTATTTCCATAGTTACTAACCAACTCCGCTACAGTTATGCCTGTAAATTGCTGGTCATTCTTCCCATCATATTTTATTTGACCTTCGGGGCCTATTACTTTTAGATCCACCACGTCCTCCGGAAATAAGTTCATCCCCCCGGTATATATTCTAATAGGCGTTCCCACAACGATAGACGACACCCTCTTTATACCAACTTTGAGATTTAATGGCATATCCGGAACTTCGACTGAAAGCGGTGTTTCGTCGGGACCTTCATAGTCAACATAATATCCCCCCAAGAGTGGCCAATTTACATTGTAGATACGGTTATTAGCATCGGCCGCATAAATGTTCTCTAGACCGTCATCTACAAACCTATATACTAACGGTGCTGCGTCGAACCCTCCAAATTGTAAATTCTGTCCGATAAGCACTTTTTGTGCTGTCGGTTGTTTTACGATATAGTTAAAGTTATCGCCTCTACTCTCAGCACTCACTATCGGTATCATCAATGCAAAGATCGAAGCCAACATAATCGCAGCCATTGTAATACCAATAAACGCTTCCTGCCACCTCCCCTTTTCTTTTCCCTTCTTTATTCTCATATTTTTCTTTTTCGCTGCCCAAATATTTATTCTTCAAAACATGATTCTACTTAAATTTTTCTCAAAAGCGAAGAACTTGGTTACCGTTTCTATATAAAACTTTATTTCTGCTGATGTTTCGCTACCGACTCAGTACTAGGCAGATAAATCCAAGCAGTAGTATCCACGCTTACCACTTTTCTTGTTCTCGTATCTGTCAAAGAAGCGATATAACACCCGTAGAAGCTTTCATTCCCCAAATCTGCCACCGGTATTGAAATCGTAGATGATTGATCATAGTTTGCCGACATATTTATCGTCTTTTGTTCTATCTCCGTCCAATTGTTGTGAGCAGGGATTGCAAAATACAATTTGAACAGCATGTTTTGCGCTTCGTCCGTTGGATTTGATAGACGAATTGTTGTATTAATCACATCGCCAGGCGAATATTCGTTTCTCTCGGTAGAGATGGAAACTTCAGGTGCCGGCGGTGGTGGCGCAACTATTTCTACGGTCGCTGTATCGGTGTTCCCTTCACCCGCGTCTGCTTTAAGTGTGTAAACTCCCGGAACAGCACCCATAGTCCCAATTGTCGCTGTGAATACACCATGATCCGCGGTTGGCCATTTAACCATGGTTATAACTGCGGACAGAATCGTAGAGCCTTCAATTACCCATATCGCAATCTCTGTACCAGATTCTCGGTTTGTTTTACCTGTTATCTCCAAAGGCTCTCCGATCCTAACATTTTCAATTGGATTGAAACAAACATATGCTGGCTCAACACTGAAATTGAATAGCATGAATAAATCATCACTCCCTGCTGATCCATCAGTAAGAATTACCACTCGTTCCTCTAAGGTCTTGTTTTCGCCACCTATTACCCACTCACCATTTTCTATTAGATCTGTTCTCCCATCTCGGCCTTCACAAAGAGCAATTACAGCATAATCGCCAATATCGAGCTCGCCAATAATTTCAGTCCACTCGCCTTCTTCAACCGGGGTCCTTGCTGCAGTTACCACACTTGCATTTTCACTCACCGGGAATATTACTTCCCCTTTGTAGTTGATAACGATGATATAAACGTGGTCTGTCCCAGTAGCTATGCCGTTTATTACAACGTCATCACTATCTGCTATGTGTTTTGGGACAGTCATGCTTAACATTGGTGGAAACAAGAATATGGATGCCGATGCGTCTACTCCCTCTTTCCTCTGCCAGTCATCACTGACGTTCTCACCAATTGTGAATGGAACATGCTTGCTTAATGTGAAAACCTTAATTTCTTTTCCGCCTTCAAGTTCGCCGCTCGTGTCCCAGTACCATTTGAATTCATCATCGGTTATTGTTGCTTCGCCTCTAAAGACATCATCAATTACAAAAACAGCCAAATCGCCCAACTCTGAAGTCCCGTCTATAATGACAATATCACCGGCAATTGCATCACCAGGCACTTCTATGCTCGTTTCACATTTCTTTATCTTTACATATCTAGTGTCCCACATGCCGTGAGCCTTAACTGTTATCTTGTACCGGCCGTAATCAATATCGTCTGTGGGGATCGTTACCTTTTTCTTGCCTTCTTCGTCAAGAGTCACTGATTTATTGTAAAATGTTCCGACTGTTACATCTACTTCTTCCTCGTAGAACGAACTCTCTATTACTATCTCTATGTCCTTGCCTTTCAGCACTTCCTCATCTGTATCCACTTCCAGATAAATCTTCTCGACCTCGATATCTACATCTTCCTTCACCCCTGTTGCATGGTCTTTCAGGATTATCGAATATTTACCCGCGTTCATGTTCAATAGAGAGGTATTAAAAACAAGCTGCCGCCCGGGAGCGGG
>JAUWND010000202.1 GCA_030612835.1 Candidatus Methanophagales archaeon | reverse complement strand
GGGATGCGGGAATAGAAGCCGCTATCGTTGGTGAAATAGACGGTAGCAAGAAGCTAAAAATAACAAATGGCAAAGATACAGCAACCGTATTTGACCTTGATAAGGAGATAATAACGGGAATAACGAGCAAAGGAAGAGGGAAATAGGATGGGCTGGGGTAGGACAGCATAAGTAAACCCATATTGCCAAATATCGAGTAAGACATGAGCGAGAATTTTGATGACCTGTACGAGCAGATAAGGAAGGGAGAGATTGAAAGAGAAGATGCGGTATTTTTAGCGGCTAATCCCGGTTATCTGTTCCAGTTAGCCGATGAACTGCGTAAAGAGCAGAAAGGCGATATTGTCACGTATGTGTCAAATCGAAACATAAACTTCACGAATGTTTGCGTAGGCAACTGCAAGTTCTGTGCGTTCAGAGAAGAGAAGGAGCGTGGCTATCTGCTGCGCATGGATGCGGTTTTGAGTAAGGTTGAAGAAGCGGTGAATAACGATGCAACGGAGATATGCATTCAAGGCGGGCTGCACCCTGACCTTACCCTGCCGGACTATTGCAGAATCGTGGAAGAAATAAAATCGAATTTTGATGTCCATATACATGCCTTTTCGCCGATGGAGATACACCATGTAGCAAGAAATTCCGGGATGAGCGAAGAGGAGGTGTTGAAAGAATTAAAAAAGGCGGGTCTGGGTTCTGTTCCGGGAACGGCAGCAGAAATACTCGACGATTCTATACGAGAGATAATATGCCCGCGAAAGATAAAAACAGAGAAATGGGTGGAGATAATAAAGATTGCGCACCGGGTGGGTATTCCATCAACGTCTACAATTATGTATGGGCATATCGAATCATTGGAGGACAGGATAGAGCATATATTTAAGATAAGGGAGATACAGAAGGAGACAGGTGGATTCACGGAGTTCGTGCCGCTGAAGTTCATGCGAAAGAACAACGAATTGGGGCGGATGGTGAACAGAGAAGTTTCCTTTTTGGAAAATGCAACCGTTCACGCGCTATCAAGGGTCATTCTCCATCCTTATTGTGTGAACGTGCAGGCATCATGGGTAAAGTTAGGCGTGGCGGATGTGCAGAGGATGCTTCATTTTGGTGTAAACGATTTAGGTGGGACTTTAATGGAGGAGAGCATCTCAAGGTTATCGGGTTCCCTGGCTGGTGAGTATATGAGCCCAGAGGACTTCGAGCGATTGATAAAGGATGTAGGGAGAACGCCTAAGAGGAGGGATACATTATATAAATTGTTGTAGCGTTGTAGCAAATCTTTAATAGGCGAAGTTATTGAAGAAGCGATAAACGCAGGTGCTAACAAAGTGAGAAGGATAGAATTTGGGTTAAGCGAAGATAAGGAGGAGAAATTGAGGAAAAAAGCAATAAAAGATGCTTGTAAGGATGCAAAATCAAAAGCCGATGCGATAGCCAGTAGTTTAGGTCTTGAGCTCATGAGAGTATCCGCGGTAAAGGAGAGTGGCGGATATGTGGAACCATATCGAGGAGGGGGATTTGACTATGCAATTCCAATTCCAACTTCAATGCCAGAGGCATTAGCTCCGCCAATCGAGCCAAAAGAGGTGGAAGTCCGCGCTACGATTAATGTCGTATATGAATGCAGATAAAACATTTGAGCGCTGAGAAGAGACGCTTTTGAGCTCAGCCTCATGCTCTGCTTGTCTCTTCTCCTTCTTTCTTCGAGTGCGAACACTGTGGAATCACAAAAAAATGAAAAAGGCGCACAAGAAATGAAAAGCGCCAAACCTTTTACACCTCTCGTCTTTTCCCTCTCCTATTAGCTCGTTACCACCAAAAGGGATAGCTGTTGGTGCGGCCATCCCAAGCTTCTGCGCCAGTGCCTAAACTATAGTTATTTGCGGTTGTGTAATACCCCCTCCTCCAGTCTTTGTCTAGTTTTACATATGGCTTCAGGTCATCTTTTACATGTGTTTTCAGGACATCTGCTGTTAGACTGAAGTTTTCATTCACAATATTCACGGGAAGCTCTGTTTCTGGAGTTATTATTATCTCCTTGTACGCGTTTGAAAGGTGTCGTTCCTCTTCCGATATCTGCCTGTCTTCCTTGGTGATATTCAGGCTGCCGTCTTCGTTTTGGGTCACTGTCACTACCATAGGACTGCATCCCTCGAAGGTTTCTATTACCGTAGTGGTTCCATCAGGATTTATTTTACTCACAGTTGTGGTGGTGCAAGCGCTTACCGCTCCGATTCCAGCCGTCACAATCAGGCACATGCTTATCAAGGCAAGTAAAACAGTCGCTTTCTTCTTCATCTCTTTTCACATTCACCTCCTAAATTTTTTATTTTATTTCGTGCCGAAATTTATTTTATTCGCAGGAATGTAAAAAGGTATGGGGTCTTTAGGTAAGGACGATAAGTAAGAACGCCTTTTGTGATTTGGTGCTTGTGATTTGGGATTTTCCACAGTTTATTGAGCATGTTCGTTCTGCGGTGTGGGGTTTCCGAATGGAGCAATCTGGCTGAAGCTCGTTACGTTCGCATAAACATAGTTCCCAGTTGTATTAACTCCATTTGGTTTCCCGGTCCCGTTGGCTAATTCCCACGCTGATGCTGTTTCATTCCACCTGTAAAGCAATAAACTATCTTCGTCAACACCGCTGACATCGGCATCGCGATAACTCACATTCAAGAAAATCCATGAATCTGCCGTTACGTTCGTTGCATTCACGAATTTGCTGATGTTCACCTTTCCCGCGGGATTTAACTCCGGAGCTGTCACACCATTTATCTTGATTCCCTGGGCGTAAATGAAAGAAATCGCCGTTGGGTAGCTGGCTATTGTGAGGTCTTTGGCAGTGTTGCTATGCGAACCTTCGTCTGAATAGAAGTCGTAATTGTTGTTTGATGCGGTATTGTTGGAGAGCGTGTTATAGTTGCTCGAATAACCCAGGTAGATGCCGTAGCTGTTCGAGTTAGCGGTACTGTTGGAGAGCGTGTTATAGTTGCTCGAAGAAAACAGGCAGATGCCGTAGCTGTTGTTAGACGAGTTTATACTCGTTAAGTTAGAAAAATCAGTTCTCACTAAAAGAACGCCGTTATTTTTCTTCGTTGCTGAGCCCTCTATTGTTACATTGTTTATGTTGGATTGGTCTGCATTACACAGAATTAACTCTGAAAGGGTAACATCTGATAAGCTAACAGATGAATTGTAATACCT
>JAUWND010000147.1 GCA_030612835.1 Candidatus Methanophagales archaeon | reverse complement strand
TTCGACAACACTATGTCACGGGAACAAAACTGCTGCCCGATACAGAAAGGGTTATGAAATGCTTGAGCGGTATGAAGGGAAACTTTCACGTACCGTTCTGAGACGAGGTGGGGCGAGTAATCGCCCCATCCTTAGTCGGCTATAAAAGAGCTAAAACGAATCTGCGATTTTTCAGCCATCTACCAACTCTTTCACTTTCTGCGCTATATCCGCAGCATTCATAACGGATGTGCCAACAAGTAAGGCGTCTGCACCCGCGTCGAACATCCGCCTTGCGTCTTCCGTATTATTAATTCCACTCAGAGCAACTAACGGTACATCGTCCGGTATCTTCGGTTTAACTTCCGGTGCAATCGCCTCAAAAGTTGCCAGGGTCACTTCAAACGTATCTAAGTCGCGATTGTTTATGCCGATTAACGCAGATGATGAAATGTCCGTTAGGTCGGCATCAAGAATATTGTCTTTCGATTCGCGATCTATCTCGATAAGAGATTCTATACCCAGTGAGGCAGCTTTCTTTGCCAGCTCCTTCAATCTTTCCACAGTTAAGAATCTCGCTATTAGTAATATCGCATTTGCACCGCAAGCATACGATTCGTAGACCTGAAACTCATCGAAGATGAAGTCCTTTCTCAATATTGGCAGGTCAACATGAACTTTTACGGCTCTTAAATCGTCTAAACTACCGGAAAATGCTTCGTCCGTCAGAACGGATAGCGCACATGCGCCGCCTTCTTCCATTTGGCTCGCGGCATATGCAGCTTCTATTACTACTTCTTTCCCTTCGGTTTTTAGCCCTCTTCGCTTTATTTCTGTAATGACCGGGCGTTTCCCTAAAGCTTTAGCTGCTAATATTGCGTCTTTTATGCTTCTTCGTTCTTTCAGTTTCTCGATAGTTGCCTGCTTTCTCTTTAGTATTTCTTCTACCATTTTATCATGAAATTTTGTGCTGTATTTTAAGTAAGCGTGTGAGGATTTATAGTTTAATATTCTGCAAATTTAAGGTGGGTGAACAAGACATCGCTTATATTCACAGTTCATTAGATACCATTAGAAAAAAAAAGAGGTGATAGAATATAGTGGTAAAAAAGAAAAGAGATTATAAACGAGCTAATTTGGGACCAAAACCAAATGAGATAGAAAAAAGACGCTGGAAGCTGGTTATTGATTCTAAAGAAGCCGCAGTAAATTTTTATAGTATTCTATTTGCTTTTCAAACTTCTAAAGGTGGTGGACTCCTCAAAAAAGAAGATCTGAAGTATATTACCAAATGGCTGAATTTTATTTCGGCACACGATCCAGAAGTTGAAAAGCTGGCAAAAGACAGACGTGGACCATTCAGGAAAAGAGATACGTCCTATATAACTATCACTTTGGAATTAAATCATAAAGAGCGGTCTCTGATGTACTTCATATGGACGACCATGTATAACCAGTTAATTACACCAGAAATTCGAGATCAATGGATTAAGAACCAGGGCAGGGAAGACTATTTAACTGCCAATAAAAAATACAAAGCTTGGATTAGCTCACTTGAAGGGAACTAGAATTGGATATGGATTCCTAAGATAAGCCTCATAAATCATTCGGATTTGGTAAAAAACAGGATAAAAAAGGTTTCATCAAAGGTTTATTAATGCAGCGTTAATATAAACATAAGCAGAATGATTGATCTACTAACCATTGCAATGTTATATGCGATTTTAAAAGTTTGTGAGGGCGTTAGTATAAATCTATTATCCAGCACTGTTTTTGAGAGCTTCAAGGATAAAATCTTCAAAAAGAAGGGTAAGTCAGAAAAAGAGCTTCTAAAGGATGCTATTCAAGAATTGAAAAAGAGCAATATTGGTGATGACATCCTAAAAGAGATTACAGAGAAAGAAGATAGAATCCTGAGTGTGAGTCTTGAATACTATTCAGAGATAAGCAAAGACACCGCAGAGATTAAACGGCTTTCCCGATTGCTAAATGAAAAAATTGAGGCAATGGACGAACAAATATCAGAAAAAACAGCAGAGCTTCTTAATCGTGTTTCTGACTTTGATTTGCCAAGGACATATAGAGTCGAGCGCGATTTGGATGGTGTTAGGGACGCTCTTTATATACACCCAACTATAATCGAAGGATACATTGAGAGGCCAGAAACAGAGAGATTAAATGCTTATCAAAACATAAGAATACTAGGAACGCCGGGAATTGGAAAGACAACCGCGATTTATAAGATTATTGAGCGATCTAACCCGGAACTCGTAGTTATTATCTCGGATGCCTTTACGGAAACAGATGTTAACCGGCTGTTAAGAGAAGACTTGGCTGACAATTTTTTATTGGTCTGGGATGATTTTCATGTGCGCCCAACGCTGGTTATGGACACCATATATAAATTGAGGAATAAGTTTGATAATTTTTATACGCTTTGTGCAGCTCGCTCTACGGAGATAGAGAAGATAAATGATGAGATACCCTTAGAATTCTGGGATAAAGCGGATTTAACAGAGGTAATCGAGTTAAAAGAGCTTAAAAGAGACCAAAATATTGAGCTAATTAGACTCTGTTGCAATGAATTTAATATAGAAGCAAGTGATGAGGTTGTGCTTTCGCTTGCGGCGAAAAATGAGCACAGTGCGGGAACTCCGCTCTACATCGTCTCCGTCTTGATCAAGTTCCGGGATGGAAAGATAAGGATGGGAGATATAGAAAATCTACCAGGGGATGTTGTAACGTTGTGGAAAGATATATATTTCCCTGGTTTAAGAGGAGATGAAAAGGCAGTTCTTTACTGTTTAAAACTGCTGAAGTTGGTTCATACCCCAGCATTCAAGGAAATAGTCCGTGGAATGTGGAAGAATATCTTTGAAAAAAGTAAAGCTGACCTATTTACTGCAATAGAATCCCTTAAGAGAAAAATATGGCTGAAAGAGGCTGAAAATACATATTCGTCGTTCGATGTTCAACTTGAGGCTGTGGAAATAGGAAACGAGTGGTTCGAAGACTTTGAAACATTTGTTGAAAGCAATGAGTTAGAGCAAAAATATCAATCACTCCTCCTCTTTAATCTCTCGTACTTTTATTCTGAGAAGATCAAGAAAAGCAGAACCAATGCAGAACTATCCTCCAATTTGGATAAAACAATAAAGTACATAGAAGAGGCGATTGCGATATACAAGGAGCTGGGCTTGAAAACAGAGATAGCAACGTCCTTGAACAACGCCTCCAATCGTTATTCGGGCCTTGCGGGATTAGAAGTGACGAAAGAAGCGAGGAAAGAGAAGCTTGACATAGCTGTTGAGTACATAGAAGAGGCTATTGGGATATACAAGGAGCTGGGCTTGAAAGCAGAGATAGCAACGTCCTTGAACAACGCATCCAGTTTTTATTCGGACCTTGCGGGATTAGAAGTGACGAAAGAAGCGAGGAAAGAGAAACTTGACATTGCTGTTGAGTACATAGAAGAGGCGATTGGGATAAGAAGGGAGCTTGGCTTGAAAGCCGAGCTTGCACATTCTTTGGCAATCTCTGTTTTTGTATTTAACGACTCTATTGACTTTGATGGCGAGTACTTCATGAAAGCGGCGGAAAATTGCGATGAAGCGATCACGATTTTTTTAGATTTTGGAATGGTTTATAAGGCAAAGCCCTTGATACCGTATGCAATTCTTTTTCATGAAACGCTTTATAAAATTGACAGCGAAGAGAGACACAAGCAAGTAATAGAATTTTACAAAAGTATAAGGTCGTGAATACGAATAACGAAACACCGTAAACAACACATTCATTGAATTCAGGATGCTTATATCTACCGTATGCAATAGGGCTTCTGATAGCTTTGACCCCCACTACGCAAAATCGCCTTAGCTAACTCCTATATTTGTTCTACTGACCACAAGATTACACGGATTTTACGAGAATGAAGGTCCAAGAAGTCTGAGTTCAGAAGTCAGAGTTCTGTTTCCTGTTCTCGGATTTCCGGTTCTGTGTTAATCTTGTGAAATCTCGTGGTTTTTTAGATTACTATACAAATATCTTTTCTCACTGCGCAAACCGAATAAACGCCTCCAACTTCTCTGCCGCCTTCCCATCGTCCAATATCCCCTTTGCAATTCCAAACCCTTCTTTTATGCTAGTTGCTTCGTCAGCGGCGAAGATAGCCGCAGCGGCATTCAGTAAAACTACATCCCGCCTTGCTCCCTTTTCTTTGCAACTCAATATATCCTGCAATATTTTCGCACTCGCTTTCCTGTCGCCGCCGGCAATTGCATCCGGCGATGCCGGTTCCAGCCCAAAATCACCGGGTTCTATGTAATACGACTCGATCTCACCATTTTCCAGGTGCGACACTTTCGTCCGCCCCGAGATAGAAACCTCGTCCACGCCCGGCTCGCCATGCACCACTAACGCCTTCTTCAGTCCTAATATACGAAGCACTTTCGCTATCTTCTCGGTTACCGCAGCATCGTAAACGCCAATGAGTTGATGCGTGGCATTTGCAGGGTTTGTTACCGGACCCAGGATATTGCACACCGTCCTCATACCCAGCTTCTGCCTCACGTCCATCACATTCTTGATCGCTTGATGGTGCAGAGGCGCGAACATGAACCCGATCCCTATCTTTTCGATGCATTCCTCTATCTTGCGAGGTGCTAAAGCCAGATTCGCACCTAATTCCTCTATTACGTCTGCACTACCACATTTTGAGGTTACTGACCGGTTACCATGTTTCGCTACGGGCACTACGCAAGCGGTGATGAACGCGGCAGTAGTAGAGATGTTGAACGTTTTTATTACATCGCCGCCAGTCCCGCAAACGTCCACGCTCTTCTCCACTTTCGGTTTTATTTTTAGTGCCATGTCGCGCATGACGCGTGCAAAAGCCGCTATTTCATCTTCGGTTTCGCCTTTCGTCCGCAAAGAAGCTAAAAAGGCAGCAGTTTGTAGCTTCTCCGCTTCGCCGCTCATTATCGTTCGCATAGCAGCTTCTGCTTCTTCTGCGTTTAGGTTCTTCCTATCTACAACTTTGCCGAGATATTTTTCGAGCATTTTTTATTGTATATAAAGTATAACTTCTACCTATACATTTAATTTAGGACGCAGATTTACACGGATTTACACAGATTTAATTTCTTCTGCGTTAATCTGTGTTAATCTGTGTCAATAATTTATTTATTTTCTTGTCAATTTTTTATTTTCGACAGACTTCTATTGGATACCTTGTTTTGCTAGCAGGAGTTGAAAGTGAGACATTTATCTTTTTCTTTGCGCAAATCTACTTTATAAGAGATGAAAGCATTAGTAATCGAACCTTTTTCCGGCGCCTCAGGCGACATGATCATTGGCAGTCTACTGGATTTAGGCGTTGACGTATCGAAGATAAGCGATGCAATATCTGCCTTTGAGCTTGAGCTGGAGCTAAAAGAAGTGAGAAAGTGCGGGATAGCAGCGAAAAAAGTGGAGTTCGCCAGTAAGCGAAAAGATACTGAAAGCGGCCGACATGAGAAGTCATACAATGATATTGTGCACTTAATAGAAGACAGTGGATTGAGCACGGCGATAATACAGAACTCGTTAAGCGTATTTGATAAGATAGCCGATGCCGAGGCAAAAGTGCATGGTGAGCCGAAAGAGGATTTGACTTTTCACGAACTCGGTGATCTGGATACAATCGGCGACGTGGTGGGGAGCACAACAGCTCTTTTGGATATTCGGCCGGACACGATCATAAGCACCCCCATTTCGGTTGGTGGTGGCTTCGTGGAGACGGAACATGGACTTCTACCGGTACCGGCACCCGCAACACTTGAAATATTGAGACAGTCCGCTTTGCTATACCGCGGTGGTCCTTCTGAATTTGAACTGCTCACGCCGACAGGGGCAGCGATATTGGCTCATTTTGTTCATCGCTCTGAACCCTTTTCTCCTCCAATGCGTATAGAAGAAACAGGATACGGTGCCGGGTCAAGGGACTTGCCTATGCCTAACGTCTTAAGAGCGAGCATAGGCGAAATCGCGAAATCCATGCCATTATTAAGCACAGATGATGTGGACGTACTGGAGACCAATGTAGACAATGTCACCGGCGAGGTGCTGGGCAATCTAATAGAGGTTCTTATGGCAGAGGGTGCAAAGG
>JAUWND010000096.1 GCA_030612835.1 Candidatus Methanophagales archaeon | reverse complement strand
AGGATCGTGAGGGCAAGAGGCATTTCGTGACTATGAAAGTGCGGGAGTTCATTAAAGCATTGATTCAGC
Source organism: Candidatus Methanophagales archaeon (assembly GCA_030612835.1). Classification (GTDB taxonomy): domain Archaea; phylum Halobacteriota; class Syntropharchaeia; order Alkanophagales; family Methanospirareceae; genus Methanophaga. The sequence continues at coordinate 9,834 of JAUWND010000096.1, read as the reverse complement.
ACATTCCAGATCGAAATTTCAAAATGATACGGCATTACGGTGCTTACAGCCGTAGAACCAAAAGAGAACATTCCGGATATTTACAGAGAAGTTTAAGGCAGGCGACATTCGAGGACTTTGTTACGAAAGTGAATAAAAGGGCACCAAAATGTCCAAATTGTGGAAGAAAAATGACACTCGTGTGGTATGAGAAGGGACCTCCAACAGAAAACGAAGTTTTTGGATGTAAATTAGCTGATTGGAACCATCCAATGCTTAGCCCTAGCTACAATTGATTTGCACCCGAAGGGTGCTTTCTTGTGTTTAGCAGACTATTGCCGTGAGCATGACTATTTAAGATTGGCGTCCGGTTTAAATTTACTAATGGCGGTGTAAAAGCGATGAACGGGAACTCTAACGGAAATGCTAACATGGCTAAATAAAAATACAAATATCAAGCACCAAATCACAAACAAACAAATTGGTGCTTGATCACAAGATATTGAGCAATTACCCTTCTCTGCCAAAACAGTAAGAGAGGGGGAGAGAACGGAACCCTCTTCTACTTCCACTCGGTATCTTAGACTTCCTCTTTTACTTCCTCCGCAATCCCACTGAATTCCTCTTTTATTTCCTCCGCAACCCCACTGAGTTCCTCTTTTATTTCCTCCACAGCCCCACCGACTCTCTCTTTTACTTCCTCTGCAACCGGAGCGGTTTTTTCTTCCTTAACTTCCTCTGCAAATCCCTCCTCTGCTTCCTTAATCTCCTCCGCGATTTTTTCTTTTTCTTCCTTAGCCTCTTCTATGCAGCCCATAGACATCGCCATAACTAAGATTGCTACAACAATTCCCGCGAAAATTATAGCTCTTCTCTTTTCCATAGTAATCACCCCCTAAATTCTTCCAGCCATTAAGTCCACTACAAAGCTCCTATCCATTTACATCACAGTACTAATTTATTTAGTAGTGTATAACTGCCTATATCTATATAAATTTTATAACGCTTATATCATGTTGTGAAGAAACATGTATCCTTGTATCAGAGATCATTTAGTAGTGCGATGCCGCCGGTAGGGACACCAGGGCTCCTCTGCTAAATAGTCGCCTTTTAATTCCGTGGGCTCCTGTAAACCGCCGCAGACATCTACGAAACTCGTCAACCCGTATGCTCGTGCGCGACAGCCGCCACAAATAGCGCGATATTCACAAGTCCTGCACTTGCCTTTTAAGTTGTCTAAGTCACGAAGCGCTTTTAGTACCGGCGAATGGAACCATATATCGCGGAAATGCGTTTCCCGAATGTTACCAAGTTTTATAGGTAGATAAGGGCATGGCGTGACTTCGCCAGTGGGATAAATGCGACAATACGCGAGCCCAGCAATACAGCCTCGTCTCCACTTTTCCAGACTCAATCCCTTTTGCGATGCAATACGCATGAATTGCGGTGCGCAAACGGGTCTAATATCGAGTTTATATTTGCCGTACGCTATCTTATCGAGGGTCTCATCAAGCATCTGCTCATACATGTCGGCAGATATATCCTCTATCGCTTTTCCCCTGCCGGTAGGCACGAGAAAGAAGAGGTGAAACGAGCTTGCGCCATGCTCTTCTGCCAATGCCATTATATTATCCATTTCAGTGTAGTTCTGCTGCGTCACTGTTGTATTCACCTGAACTGTTATACCGTTCTCTATGCATGCATCAATACCTTCTAATGCGCGTTTCCATGAATCTTTAACGCCACGAAACGCATCATGCCGCTCTGGAACGGAAGAATCAATACTGATAGCAACAGCCGTTACACCGCTGGATTTTAATTCCTTCGCAACGGAATCCGTTATGAGTGTTCCATTGGTGCCCATAGCAACTATCAAGCCCTTTCCTGTTGCATAACGAGCGAGTTCAAAGACATCAGCACGGAGCAGTGGCTCTCCTCCACTTAATATAAGGATAGGCTTGCTTACCTCTGCTATCTGGTCTATCAGCATCTTCCCCTCTTCCGTGCTCAACTCCCCTTTCCCTGCCCTTTCTTCTGCATCTATATAGCAGTGAGGACAGCGCAAATTACAAGCGAAGGTCATGTTCCAGGAGATTAGCCGGAGTTGCGGATGTTCTTGGCTATTTTCGTCAGACATGGGGAACACTCTCAATGTATACTATAAATATATTTGAATAGTAAAAAGCGAGAGAGGTGTACCTGCATATTGCCCAAGCCCTAAGTTAGTTCTGGTTGTATATAAAGTATAACTTCTACCTATTTAGGACGCAGATTTACACAGATTTACACGGATTTAATTTTTTCTGTGTTAATCAGTGTGTAATGGCTCAAAATCTTGGGGATTTTGAGCAATTAATTGCAAAATGCAAATTGAAAAATGCAAAATATAAAACGGGAATGGAAATGGGCTCTTTTGACTTTAATTTTTAAGCGCCGATTAACACCATCTGTTGAACGTTGACTTTTGCAGTTTGCATTTTAAATTTTGCATTATCTGCTCAAAAATCCATAGGTTTTTGAGCAGATACATCTGTGTCAATAATTGATTTTAGTTTGTTCTGGCAATTTTGAGAATTGAGTTTTTATCTCTATTATACAACCAAAAACCTCAAGCTTTATATTGCTAAAGCAAGAAGTATTATGCATGAAACTGGGTATCTTTCTTTGCACCTGTAACAACAGCATAGAGATAGACTTTAAAAATGTCAAGAAGAGCCTGAAGAGTGAAGTCGAAGTCGAAGTCGTTGAGATCCATGACCAACTTTGTCAGGGTGGGTTAGAGTTTATTCAGGACGACATCAGGAGATTGAAGCTGGATGCTATAATCATAGCGGCATGTACAGAAAAGAATAGCATCATTGAGGGTGTGACACGAGGAATTGATACTTTTTTCTTAAACCTAAGAGAGCATTGCGGCTGGGTGCATGAAAGAAAAGAATCAACAGAAAAGGCGAAAAGTATGATAAAAGCAGCTATCCACTACGATACGATAAGAAGATCGATTCCGGCACCTAAAAAAATCGCTTTGAATGTTGGATATGACGTGCTAGTGATAGGTGACGAGGATAAAGGCGCAATAGAAGTGGCAAAGAATCTTTCTAAACTGGCTAACGTCCACCTGCTGACAAATAACGTTCGGGAATGGTGTGATGACCTGAAGATACATATCGGCGCTCTCAAAGATATAAGAGGTGAAATCGGTGCATTTGAAGTTGAAATAGAGAAGAATATAGATTTAGCGAAGTGCATATCCTGTGGTCTTTGTGCCGGTGCATGTCCGAAAGAAGCGATACAATACGATGCGGTGTACACAATTGGTGCGGGTTGCGATGATTGTGGCGATTGCGTTTCGGTCTGCCCAACAGGTGCTATTGAGCTTCATAACCGGGAGGTCATCCGTGCAGGGCAAATTCTGCTGATCGAGAAGGAGTGGGATGCACAATTCGGGCTTTATAGCGTGGAACGTGAAAATGCGTTTTCCAGAGCAATTGAGATCATATTAAATTTAGGTGAGATAGAGAAGCCGAAGTATTTGGATTTAGATTTGAGACGGTGTGCGAGCGGGAAGAGCGAATTAACCGGTTGCGAGTACTGTTTACCCTGTCCTTACAATGCGATATGGCGTGAAGGCACGAAGATGGTGTTCAGCGAGGTGAAGTGTCAGGGCTGCGGGCTCTGCACTTCTTTATGCCCTCTCTCGGTGCCTAAACTGCATGAATATCCCGATCATTTGATATATTCTCAGATAGAGGACTTATTATCCGGGGATTTAGACCGAAAGGTGCTTCTATTCGCATGTTCAGAACGCGCAGAGGCTTTAAATGCCGTTGGCAGGACGAAAATCAGGTACCCTGCGTTGCTACCACTCTTCGTGCCCTGTATTGATTTAGTATCAGAAGCGTATATACTCAGTGCGTTTGCGTTTGGAGCCGATGGTGTCATATTATGGGGCTGCGAGGACAGCCATCATGAGCAGAACGAATCCGCAGTGAAATTTGCACAACTGGCTCTATCTGCGCACAAGTTAGGAGAGCGGGTGCTTTTATTAACAGATGCGGAAGATTTTGCGAAGAAGGTAACGGAATTTGTAAATAAGCTAAGTCCTATTAGAAAGAAGAAGTCGGGAGTGATTGACTTTGCCAAACCGAAAAGGGATATTCTGTATGAACTGTTACAGAACCTTCACACGGAAACTGGTGTGTATCCAACCGTAATAGAGGAGAATACGCAGTTTCCATTCGCTGATGTTACCATTGGCCCTAAATGCCTAATCTGTAATGCCTGTGAGACCCTATGTCCAACAAAAGCACTGACTAAAGACAATAACAAAATCAATTTTGTATATGGGCGCTGTATAGCTTGCGGCTTATGTGAACAAGCATGCCCGGAAGAAGCGATCACCTTAGAGCGAACGCTCGATTTTTCACGACTGATAGAAAAAGAAGGAAAAACTATTGCTGAATCGGAACTCATCGCATGTGCAGGCTGTGGTAAATTGTTTGTGAGCAAGACCGCGTTTGAGCGGATTTCAAAGGCATTAAGAGAGAGCGGAGGCAGAGAAGAGGTAAAGGGCGAACTCAGTTTAGAGGAGAAATTAGAATTGCTCAGATATTGCGAAAAGTGCCGCGCTCCAAAGGCAGTTGTGTGGACATATAAGAAGAAGGGCGAAGGAGGTGCATAGATCGATGCTGGAAAAAGGGATTTTGGAAACGAGAAGGAACTTTTATGCTCTTTTATATCGGATGTATTTAGAACCACCATCACGAGAGTTTGTAGATGATTTGATGAACGAGCGATTCTATCTTCCTGGCTTAATATCCGATGAAGAGCTAGCGGAGGGTTTTAAGCTAGTAAGAGAGTTCGTAGAGAAGAGCAAAGACAAAGCCATTGATGAATTGCATAAAGACCTGGTAGGTGAATATACCCGCCTGTTCATCGGCCCACACCGGCTTCCGGTACAGCCGTACGAATCATGGTGGGTGGATGGTAAGCTGATGGGTGAATCGCTGTTAAAAGTGAAGCAGGTGTACAGGAAAGCGGGTATCGCGAAAGTGAAAGAATATGCAGAGCCTGAAGACCACATAGCATTTGAACTCAGGTTTATGCACTATCTGTGTGAGGCGGAATTATCGGCGGATACAGAAGAAAGAATTGCAGAATGTCTGAATATGCAGAAAGAATATCTAAATGAGCATTTATTGAGATGGGTGCCGGATTTCTGTGATGCGCTAACTGAAAACGAGCTATCGGAGTTCTACAAGGGCATTGCGAGACTCACAAAAGGGTTTATTTTGCTGGAGGAAGCAGTGATCGAGGAGTTGTTAGAATCCTAACAGCAATGACGATTTGTATTTGAATAGCAGAGGATCACAACATCGTAATTATAGCAATACCGAAAGCAAGTGTTATCCCTATCCCAAAAAGAATTAATGACATAGCAAACATGAGCAAAGTCTTTAGATCGCTTATCCCTGATAGCAGCGATGATTTCAGGTCATTTATACCAAAAAGAATTTGCGCCTGGGTTATATCTGATTCGGATGTGAGATTTCCCCCCCTCCTTTTTATCTCCTCCTTTATCCTTTTCGTCTCTTTTAATATCTTTATCACCTCTTCTACCCGGTCCTTCTCGCTCTCCACCGCCCTTTCCTTCTTCATTCTTCTCAGAAAAACGAACGCATAAGCGAAAGCAAAGGCTGCGAGAATGAGTGCCAGAGCTACAAAAGCATATCCTATCATCCTGTTCAACGGTATATTACCATTTGCTACTGTCGCTATCTCAACGCTTGCTGCGAGCACCAATACGGAAATCATCTTCCTTCACTTTTATATTTATATATTGCAGATTCATAAACTTTCTATACAAACACAAGCTTTGATTTCATCCATTCCGAGATTTCAATATAGATTCAACACATGCCAAAAAAGCATAAGTAAGGTTCTACCTTTGTTTAAAGGCATTCATAAGCCCTATACGTTCGTTCAACTTTGTACTGAAAAATCCGCTGGGAATCGTATATTCGTTAAAAACAGAAAACTTTATAAGCTCTGATTCTTTATCATCTAAAAAGGAGGTAAAACGATAGGGAGTTTAAAAAGAGATTATGGCAACAAGAACAAACACTATTGGTAGCGGCATCACGATGTCGCGGCGAACATTCGCCAAACTGACAGCTTTAGGAACGGCAGCGGCTCTTAGTGGGATAAACAATGTCGGCGCTTCGCCTACTGAAATGTTAGAGAAGATGACGGAAACAGCGGCTGAAGCACCCACAGACGTAAATCTTGTGAAGTCGCACTGCTCGCACTGCGCAGTAGGTTGCGGATTCCTTGGTCGTATTGAAGACGGTGTATGTACCGGTATGGAGCCGTGGGTAGATAGCCCGGTAAATAGCGGTTCGATGTGCTCTAAGGGGACGGCAATACCAGGGATGCTCAACTCGGAGACACGACTGAAACACCCGATGAAGAAGGTAGCGGGTGAGTGGGTACAGATGACATGGAGCGAGGCTTTGGACGAGATCGCCAACAAGATGAAGGCGATACAGACAACGGACGGGCCAGATTCAATCATGTACATAGGATCTGCCAAAGTAACAACTGAAGAGTGCTACCTGTTCAGGAAGTTTGCAGCGTTCAACGGGACGAACAACGTAGACCACCAGGCACGGATATGCCATTCCACAACTGTCGCGGGCATGGCGAACACGTGGAGTTATGGCGCGATGACGAACTCGTGGAACGATATGAGGCATTCCGGGTTGATCTTCTTCTGCGGCGAAAATGCAGCCGAGTCACATCCTGTCTCGATGCAGCATATCCTGGAAGCGAAGAAGAGGGGTGCGAAGTTCATCGTTGCGGACCCGCGATTTACGAAGTCTGCAGCATTAGCGGATCAGTACGTCCGGTTCCGACCAGGAACAGATATTCCGTTCATATGGGGTATTGCAAATGTAATTGTGAATAACAACTGGCACAACAAGGATTTCATAGCAGAAAGGGCATACGGGTATGATGAGTGGTGGGACGTGGCAAAGGACTACACACCAGAAGTTGTGGAGGACATCACCTGGGTCCCGGCAGAAACAATAAGGCAGCTCGCTTATGACTGGGCACATCCACCACGAGAAGGCAAACCGGCATGTATATGCTGGGCAATGGGCGCGACGCAGCACACCGTTGGCACTAATAACATACGATCGTTTGCATGCCTTGAACTTCTGATGGGCTATATAGGGCAATCAGGAGGGGGCTGTAACGCATTCAGAGGACATGATAACGTGCAGGGTGCAACCGACATGTGTGTACTTTCACACTGGCTTCCAGCATACTACGGACTTACAGAGGGCTCGTGGAAGCATTGGATTGGCGTCTGGAATGAGCATGAACCGATAACGTTCGACGATATGAAGGCGAAGTTTGCAGACTACGAAGGTAAGTCGCTGATGCACGTGAATGGACTCACAGTCTCGAGATGGTACGAAGGTGTGCTCGATCCTGGCGTGAAACAGCCAAATCCGGTCAAGATGGTCTTCGTATGGGGGCATTCGCTGAACTCGATTTCTGAGATGGCGAAGATGAAGGAGGCACTGGAAGATGTCGAACTGCTCGTTGGCATAGATCCACATGCTACAATTGCTGCCTCGCTTGCTGACAGACCTGATGGGATTATAATACTACCCGCATCTACGGTCTTCGAGAAAGATGGAAGCGTTACGAACAGTGCGAGACAGGTACAGTGGAGGAACAAGCTGGTGGAGCCCTTGTGGGAAAGCAAGCCAGATATGTGGATCCTGAAGGAGCTTGCAGATAGGCTTGGGTTCGGTGCGCACTTCACTTATGACAGCCCGGAAGACGTTCTCCGTGAGATTAACCGCGGCGCATGTGTAATCATGATGCGTGAGTCGCCAGAGCGGCTGAAGCGACAGCAAGAAAACAGTGCCGATTTCTCTTGTGAGGATTGTCAGGCAAAAAGCGGTCCCTGCGAAGGCGAGTACTGGGGACTTCCATGGCCTTGTTGGAATGATGAACATCCGGGAACGCCCATTTTGTACAGAAATGATATAGCGACCAAAGACGGCGGCAACGAATTTAGACCCCGATTCAGAACAGATGGTAAGCCGATGTCAGATGATGGCGTGAGCATGTTGGGTGCGGCATACGATTATCCGGATGGATACGATGAGATGAACTGTGACGGCACACCTGGTTCGGGCTGGAAGTATGAGCTGGACTGCGATTGGAAGGCTGTGCTTGCAGAGAACAAGTGCCCGTCAGGAGCTGGGAGAGCGAGATTCAGAGCCTGGAACCTGCCTGATCCGGTACCCATACATAGAGAACCGATCGAAAGTCCAAGACCCGACCTGATAGAGAAATATCCGACCTACGATGACGTTGACGATCTCTTCCGTGTTAAGTGCCTGTTCAAGACGATACAGGACGAACGGAAGAACCTGGTGGATAAGTTCCCGCTCATACTGACTACCGGAAGACAGGTAGAGCACATGGGTGGTGGAGCAGAGACAAGATCGTGCGAGTACCTCGTGGAACTTCAGCCATATATGTATGCGGAGATCAATCCAACGGTGGCACTGGCTTTGGGTGTCAACTGGGATACAGATACCCATCTCGGGGACGACATATGGGTAGAGACGCTAAGAGGAAAGTGCAGGGTGAAAGCATATGTGACGGAGCGTGTGAACGATGAGACAGTATTCATGCCTTATCACTGGGCTGGTGTGTTTGAAGGTGTATCATATGCAGACAGATGGCCTGCCGGATGCGGAGAACTAGCATACGGTGATTCTTGTAATATCATCACCGTGGATGGATATGACAGGTCAACGAACATGCAAGAGACGAAAGCATGCCTGTGTAAGGTGTACAAGGCTTAGTTAGGAGACAAAGGAAAAAATGGAAACCTATAAATTCGAGAATGATGTGGAGACCTGTATAGACTGCGGTGGATGTTTTGTTATCTGCAAGGGTCAGAACAAGGTTCCACCGGGTACAGCGCGAGTTCGTGTGGTAACGATCTACGAAGGTGTACCAGGGGAGAAGAATGAGGCAATCTCATGTATGCACTGCTCGGAACCTGACTGTGTGGCGATCTGTCCAGTAACTGCTATAACACAACGAGAAGATGGCATTGTGCTGGGCGATAAGACCAAGTGCATAGGGTGTCGGCTATGCGTTACTGCATGTCCATTTGCAGTTCCGCAGTATCCTCAGGACCTGCAAGGGGATCTCGCGGAATGGAATGGGAAATTGGACAAGTGTTCCGTCTGCATACAGCCATTTGTACCAGTAGCAGAGCCGAGAGAGCCAAAAGCAAGTTGTGCTCTCTTCTGTGCGACTAAGTCTCGCACCTTTGTATAACCGTTATAACCGTAAGAAGCGACGCGTACGTAAAGATGCCAAAATAGTCCCATAATATACAAGATGGCGGTGGAATCAAAATTTAATTGATTCCACAATCTACTTTTTTTACACTGATTTGATTTCTTCTGTGTTAATCAGCGTTAGGGAACTCACAAATAATAATTTACCAGAACTGTATCATTTTTCAAGGATTTTTAAGACACAGATTAACGCTGATTAACACAGATTTGAAGTAGTGTATTGATTCTTTAATTTTGCACAACCCGTAAAAACTTAATAATCTTTTCTGGACAGTAGAGTAGCGTCTGTGTAAATCTGTGAAATCTGTGTCTATGATAATTATCAAAATGGGTAAACTATTTACTTGGAGTTCCCTTAATCTGTGTCAATAATTGATTTTATTTTGTTCAACCACAAGATTAAATGGATTTTCACGAGAATAGAAGTAAGTATTTGTTTTGTATAACTACAGTA
>JAUWND010000016.1 GCA_030612835.1 Candidatus Methanophagales archaeon | reverse complement strand
GTGGTGACGTATGCCGTGCCGATGGATTATGGCGGTTACCGTAAAAGAGATAGCGGCGATAAAAGGGTTGATTTGAATGCTGCCTATGCGTTGCAGGATACATATGGCGATTATTTGCGGGTCTATCCGGGGTCTATGGAGTTACGAGCAGATGGAAATACATATGCGCTTGGATCACGAACTGTTTGCACAGTGGGCGTTGGTGAGACTATGGAAGATGCGAGGGAACTATCTTTGGAAGGGATTAGGAATATAGACGGTGCGTTGTGGAACCGGTGGGACGTGGGAGCTGCACATTACATAGAGCGGAACATAAAGAAGATGCGGGAGTTGCGTGGATAAGAGTCAGAATAAAAATCTGTGCTATTTCGCTAAATAAACAAAAACAAAGATACTAAATTAAAGAGTGGTGAAATTCTGAATATAAACTTCCGAACGAAAAAGGAGGGGCTGCTTTTTACCGTTCTTGGGTTAATAAGTGGTTCTGTGGGTGTATTGACGGGAATAAATGGGCCACCAATCGTTTTTGGATTGGTGAATCAGCAGTATGATGCCACATTCATAAGAAGATGCTTGATTACTTATTTAATTGTGATAGATATTGTTACTTTAGCTTCATTTTCGATTTCCGGGTATGTAACGGTAGATTTACTTCTACTTTTATCCGGAGAAGTTGAAACGGATTATACTCTTTACAACTCTTTTCGCGGGAGTTATTGCAATTTGGAATTTCTTACCGTGGAGGTAGGTGCGTTTCTTTGGATTGGAACTAGCCACCTCGTGGGCACTCTCTAAAAACTCTGTGATTTATCACCGCGGAGATCGCAGAGAGCGCAGAGTATTATTGATACCCCGTATTTACTAAGTATATGAAAATAGCAGGGGGGATTACAGGCGCAGGAGATCACATGACCGAATGTAAACGCACCGGTCACATCAGGAAAAATAGCGTTATGCGCTTACGAGTTCTTTTTGATTTTTTCTTAGTTCTCTTTGGTTCTCACGCCATATTTCGCATACATGTAAAGAGCTATCTCAAGGGTAACATGTAAATCCCTCTCTTCGAGCGGTTTGAGTACATAGCCATAAGGCTCTGTTATCTTTGCTCGTTGCACTGTCTCGTCATCCGCATAAGCAGTGAGATATACGACAGGGATTTTGAAGCGGGTGCGAATCGTATCTGCCGCCTCTATGCCGTCCATACCGCCTTTCAACACAATATCCATCAATACTAAATCCGGCTTCAACTCACCTGCCTTTTCAATAGCTTCTTCTCCTGTAGATACTGGAGCTGGAACCGTGTATCCCCAACTTTCCAACAAATCTTGTAGATCCTTAGCAAAAAGGACCTCATCCTCAACAATCATTATATTTGCTTCTACCATTTTTTATCCCCCCTTTATTTTAGCTTGGTGCTATAAAGTTAACTTTCTATCATATAGTATAATATAGTATGGTATATGAAACTAATCTACTTAAAATTTGTATACAAGAAAGAATAAATTTTAATAATCGGACGCAGATAATTAGGATTTTAAATATTAATAGACGGAAGAGAGTATTAGAATCTTCTATCGCGTTTATAATAAACTGGGTTTATTATGTTATGGTTTTCTGGAAAAGATTTATGAGAATGCAATGATGATAAAATTAATTGTTGACACAGATTAACACAGAAGAAATTTAATCCGTGTAAATCTGCGTCCTAAATTAAATTTATATGTAGAAGTTATACGTTATTTACATACGATAGAAAATTACTCTTCTTTATTTTTCCCCGTTTCAATCTCCTTCTTTATCGCCGCTGCAATTTCCGGATCGTCTTCTTCTATTATGAAGACACCTCGATAACCACAATCCCGGCATTCGTATATCTCGCCAAGCCAAGGCTCATAGTTCAACTCCTCGGAGCCACATTTTGGACAGATTTTCATCTTCTACACCCCCGACACCAGGTCCAGCAATGCTGCCCTTGGGTCCTTTGCCTTCACTACGCCTGAAGCCAGCAGCACACCGTCTGCGCCCAACTCTATCGCAGCCTTTACATCCTCCCCGCTTGTTACTCCTGCGCCGCAAAGCACAACACAATCCGCATATACTTGCTTCACTTCTTTCACCGTTTCTTCTACTATCCCCGGGTCCACCTTCGATACCGATCTGCCGCTACCGATTAACTCCGGCGGTTCCACTGCGACTGCGTACGGTTTCAGTTCCGCAACCGCTTTACTTACCGCGATATTATTCGTGCAGACTATCGTTAGAATGTCTAAGCTTGCTGCTTTACCTATAATGAACTCGATATCCGCGATTTTCAGCCGGTGCTCTGAATGATTCACGAGTGTGCCCGTAACACCAGCCGCCTTTATTGAGTCCAGCGTTACAAAGCCTGTATGACTGCCCGGTTCCACGGCCTCAACGTGCTGTGCGAAACACGGTATCTTCACTGAAGATGCTATCTTCGCAAGTTCCACCTGCTGTGGGCAGATGACAATACTCATACCCTGCTCTGCTGAAACAGCCTCGCATATTTTGGCTAGTCTAAAACCCCGATCACCCGCGGATTCCAGGTACGTCTTTTCATTTAACACGATTACAGGCAGATCTATTTTTCTTCCCATATTTATTCTTTCACTTATCTCCTTAGATATACACTACACTAACTAGAAGTACGTTTTTTGATTTTATATAACTTGTTTCAGTTCTCCGATATTATGCACAAAAAACGTGGGTTCCGATTCATACTTTATCCCATTATCTGCGTTACCGATAAGCACGGAATCAATACCGGCCCTATTTGCCGCTAATATCCCCACCATGCTGTCATCTACCAACATCACATCCGCCCGGTGCATATTCAATTCGCTCAGGACCTTATTAATGTAATAAGGGCTGGGCTTCCTATTTGCCAGACTTACCAAATCGCTACTCCGCCCATACCATATTTTGAAGTGCTGTTTCAAATGGAAATGCGCAAGTGCATAGTCCACACACGCCTGTTGTGAATCGCTCACCACGGCAAGATAAAATTGTCCACTGAGATAGTTTATTATCGCCTCAGATCCGTCGCATAGCTTTATCTCGCCCGTTCGCATCGCTTCTATCTTCGCTTCTATGACCTCTGCCTCCCGCCGTGCCCAGAAATCTTCTGTATCTAATCCGAACCTATTACAAAATCGTCTCACTCCTGCTTCGCCATCTGAATGCAGAGGCACGAGAAATAAACTATCTATCTCCGTCATGGAGAGTGATAGCCCATAATGCCGCAAAGTTTTTCTGAATGCTTCATAGGCCCACTCATGTGCTATCGCCCTTACACCCCTCGAATTCAGAAGCGTTTCGTCCATATCGAAGATAACTGTCTTATATCGGTTCACCATATAACTACATAAATAGTATACAGGAAGTTATAACCCATAAAAATTTATTAAGAATAAAACAGAAGAATGAGAAAGTGCAAAAATGAGCGTCGAAACGAAGGAACTGCATTTTGATACACAAGGCGAGGTGGAAATAATAGACATAACGGAGAAGGTGAACGGTAAACTAAGAGAATCTGAGATTGATGACGGTATTGTAACTGTCTTCGTACCAGGCGCGACGGGAGCGATCACAACCATAGAATACGAGCCAGGTCTGCTGCAGGATTTACCCAATGCCTTGGAACGGTTATTTCCTAAGGGTATGGGATACGAGCATGAATATAGATGGCATGACGGTAACGGGCATTCGCATGTAAGAGCCTCTTTCTTAGGCCCGTCTTTGACCGTGCCCTTCAGAGCGAGAAAGCTCATGCTGGGAACGTGGCAGCAAGTGATATTTATCGAGTTGGACAATAAGAGGCGGTCAAGAAGAATAATCCTTCAGATAATAGGGTAGCGAGATATACGAGAAGGGCAATTGTCGCCTGAAGACCTCGACTAATCTTGTAAATCGTTAATATTCGCCTTATACGCCTCGATAGTCCTTTGTATATCCTCATCAGTATGTGCAAAACTGACGAAATTCGTCTCAAACTGTGAAGGCGGTAAAAACACACCGGCAGACAACATTTTATGGAAAAAGCGTGTATATTTGGCTTTATCGCAACCCAAAGCATCGGCATAGTTCTTTACTGCCACACCGCCAGGACTGAAGAAGACCTTGAACATCGAACCGACACCTGAAACACATCCTTCAACGTCGGAATCGCGCACTAGCTCGCTTAAAACTGACCGCATAGTCGCACCAAGCTCGTTTATTCTTTCCGGCACACTATCTCGTTCCAGTATCTCTATCGTTTTCAAGCCCGCAGTAACCGAAACAGGATTACCACTAAATGTCCCTGCCTGATATACCGCACCGGAAGGCGCTACTAACGCCATAATCTCGCGCTTGCCGCCGAACATGCCGATAGGGAAACCGCCACCCACGATCTTACCCAAAACCGTTAAGTCCGCATCCACACCATAATATTCCTGCGCACCGCCCAACGCCAACCGAAAGCCGGTAATTACCTCATCAAGAATGAGTAGTACGTCGTTCTCCTTCGTTATTCTTCGCACTTCACTCAAATAGTTAGCCGCAGGCGCTATCGGACCCACATTCCCCATCACCGGCTCCAATATAATAGCAGCAACTGAATTATTCTCCAGCACAGAGGTAAGCGCCTCCGCATCATTAAATGGAATTTGAAGCGTGTTCTTCACGGAATCCTTTGGTATACCCTTTGAGTCAGGAATACCAAATGTTGTAGCGCCTGAACCTGCTTTTACCAGCACGCCATCATGCGCACCGTGAAACCCGCCCTCTATCTTCACTATTTTATCGCGTCCCGTAAACCCCCTTGCAAGCCTTATAGCAGCCATCGTTGCTTCACTACCAGTATTAACAAACCGAACCATCTCAACAGAAGGATAATGATTTATTATCTTCTTTGCAAGCGCTATTTCCTTCTCATGCGGCGTGCCATAAAGCCACCCTTTTTCGAGCTGATCTACGACTGCACGCTTCACCTCTTCGTTTCCATGCCCTAAAACAAGAGGGCCATAGGCCAAACAGTAGTCAATGTATTCTTTACCCTCTACATCGTATATCTTCGACCCTTTCGCACGCGCGGTATAAAATGGATATGGCTCATATGCACGCACCGGGCTGCTAACACCGCCGGGCATATATCCCTTTGCAAGTTCAAAAAGCTTCTCGGATTTCATCTTAGTTCATCTTAATTCCTTCAGTCTTATAGCTTCATTTATACGCAACAAATCTATTAAATATTCACAAGCCCTAAAAGCATCCGTCCTATGCTTCGCACCTACCAAAATAGCAACGATATCATCGCCCACATCCAGTAATCCATGCCGATGTATGATCTCCACAGCTTCTATATCAAATGTATCAAAAGCATCTCGTTTTAACTGCTCAAGTTCTGCCGGCGCATTATCTTTAACTTCTACTTCCATACCTTTTAGACCATCCTCAGCCCGCACCACACCGATAAAAGTCACAATGGCGCCTATATCAGACTCCTTCATCGCCCTTACAGCGCCATCAATGGAAATCTCTTGTTCTGTAATCATCTATAATAACGCACTTTATTTTATTTTATTTTATTTTGTTATACCCTTGTTATTTTGATGTCGCGCTTCTTTGGCATCAACTGCCGCAGGATTTCCTTAAACTGGGCATCGTTTAGCATGCTCTTTAGCTTGCCAGTCTGCGCTAATCCAATTAGCTGATTCTCCAGCAGTTCCGCATATTCCGGCTTTGCCATTCTTATATTCGTTAGCCGTTCTCGCGCTTCCGGTGTGAGGATCTGCTTGATAATACTTCGCTTCGCCTCTTCTATCTCTTGCCGCTTTTCCTCTTCCGCGCCCGCTCCTGCCTGAACCTGTGCCATCTCTTCATACTTTCGCCTTCTTATCGCTTCTAGTTCCGCGTCACTCGCCATTTGTAACACCTGCTGTTTCTTCTACTACGTCCTTGATCTGCTCTTGAGCGACTTTTAGCTCGTGTGCAGCGTCATTGAGAAAAGACTGCCCTTTTGGCGATATTTTCCGCCCTTTTTTCGTCTTGGTTACATACTCGGCCTGTTCTAACTGTGAAAGTGCCTCTCGTATTATCTTCCCAGAAGCAGCTCTAAACCGCTCTCTTTTTGCACCCCTTCTAACTCTACTACCGTAATAGGTACAAAGCCTTGACACCCCTACTGGCCCATTGATATATATCTGCCGCAGCACCGATGCACATCGCACCCACCACCAGTCCTTATCAACCGGCGGTAATTCTTTGCTCGCACCCTTCTTTACATCCATGCTCCACTTAGGCATAGAGATAGCTTTGTTCTTTTTTAATTTCTCCCCTACGGACTTCGTCAGTTTATCCGGTGGCACATCGTATACCGTCGTCATTTTACTTTACCTTTTTATTCCAGACATAAAAACTTATTTGATAAAAACCCTTTCTCTCACAAAGTTTTAATTTGAACACTTTACCGAAGAAAGGGGTTTTTTGTACAAAAAAAATGGAACCGGGGAGAAACAAATGGATGTGAAAATCGGTTTGGAATGCCATGCACAACTTCTTACAAAGTCTAAATTATTTTGCTCTTGCTCTACGGACTATCATAACGCTGAGCCAAATACGCATGTCTGTGCAACCTGTTTAGGCTTACCCGGCGCTTTACCGGTCGTGAACAAACGTGCAATACGATATGCAATAAAAATAGCGCTTGCTTTGGGCTGTGAAGTGCAAGAGGAAACTATATTCTACCGGAAGAATTATTATTATCCCGACCTCCCCAGAGGGTTCCAGATCACGCAATATGATTTTCCCATCGCTTTTAATGGCTTGGTGCGAATAGAAAGTGATAGAGGCGATGGAAGCAAAGAGCGAGAGATACGGATTACGCGCGTGCACATGGAGGAAGACCCCGGTAGGCTGGCATATAAAGGTACGATAGATACCGCGAAATATTCGCTTGTTGATTATAACCGGTCGGGAATGCCGTTAGTTGAGATAGTAACCGAGCCCGACCTCAAGTCGCCGAAAGAGGCGCGGATGTTTTTAGGTAAGTTGAGGAGCATACTGGAGTATTTGGACGTGTTTGATGGCGATTTGGAAGGTGCAATGCGAGTTGATGCAAATATATCCATTGAAGGGGGCGATAGGGCAGAAGTAAAGAACATATCGTCATATAAGGGTGTGGAGCGTGCGTTATTGTTCGAGATAACGCGGCAGAAGAATTTGTTGCGCCGGGGACTTAATGTCCGGCTGGAGACGCGCCATTACGATGAAGTGCGTGGCATAACTCTTTCCATGCGTACAAAAGAGTTTGAGCATGACTATCGCTATTTCCCGGAGCCCGATCTCGTCCCTATTTGCATTTCTGATAGTGTAGAAGCGGTGAGGCAGGAGATACCTGAACTTCCGGACGAAAAGAGGAAGCGATTCCTCGCTCAATATTCTATCACCCCGGAACATGCGAGTTCGCTCATTTACGATCCACATATAGCCGATTACTATGAAGCTGTAGCGTCTAAAATAGATCCGCGGTTAAGTGCTACGTGGATTGCGGATGTTTTGAAGGGCGAACTGAATTATCGCTCTAGTTCAATGCGTGAGGCGTCAAAAAGGATTCCTCACGATGAGTTCGTCACCATCTTGCGATATTTGGAGCAGGGTGTGATTACCGAGCGAGGAGCGACTGCGATAATAAGGGCGATGCTTGATAAGGGCGGTAAACCAGGGGAAATAATAGAGAGTGAGGGATTGCCAACTATAGGTTTAGAAGAGATGGAAAAGGCAATATTTGAAGTAACAGAGAAAAATAGGGGTACTGTTGAAGATTACAGAGGGGGAAAAAAGGCAGCGTTGAATTTCCTTGTCGGGCAGGTAATGGAGCATACGAGGGGAACAGCGGATCCAAAAGAAGTTCGTAGAATGCTGCTGGACAAGATAGAAAGTGGAGTTTAGGTGAGTTGTAGTTGGTGCAGGTGTTGAAGGTGGTGGTGTCATTGGGGCCTAAAGTCCAGGTGTTTGTGACTCTATGCTGATTTCTTTGCCATTTTTTAGAGGGGGTACTTCCATCCGCCTTTGATGAAATCGGCCTCTGGCGCTGTGATCGGTTTATACATCCTCGGCCGCCTGTCCTTGAGGTAGCTATGGTTGACCGCGGGATGGGTCACCCCATAGTACCCAGGGATACAGTCAGCAATAAGCAACGTGTCCTGCGGATGATTGGCCTGAACAATGATGTCACCGTGAGGTCCGATAATGATACTGTTACCGCGATAGTGCCATTGGTTTGAATCTCGTTTCTCATATCCTGCACGGTTGGAATATGCATAGAATAAAATTTTTGTTGATGTTTTCCATGATGAGTTTATTCACTTCCGGCTCCATCCAGGTGGTGACGAAGCTCGATAGATTGAGGGCTGGATTACCATCGAGACTTACCTCATCTTTGATCAGTTGATACGCAGCATTGGCAGGCATGCCACTTTCGGGGATTTCGTATTTCGGCACACTTTCTGTAAAATATCTGGTGCTGTACGTGCTAGCATGCCCCCTTTTTGATTCTTCGAGTTGTTCCAGATCCACTTTCTTCGAGATCATAACTCATTCACCTACTTTCCTCATATCTCTATATCACCCACAGATGCTTATTCTATTATAAATAAGGTAACAATCTAATTGTTAGTATTTATAAATTTCCCTAGATACTTTTGTTATACTTTCTTTACAGCCAACGAGAAAGACAAAAGATCAAGCGTCAAAATCCATCTCCCTTCCTCAACCCCTCTTCATCTGCGTATCGCTCTATCAAAGGTCTTATCTCCTCGCTATACCAGCCCTTTTTGATATACGCGGGATAGATGGGCAACCGTTCCCGTAATTCATATGGTGCAACTCTTCTCCTGAGTTCGTCCTCTCGTGGCCATGGCGATTCGGGATTTATATAGTCTATGGTCTTCTCCGCTATCCCGCCGAGGTCCGATGCGCCCAGTTCTATCAATTCCGTAGGCGAAGTCAAATTCGGCGGGACCTGTATCGCTATCTCATTTGGCAGTATCTCTTTCGCTGCACGGACAACTTCCTTCAGCTCCTCGAAACTCGGTGGCTTTTTGTTCTTCATTGGCGTGAACGGTTTCGGTAAGAAGGGTTGGATAATAACCTCTTGTATGTGCCCATAGTTCTCATGTACTGATTTTATAGCTTCTAAAGCGCGAATATTGTCGCCCTTCGCTTCTCCTATACCCACTAATATGCCCGTAGTGAAAGGTATCTTGAGCCTACCAGCCTCTTCTATCATCGCCAATCTCCGCTTTGGATCTTTACCCGGCGAGTTCTTATGCGCTTCGAGTTCTGAAGTGGTTTCAAGCATCAAGCCCATAGACGCATTCACTGGTCGTAGTTCCTTTAATTCCGCTCTACTCAGCACACCCAAATTGCAGTGTGGTAGTAATCCGCGTTTTATCGCGAGTTTGCACAGCTCTTTCGTGTATTCTATGAGGGAGGAGCACCCCAAAGAGACAAGGCGATCTGTGAAGAAGTGCGCCAGATTTGCGAGTTCTGGCTTTTCGCCTGCTGTGAATAGCGCTTCTGTCGCTGATCCTTTATTAGCTATAATCGCTAAAAATTCGCGCTTGTCTATTACGTAAGCCTCTTCGAGGCTGCGTGCTTTAAACACGCAATAATCACATGCATTCCTGCATACGTTCGTCACCGGTATGAAAATGTTCTTGGAGAAGGTGATGTATCTCATTTCCTTTTCTTCTATTTCTCTTTGATTGCATATATTTGATTTTTGTATTTGTATTACAATAAAAAAACCACGAGATTTTACATGATTAATACAAGAACTTGGGATTAATTTTTATGGTATAAAGTAGTTAATTGTGTACTGAAGAATAGCTATGTTAATGTTACTCTTCTTCTCGTGGAAATCTGTGTAATCTTGTGGTTATAAAAAGGAGCTAAACAAATACAAGTTAATTTATAAATAATAATCACAGGCCAATGTGGGTGAGAGAGAAGATGAAGATAATACCCGGAATGTCGTCACAGCTCATGGCTGTGAGAATAGCATCGGAACTTGACTGTAACGTCTCGTTATGTGAGTTCAAGAAATTCCCCGATGGCGAGTCATACACGCGAGTATTAGACGACATAAAAGACGAAGAAGTAACCATCGTTCAGAGTATCATAACAGATTCCGACCTGATATGCCTGCTACAACTGATAGACGCGGTAGAAGAAGCGCATGAAAAAACCGTAGTTATACCTTATTTAGGATATGCGAGACAGGATAAGAAGTTTAAACCCGGCGAGGCGATAAGTGCAAGGGCTGTTGCAAGGTGCTTGTGTCTTGATACTATAAAGAGGATTTATGTAGTTAATGTGCATAATAACGCCATATTGCAGTATTTCGATAAAGATACAAAGGATCTGGATGCATCTCTCTCAATTGGTGATTACATAGCGAAGAAGGAAATAACTCGTCCGGTGATAATCGGGCCGGACGCCGGAGCGAAAGAGTTAGCGAAAGCAGTTGCCACTCCTCATGGCTTCGATTACGATGTGCTGGAGAAGCGGCGGATAAGCGGCGAGGAAGTGGAAATAACGCCGAGAGCGTTGAGCGTGGAAGGGAAAAACGTTATTATCGTAGATGATATTATATCCACCGGCGGCACAATAGCAGAAGCGGCCACTATGCTAAAAGCGCAGGGCGCAGCGGACATTCAGGTTACGTGCATACATGGCCTTTTTGTACAAAATGCGACTCTGCGAATGTTTAAAGCGGGAGTCAAAGAGATAATCGCAACGGATACAATAGAATCCGCTTTTAGCTCGATAAGCATAGCTAAGATGGTTGCAGAAGAGTTGAAGAGGTGAAAAAAAAAATACGACGGGATTTTTTTATCTCTCTATTTCTTCTGTGTTCATCTTGTGAAATTTTGTGGTTTCATCTTCGTCATTCGCCGCCGAAGAATCGTCTCATCGTCGGATACATCTCCATCATCTGCTCAGATGCCACGTCTTCATAAAGCCGGTATGCAATGCTCACCGCCAGAAGTAAACCAGTCCCTGACGCCTGCCCAAGTGTGCCGAACATACTTGAAACCACGCACAACACGCCCAGAATAGCACCACCCATTAGCGCTATTTTCGGGATATATCCCTCCATCAGCCGTTCTATCGTTGCCACGGTCCTGCGATGCCCGGGTATTTGTAGCCCTGAGCGATGTATCTGAGCTGCTACATCCTTAGCACCCATTCCTGTTGTATTTATCCAGAACAGGGCAAACATCGCGCCACCTAGGATCATAAAAGAGAAGTCAAGAGCCAATCTTATGGCAATTTGCCAGCCTTCAATGCCCGGAAGCACAAGTGCAGGGTACCAATCCCAGGGGCTATAAATAGGGCTGAGATAATACATCAAGCCTGAAACCGCATTGTTACCTTCAAACGTCCCAAAAATAGTAATGCCCTGAGAATAAAGCATTCTTCCAAAACCCTGTATGGTCGCCTGTAACGCTCTTACAAGAATCATCGGCAGCACACTCGCATACAACAACTTAATAGGGAATTTACCCCGTGCACCTCTTGCTACAGCATGTGCTAACGGTATCTCTAATCGAGTGCTCTCAAGATAAACAACGGTGAAAAATACCGCAATAGTGGATATAAGCGCTATCATGTGATTTTGGAAGAGGAAAGTTATTCCGCCTTCCAGTATCTCGTACCCCGGTACTTGCTGCACTATTTCTATCCATCTTGGTATTACGCCCACGGCCCATCCGCTTTGATCAGGAATCCAACTTATAAGGCCGGTAATTACCTGCTGCGATACACCTGCGAGGATGAACAGCGAAACACCAGATCCTATACCCCATTTCGAGACCACCTCATCCATGAAGTATATCAGCATCCCACCAACGAAGACCTGAATAAACAGTAAGAACGAAATGAAACGTAGAGATACGCCAAGCTGCGCTGCTACGGTCGGGTCCGGCATATAAAAGCCTACAACGTACGTTAGACTAATAAAAGCAGCAAAGACCAAAACGAGCAGTTTCTGTATGTTCTGATAAAACGCCTGATCTTTTGGGTCGCTCAAGTTCAACTTTACTATCCCTGCACCGACTAAGAGTTGTAATACAATAGAAGCATCAACAATCGGCATAATACCAAGAGCAGTTAGCGAGAATCGCTCTCCTGCGAATATCGCACGCCATTGCCCGAAAAGGTCCATTGACTCAGGCGAGAGACCAAATAGAGGGATATTACCAAGGGCAAAAAAGAGAACGAGTATGCCCACAGTCCAGGCTAACTTAGTTTTAAAATGAACGTGCCACTCGGGACGTTCAACCATGGGGAATTTACCTAAAACAGACGATACGACCTTTCTGAAGTTTATCTCACTCATCTAAATAATACTCACCGTGCCACCAGCACTCTCTATCTTCCCCTTCGCTGTTTCGGTAACTGCATTCGCTGAGAGCATCAGCTTCTTCGTTACTTTGCCCTTGCCCAGAATCTTTTCTATACCTAGCTCAGTGACATCGAGATAAATACCATCTGCTTTCTCTTCCGCTTTACCTTCTCTTATCAGTTCTTCTAGCATCTCTTCTAAATTGCCGATATTAAGTGTCTTTTCGTCATGGCGGATATGCTGATGCGAGATATGCATACCTTTTACTATCCCCCTCTTCAAAGATCGTACGACATGATGTGAGTGCGCTCCAGCGTTACCGACACCACCCCTACTCCCGCTCCCTCTTCGTTTCTTATGTGAGCCACCGCCGCAGGTTCTTGTTCCGCGTATCCTTTTTATTCTCTTCTTCATGATCTATGCAAGCCCTCTTAATCTTATAGTCTATCTCAGGTTTAAAAATATACTTAACCCAGACAATATACATTTCTTTTTATAGCACAGCAATAGTATAGTTTTATATATTATAATATTGGGAGATTAAGGAAAATGTCAGAAGTAAATATAAAGATAGAGAATGTAGTGGCGAATGCAAGGATTACTGAGAGCCTGGACCTGGAATATGTTGAATCACAGTTAGAGGCAGCGATGTTCACGAAAAAAAAGTTCCCTGGTCTTGTGTATAGGACAAAAGAGCCCAAATCCGCTTTTCTTATCTTTCGTTCTGGGAAAGTAGTATGCACGGGAGCGAAGACCAAAGAAGGTGTGCGTGTGGTGATGGATAAACTTTCTACTGACCTCAGAGGCATAGGTATAGAGGTGGAAGAGCATCCCGAATTCAAAGTACAAAATATCGTGGCTTCTGCCGATCTTGGAAAAGAACTTAATCTCGGAGCTATTGTGATGGGGTTAGAGCTTGAAGGCATGGAATATGAGCCCGAAGTTTTTCCAGGATTAGTTTATCGTATAACCGATCCCAAGAGTGCCATATTGATTTTCAGCTCGGGCAAGCTGGTTATAACAGGTGGGAAGACGTTAGACGATTGTGAAAAGTCCGTAGAGATATTGCTGACCAAATTAAGGAGTTTAAACCTGTTTTAAGCGTTTAGAATTGACGGGCGATAAAGAGAAGCTGAAAATAGCAGTTGCGGGAAAGGGCGGTGTGGGGAAAACAACTATTGCAGGCACGCTCGCTCGACTCCTTGCAAGGGATGGGCACAGTGTAATAGCAGTGGATGCTGATCCATCAATGAACTTAAAATTTGTATTGGGTATAAAGGATAACCCTAAGCCCGTGTCCGAGCTAAAGGACTTGATTTTCGAGCGGACTAACGCTTATTCAGGGACGGGTATCTACAAATTAAATCCCAAAGTGGATGATGTAATCAGAAGATACGGGGCAGAAGGACCCGATGGTGTGACATTGCTGGTAATGGGAACGATAGAAAAAGGCGGGTCGGGCTGCACATGCCCGGAAAATGCGTTCCTTCGCTCTTTACTGCGTCATATCCTGTTCAAGGGGAACACGGTTATAATGGATATGGAAGCAGGGATAGAGCATTTGGGCAGGGGAACGGCAAAAGGGGTTGACTTACTGCTTGCAGTGGTCGAGCCCGGGATGAGGTCGGTAGAGACAGTCGGTAGAATAAAGACGCTCGGAATGGATATAGGGATAAAAAATGTGGCGGCGGTGATGAACAAGGTTACAGATTCAGAGATGGTAAAAATGATAGAAACCAAATTAAATGAGATGGACATACCATTGTTGGCGATCATTCCGCACGATCAGGCGTTGATAAATGCTGATATAGAGAATAAAGCACCTTTAGATGTAGGTGGAGATGCAGTTGAGCATATAAAAACAATTAAAGAAATCTTAATTGATTGCCATTGATTGCCAAACAAATACCGAATACTTAAATAGCAGATATAATAAATGAGACTAGTAGCAGATGGAGAACAAGGATAAAGAGCGGGATAAGAAAAGGGCAGAATATGAGGAAGGCTTAAAAAAGACGTTGATACCACTTGCATTCGGTGTTCTTGCTGGCATCTTATCCTTTATTTTGATAAAAGATCCAGTATCGACGGATGGTTTGATTATTGCAATCATCATGATATTTGTGCAGAAGTTTGTCTATCGGTCCTTGCATATACCAATGGAAGGTGTAAAAGACTGGATTTATCTCGCTTTTATGACTCTTTTCTGCTGGTTCGTCGCTTATACGTTAATGTTGAATCTGTAGATCAGAATTTAGAATAATGTGGGTGGCTGCGATAGCGAGGGCATCCGTAACATCATCGGGCTTTGGCATTTCCTCTAATTTGAGATTCTCCATTACACTGGTGGCGACTTCGCTCTTTGTTGCCCTGCCATATCCGGTTATAATGCTCTTTACTTCGGAGGTGTTATATTCATATGCCGGTATGTCGGAGATCGCAGCAGCTAAGAGACAAACTCCTCGTGCCTGACCAACACTTAACGCCGTCTTCACGTTGGTATTGAAGAAAATCATCTCTATCGCCATAACATCAGGCGTCACGGCCTTTATCACGGCGAGCAGATCATAATAGATCTTTTTTAATCGCTCTGCATTCGATTGCGCGGGAGTTGTCTTCACATAACCAAAATCGATTGGTTTCAATCGCCCGTTGTTTAACTCGACAACACCCCATCCAGTGCGAGCAGTTCCTGGGTCTATTCCTATCACGCGCATAAAAAAACCTTTCTTTCAAAAAGAAAGCTTTACCAAATGAAACATTATACCGTTCAAAAAGAAAGCTTTATCAAAGAAATAATATTACAATATATAAAATAAAATATAAATGGGAGTGAAAAGAAGGAAAGGAAGTAATGGAGAAAGAAGAAGGGATTGTAGTTCCTGGGGGTTTCCTGGGTACTTCTGAGGAATTTACGCCTGGGATGGGCGTGTATGATGAAAGTGGGAATATCTATGCCTCCGTGACAGGAGAGATTAGCATAAGTGATAAGAGAGTTATAGATGTCCTGCCAAAGGTAGGGACACCACCAGTGCCAGAAGAGGGAGATGTGGTTATAGGCAGGATAGAAGATTTGAGAGATGCTGTTGCTGTCGTGAATATAGCGCGAGTGGAGGGTAAAGGAGATCGAGAAGTTGCCGCATCTACGCAGGCTATTATCCATATATCGAATATAAAGAGCGGGTATGTGTCAGAATTGCAGCGTGAGTTTGGATATCTGGATCTGGTGAAGGCGAAAGTGCTGGACGCAAAGGCATTAAGACTTAGCACGGATGGGAATGATTTGGGCGTGATAAAAGCGATATGCGGGAAATGCAAAGGCGATTTGAAGAAGAAAGGGAATACGCTGACGTGTGATAAGTGCAAGAGGGTAGAAGTAAGGAAGCTATCTGAGGATTATGGTAAGGGATTAGTGTAGCTATCATACTATACAAAACTAAACTAAAGGGTGATCTGAGCATGGAAGAGGGAGACATAAAGATAAAGGTAGTGGAGAGGAATGAGAATGAACTGCGGCTAGAGATAGAAGGGGAGGAAAATACACTTTTAGCGCCGCTGACTTCCAAGCTCCTGGAGAATGAAAATGTAGACCTGGCAACCAATAGCATGACACATTCGCTGCTGGGCAATTCCATATTGTATGTAAAGATGAAAAAGGGCGATGCTTTAGAAGCCGTAGAATCTGCAGCCACTTCTCTTGCTTCCGAGTTTGAAGAGTTTGGGCGGAAATACCGGGCGGCAATAGTCTAGTGGTAGGACATAGGCTTCCCAAGCCTGTAACCCGGGTTCGAGCCCCGGTTGCCGCAATAAAACTTCCTCTCTTGGGGACGGTTTTCGGCATATAACCTTTAGGATTTTATTTTATCACTGTTACCTAAACTAAACTAAACTAAACTAAACTAAACTAAATACTGTGTTGGACTGAGGATATGGACCAGATAAAGAAATATGAATTCAGGAAGATATTGGAAGAACTGAGGGAAAAGACCGGGCGAGGTACCGAGCTCGTTTCTGTTTACATCCCGCAGGATAAACAGATCTCAGATGTTACTTCGCAGCTCCGTTCGGAGTATGGACAGGCGATGAACATAAAGAGTAAAACAACACGTACTAATGTTCAGAGCTCTCTGGATTCCATATTAGCAAAGCTGCGGTACGTGCGTGTGGATGAGAACGGGTTGGTTATTTTCTGCGGTGCCATAGCGAAGGGCGGGGACAGGACAGATATAGAAACATTCATTGTGGAGCCGCCAGCGAAGATATACTCCTATATCTACCATTGCGATTCAAGCTTCTTCCTCGAGCCGCTGGAAGATCTAGTGGACGAGCACGAAAAATACGGCTTGATTGTGCTTGACAAAAGAGAAGCGACTATCGGGGTCTTGAATGGGAAGGTGATAGAGTCGCTGAAGCACATAACCTCCGCAGTTCCAGGAAAGATGAGAAAAGGTGGGCAGTCTGCACCAAGATTCCAACGGCTGCGGCTAATAGCAATCGGTGATTTTTATAAGCGAATAGGCGAACATACAACACAGGCATTGCTTCATATGGACCTGAAAGGCATTTTGATTGGTGGACCCAGTCCGACGAAGGAGGAATTTTTAAAGGGGTCTTTCCTGCATTATGAGTTACAAGATAAGATTCTTGGTATTTTTGATGTCGCATATACGGATGAATCCGGACTTTATGAACTCGTAGACAAAGCGGAAGAGGTATTAGAGGGGTTGGATTTGGTGCGTGAGAGGAAGCTGATGACCACGCTCATGAAACTATTGGTTAATAATGATACTCTGGTTGCATACGGGGAACGAGAAGTGCGGCGGAAATTGGAACAGGGTGCGGTGGATACGCTTTTGGTCTCGGAAGAGCTAGATAAGGAGCTTGTGCACGATTTGGTGGAGATGGCTGAGGTGATAGGGTCAGAAGTGGAACTAATTTCGACTGAGTTTGAGGAAGGCTCGCAGTTAAAACGAGCTTTTGGTGGCGTTGCTGCTATATTGCGCTATGGATAGAAGGTAAATTCACGCCATGGGCCTGTGTCCGCACCACCGATTAAAAGCACACACACCAAAAGGCTTCTATATACCCTCTACACTTCCATTTTTTAACGGTCTGCTTTATGGAAGGCGATGAAAACAAAGATGGACCTTACTTAAATTAAAGCGATACGAACGAAGCGTACTTTAGCTTGACCTGAAACCGCTCGGAACCATTTTGGGATGAAATCCTCAATTTTCTTATTGTATTGTCTAGTCTATATGCTCAATATAGAATAGAGAACTCACCGCCGCGGATGGCCCAGTAGGTGCCATCTCCTCCCCATACGCTGCCGTCAGTAGGTGCGCCGTCCGTCATAGCAAACCAGACATTGTTGTCAGGCAGGACTTCGTATCCGCGTTTTAGCGCTTGTCCCATAATTAAACATTTCTCCGACACTTTTATATGCTTTCAACCACATGTTAACATTGTGGCATTCATAAGAAGACTCCGCAACCAAAATTGGCTATTTGCCCCAACTATAGCAGACTTAATCGAAGAAGACCACATTTGTAGACTTGTAGATGGTGTAGTAGAAAGTATAGACTTTAAAAGTATCGAAGGGCGATATGATAGCCCTGGCAGTCCTGCATATCCTCCAAAGGTCATGATGAAACTCCTCATTCAGGGCACCATCGATGGTATTCGCTCTTCTCGAAAGATTTATCGTGTGAGAGCAAAAACGGTAGAACGGCTGTTCGGGCACGTTAAGCAAAATATTGGGTTAAGAGCGTTTTTGACCAGAGGTTTGCAAGGCGTGATGGCGGAATTCAATCATCCCTCAAAAATTTGTGTAGAAGCATTAAAGGGGTATGGTCCCAAATTTTATCGTCTTTGAGCAAAGGTTTGAGTATATACCAAGTATACTACTAATTAATGTCAATTGTGGGACAGCCTCTTAAGTACGGGGTATGGTGACTTAAGTGGCGGCAAGTCGTATGGAGGGATTGGAAAAAACTTATATACAATTCACATTGTAAATTATATATAGAGATGGAAAAAGAGGTTGTAGAATTGGCTGACGCATTAGAGAATGAGGGATTCAATAGAGAAAAATGCAAACAGTTTCTTCATTATACAATTCATCAATGCATTCATTTAGACAATGTTGGCAAGACGGTATTATATAAACTCTTATATTTCTCAGATTTCGATTATTACGAATTATATGAAAAGAAATTATCAAGTGAATCGTATCGTAAATTCCCTCTTGGTCCTGCTCCATGTCATTTTAATGAAGTAGTAGAAGAACTTGAGAAGGAAGATAATATTATGCAATAATCTTGGACAAGAATAAAAACATGGAAAAATCAAATCAACCAATCAATTAACAGTCCCAACCAACGGCCCACGAGGATGCCTCGGAATTTATTCGGGTGTGGCCTGGTTGGGGCTTAAAAAGGTATAGTATAAATGACACATAGAAAGATAAGAGGATTAGAGGATTATGTATTTATGTAGTATTGAACATAATTAATAACTAAGGGGTAAAATGAAGATGAGCGAACGAAAAATAAAAGTGGAGCTTGATGAGCTTATAAAAAGTGCACAGCAACAGCCAGGTATTGCAGATCTAATGTTTGTTTATGGTCAATATGACGAAATGTTGCGGAAGAGTCGTGAATATCTAGAAGGAGTTAAACCAAAAGTTATTATTTCGGCTAGTTCTAATTCGTCATAAATACTGAGGATGTTTTATGCCTACAACAAACGTGGATGCCCCAAAATTCATTTGGGTGTGGCGAGGATGTGACTTTATCAACCCCAACGTTCATGGCTCAACATTGAGCGATTTAGATCTTCTTTATATAAACGCCAGTGCGGCATAAATTTATCCATATATGCGATAAAACGGTCGCTGTGGTTGCGTTCTAAAAGGTGTATCATCTCGTGTACGATAATGTATTCAAGACATGTTTCCGACTTTTTCGCGAGTTCGAGATTTAACCAAATACGACGACTTGCAATAGTGCAAGTGCCCCATTTGGTTTTCATTTTCTTAATTCCCCAGTCATCAACTTCCACCCCGATTATCTTTTGCCATTTATCTATTAGTGCAGGTACTTGATCCTTAAGTTGCTTCCGATACCATTCTGTAAGCACTTTTTCGCGCTGCTCGGTCGTGCTTCCAACCCGAACGTAAAGGTCAATATAGGTTTTATTGCGTATTTCTACTTTAGGGCTAGAATTGCAATAAATAACATTTAATATATAGCGCCTACCTTTGTAATAATGACTTTCTCCTGACACAAATTTACGTTCTGATTGACGTTCTTGAGCTTCAAATTTCAATTGCTGTTTTTTTATCCACGCCATTTTCGTTATAGCAAAAAGGCTAACAGCATCATCATCTATTTTCAATGGTGTAGCAATGCGCACCCGGCCGTTGGGTGGATACACACCAAGATGCAGATTCTTTATGTCCTTTCTTACCACATCTATTGATAGGTTACCGACCGTAATCAGGTGCATTTTAATATTCCCTCTGATTTTTGACTAACCCAAAAACACGGTCTACTTCAGCCTCATCAGCTATGTGTTTTCGTATCGCATATTTTACTTCACGTTCCTTTATCAAATTGCCACGCCATCCGTCTTTTTTCGTGTGACTGATTTCCGTATCCAGAGCAATTGTGAGTTCTTCATCATGACTCAAATTATCGTAGAGGGCGCGTTTAGCATTAGAATTTAACCTTTTAGGATATGTATCAGAATCAGCGGGTTTTTTTACGTTATTACTTAGTTCGACTATTTTGGCCAAATATTACGCATAACTTTTGGTTTCTTCTTTTCGCTCTTTTATCAATTCATCCAGAAGCGTAGACATATTCTCGTAATACTTCGGATTCGTTGGCATTTGATCGATTATCAGCCTGCGGATATTGTTTTCTATTGTTTCCGCCGTTGCTTCTTTGTTACTTGTTATGCCTTTTGGTAATGCGTTAACCGCATCCGCGCCTCGTTCTACGATCAAATCGATCAGCGTCATGTCATCAAAAGCAGAAATCTTTTTGCTTTCTTCTGCACCTATATATGTGTCTATCAAATGACGCATAGCAGGCTCGTATGCCTTCAAGTCAATATAATCACCACTTGCCAGTTTTATTTCTGCTCTTACAGCTTCATAATACTTTACATCTCTTTTTATGTGTTCTATTTCTTCCGGCGTATAACCTGCTTTACCCATTTCGTTTGCTATGTCGGCATAGGCTCTGATCAATGCTGCTGTATGCTTATATAATGCGATACGCTTTTGTTCCGTTTCTTTTAAATCGTCTTTAATTTCAGAGTTGCCACAGAAGTAACGAGTATAAGCCAGACTATCTTTTGGTGCTGCTACCGGTTCGCACAACGCTTTTATTTGTTCCAGTGCATTATCTAATCGTTCCCTGCCTAATGCCAATCTGTCTTTTAACAACCCTTCTACATCTTCTTTTTCATACGCGTCAAATGCTTCTGAGGTATATTCACCAATGGATTTTTCAAGGCTTTTGAAGAGGTCTTTGTAATCGATAATGTGACCATATTCTTTATCATCGCCATCTAAACGGTTTACACGGCAGATGGCTTGAAACAGTCCATGATCCTGCATATTTTTATCTATGTAGAGATAGGTAGCCGAAGGAGCGTCAAAGCCCGTAAGCAGTTTATCCACAACAATGAGCATTTTCATCTGGGCAGGCTCTTCTACAAACTTCTTTTTCATTTCTTCTTCAAACGTCTTTGGATCTTTACCAGCCAACATCTTCTGATAAACGTCGTATTTCTTCAGTTTGTCGGTAGGCGAGTCTTCGCCGGTACTTTCGCCTTTTTGGTCCTCTGTTGTGGGTATGTATGAGGTAACGATGGCGCATTTTTTCAATCCTGCATTTTGAAACAGTTCATAATATTTACATGCCTGATAAATACTGCCTGAGACTAACATGGCGTTGCCCGCACCGCTTTGCAACCGGTCTTTTGTTTCCATGTCCAGTAGAATATCGGCTACAATTTTATCTAATCGTGATTGTGAGCTGAGGACACGTTTCATGGTCCCCCATTTCTTCTTCAGTTCGATTTTGGCGTAGTCGGTTAATCCTCTTGTCTTTGCATCAAACCACTGGTCGATCTTTGCCGGTGATGAGATGTTCTGGTCAACGTTTCGTGCCTCGTATCGCAGATCAAGCACCGCTTTATCTTTTACTGCTTCATCGTATTTGTAGGTGTGGATGTATTTGCCAAATACTTCTATGCTTTTCTTTTTATCTCTTTTTAGCAGGGGCGTGCCGGTAAAACCGATGAGCAATGCATTATGCAAAATGAGTTTCATGGCTTCGTGCAGCTTACCCGACTGTGTGCGGTGGCACTCATCCACGAACACGTAATTATCGCCTTTTGCTCTGAAGTCTCGGGGCAGATTTTTCCGGAGGTCTTCAATATAGCCGTCATAATCGGCTTCTTCTTTATTCGCGAATTTATGGATTAGCGAGCAGAGCAGCCAGGGCGTTGTCGCATTCAATTTATCAATCAAATCTATTCCGCTTTTGGTGCGGGCAATCTTTTCACTAACACCCAAAAATACTTTCTCTATCTGCTTATCCAGCTCGTCACGGTCGGTGATGATGAGTACCCGGGCATCGTTGATATTCTCACTAATCCATTTGGCAAGCCAGACCATGATCAGGCTTTTGCCGCTACCCTGGGAGTGCCAGATGATACCGCCTTCGCGTTTGCGTATGCTTTCCTGCGATGCCTTGACTGCAAAGTACTGATTGTGCCGGCAGATCTTTTTGGTGCCGCGGTCGTAGACGATAAAATCGTGCAACAGCTCCAGAAACCGTTCTTTACTGCATAGCAGAGTAATGTGCCGATCTAGAATGTTCTCTATGTCGCTTTCTTCTTTCCATTTGAGCCAATTTTTTTCCGGTGTTTCGATAACGCCGTAGCGGATGCCTTCGGTATCGTTACCGGCCATTATCAATTGAATAGAGGCGAAAAACGGGCGGATAAAAGTTTGCTTTTGATTGTCCAGGTTCTGGCGGATGCCTTCGGAAACGGACACGGTGCTGCGTTTGAGTTCCAATACGCCTAAGGCAATGCCGTTTACATATAGCACCACGTCAGGGCGTTTGTCGTTCTCGCCTTTTACTGTTACCTCTTCGGCTATGGCAAACTGATTTTCACGTGGATGTTCCCAATCTATCAGCTTAACGGTCCGGGTGTTTTCGCCTACCTCTTCCTTTACCTTTACGCCGTAACGCAACAGGGTATAGACATCTTTGTTGAGGTCGTACAAACTCTTGCTCTGGTTGGTGGCTGCTCGGGTAAGCTCGTGAATGGCTTTGATGATAAGGAGTTTGCTATAACCTTTTTTAAGCAGGTACTGGTGTAAAATCTCCGTTTCTATATTGTCATTATTTTCGCAGTCTTCCCAGTTGCCGAGATAATTGTAGCCTAAATGAGTTTGGAACAGGGCTACCACACGGTCCTGTGTGATGCGTTCTATTTCTCCTACTGTTGTCATGCTAACCTCCTTTTTCCTGTGAGTAATTCCTGCATCATGCCTTGTTTGATGGCTTTGTATTTGTCCCGCTTTTGTTCCAAGGATTCTATCTCGGTGTCCATGTCAGAGAGGATCTGGGCGATGGCTTTTTGTTCGGGGAGTGAGGGAGAATTGAATTCAAATTCTTGAAAGGAGGGAAGGCGTAATGAATCAACTGTCGCCTTCACAGAATTCTTCATTGCATGCTGATTAAAATTTTGACCCATGCAGTAATAGATGTATTTGCCATAACAATCTTTAGAGATATTACTTATTTTGTAAACTCGTTGATGATAATCAAATTTCCCATTGATATAATGAATGATACTTCCAATATTCCCTTCACCTGGCATTAGTATAGCCTCTCCATCAAAAGAATAAGTATCAATCCGTTCGACTTGTTGAGACCTCACAAAGAAGTGATATTTTCCTTCCGTCACCTTATCTTCATTATTCTTTTTTCCCGTTTTTATCTCCGCAATTTCCCCCAGCTTCTTCACTTCCCACGCCCCACCAAACCCCGGCAGGCGTTTCTTGCCTGTGAGGAGCTGCTGCATGGCGCCCTGCTTGATGTTGCGCTTTTTGGTGATGAGCTGCTCCAGTACGGTAATGAGGGCATCCACATCGCTTAAGGCAGAGGCGATGGCTTGCTGTTCGGGGAGGGGTGGGATCGGAAGTTTGAGCTTAGCAATATTAGTTTTGCTAATGCCACTTACTTTGGTTCCCACCGCATAGAAATAGAATTGTTTCTTGATATCTCGGCTTTGAAAACAATATAGTTTATACTCATTGTCCAACACCGCTACTTTGCTTTTAGCAACGATTGTATGCAATCCTGAAATATATGTAATATTTTCGTTGTTAACTACGACAATATGCTTACTTGTTCCTTCATCATCTTCGGATGCATCAACAAAGACAATATCACCATCCTGCAAGAGTGATTTTGGTGAAATGCGCTTCAGGAGAATATTGAGCTTGGGGATATAGGGATACTCAGCTCGAACGTCAATAAAAGATTTGACCGATTTATGGATGTCACCATAGTGCAAATAGCAATGGCCATCGGATGACAATTGATCCCATGAGGCAGAATAACCACCACCAAACGTAAAGATGTCTCCAAGAGTCTCAACCTCCCACTCCTCAGGAATAACACCCACCTCGCTCATCCTATACCCTTCCGGTACATCACTCATCGCATCTTTCCCCCTGTTGTAAGCTCGGCCGATGATTTCCCCTCAGTTGTTCTGTCATCTTATATCCTCCGGAATCTCAATATCCATTCACACTACACCCGCCCAGTGTTTATCAGTATAACAGAGAGATTGAGGTGGAACAAAATCAAGGATATGTTCTTTTGGATTTATGGGATCAAATACTTCAACATCCCCAATCTCAATGGCAAATCCCTTTTCTTTGCCTCTAAAATAATCGAAAAAATCATCTTCATCGATTCCTGAAAAAGCCTTATACTCATTCCACAACTGCTTGGGATGTTTCTCAATTATATTCTTGATCACAAACGCGCCTACAATTCTTTTTACAGGCGAAGAGGAATAGATATAAACCATCTCCAAATCACGGTTCTTGAACACTGATTTGCGGAATTCATATTTTTTATTGCCCTTTAGGATTTGATTCGCGTATTTCGGTTTAATTGACAGTAAAACGTTCATCTATTCCACCTCGCTCCTCTTATACCCTGCCGGTACATCACTCATCGCCGCTTTCCTCCTGATGTATCCCGCCCAGTTCCGCTTCAAGCTCCTCAATGCTCGGCAGGTTGGATCTTAGATTTTCCGGCAGGGCGCGAGTCAGCTCGCACTTGGATGGCAATTTTGCCACAGGCTGTGGCAAAAAGATGTCGAGATTTTGATGCCATACAATTTGTGCAGCAACATGCTGCATAAATGCCTTATCCGGATAAGTTGGCACAAAACTTCGCGTATGCTTGAAAATTTCAAAAAAGGAAACGGGCTGTTTCCCTATTGTAACAGTTTTGCAACAAGTTGTTGCAAAAATACCACCATCCCCATTAGAAATTGCATTCACGTCCATACAAACCCCATCTTCTCCAAATGCCCATTCACCTTCATCTCCAGTTCATCCACTTGTGCATTCATCGCAGGCATAGGCGTAGCGTAGCGTTCTGCCAGTTCCTTGATGCGCTGTGTAAGCCGCTGTGAGATACGTTCCACTTCGGTATTGACGTCCCCACTAATAGCAGCCAGCCATTTATCGTCCACCACCATGATTTTGACCTCGTCTTCTGTGAGCGCTTTGTACCGGACTATTACCTTTTTAGCCTGTGCTTTCTGAGCGTCTTTGATTTTCTTATTGGCACCCGCTTCTAGTTCCATCAGCTCCAAATACGCATTTAAAACTTCCAGTTCTTCGATTGCCCCCACATCGTTTTTAATCTCTTTGATGCGCTTTTGCACATTGCCCCTACTTATTTTGCCCTTCTCTGTTTTCACTTCTTCCAGCAATCCGTCTTCGCCACTGTGCTCTTCTTCCATCGCCTCTTTATGGCGACTAATGGCATCACAGTCGGCTTCCAATTGCGCAATGACTTTTTGTTCCGCGGCAAAGTACCGGTTGATCACCAATTGCTTGGGCAGCAAGTCACTGTCCCATTCATCCTTCTTTCCTTTAACCTGCGATATTTCAGCGTTCCAGCCATCAACGGCAATCAAATGCGCATCGTCTTGCATGGTCTCCAGCCAGTAGGTCATAAGATGCTGATAGACATCGTACTTATCAACGAGATTTATATCGGCAAACGATAGTAGAATACCGTCCGATAATTTGCGGATTACTTCTTTCGGCTTCGTACCAATGCCAACACGTTCAAGAAGGGGTGCATTTGCCTTTTGCCAGTAACGAAAAGCAGTATTTACCGCCTGGATATAGCACACAAATTCGGGATGCGCGAAAATAGTATGCTTAATTTCATCCTCTGATATTTTCAGTTTAAGGTAGCCGTCTCTAGAACTCTTGGTAAACAGTGCATCTTTCAGTGCGGGACACACACGCCAGTATTCATCCAGATCGTCAATGTCCTGCCGGGGAATATCACCCAGCAGATGCGCTTCTATATCCTGTCTATCTTCGGGTTCCTGGCTATCGATATAACGGGGGATGTTCAGGTTGTACTCGTTCTGTTCTATCTCAGCCACCGGTACTGTACGCGCATATTTGGGGACTTCTGATTGTTTATTGAATACATCAACAATCTTGTGTACATCCTGCTCACGCAAGCGGTTCTTATTGCCGTCTTTTACAAAACCCTTGCTGGCATCGATCATGAAAATACCTTTTTGGGGGTTATCGGCATTCTCTTTATCCACTACAATGATACAGGCTGGAATGCCAGTGCCATAAAATAGGTTTGCCGGCAAGCCGATAATACCCTTGATAATACCGTTGCAAACAATATTCTTGCGGATTTCCGCTTCGACATTACCGCGAAAGAGCACACCATACGGTAGGATTATAGCGCCTTTGCCTTTGCTTTTTAGTGATCGGATAAGATGCAACAGAAAAGCATAATCGCCATTCTTGGCTGGTGGTATGCCATAACTGAAGCGGTCGTACCGATCATTTGCCGGGTCAAAGCCATTGCTCCACGCTTTGGCGGAAAATGGCGGATTGGCAACTGCAAAATCGAATGTCTTTAGTGCATTGTCATTCTTGAAATGAGGATGTGAGAGCGTGTTGTCTTGCCATATTTCTGCTGTTGGGTTGCCGTGCAAAATCATATTCATCTTCGCCAATGCTGCCGTTGCATTGTCCATCTCCTGGCCATAGATGGTAACGCCCAGATGTGATTCATCAGCAGCTTTTAGCAACAACGAACCACTGCCGCAGGTCGGGTCGTAAATGGTCTGGTCCTGGCTTTTCGTCTGACTAACGCCAATAACTTTCGCTATTACCCGTGACACTTCGGCAGGTGTATAAAACTGCCCCTTGCTTTTTCCCGATTCTGTTGCAAAATGACGCATCAGATATTCATAGGCATCGCCCAGAATATCGTCACCTTCTGCTTTGTTCTTACTGAAATCAAGGCTTTCCGCTTGAAATATACCTACGAGATTCGAGAGCCGATCAACCATTTCTTTGCCTTTGCCTAATTTGTCGGCATTGTCGAAATCCGCTACATCTATTACGCCTTTCAAGTCGTTGGCTTCTGCCAGCTCTGCTATGATCTTATTTATGCCCTCGCCAATGTCTTTTTTGCCTTTTAAGGCAACCATATCCTTAAAACTGCCGCCTTCTGGTATTACAATTGTGGCATAACTATCGCCTGCGTATTTGTCTGATACGTATTTGACAAACAACAAGACCAAAACATAGTCTTTGTATTGCGAGGCGTCCATTCCGCCCCTTAGCTCGTCACAGCTTTTCCAGAGAGTGCTGTATAATTCGCTTTTCTTTATTGCCATCTATAAATACTAAGTATCTGATGTGACATATTAGAATATTGGTATTTGTATAGCTAATCTAAAAAACCATGAGATTACACAAGATTAACACAAACCTTTTTGCAAGCAAAAAGCTTTACCAAAAAACCTATTTGTTTTTCTTTTAGCACAGGTTTTCTTTTTGTAAAAAAGAAAAAGTGTTGTGTAATCGGGTGGTTATAAAAAGGAGCTAAACAAATACCCTTTCCGTACTATTCTAGTGTCGCTACAACTTAATTTTTAGGCAATTGCAAAAACCGGTGAGTTCATTCTATATTTCATGAAAAGGATCAGGGAGACGAATTGGAGACAAACTGTCCAAATATTATGTATAATAATTAAATGGTTGCGACACTAGCTTTGATTTTCCTATGCTCGCTATTCCCAAAGTACGTTGAAGAGCGGCCAGTCATTCTCAGTGAGCTGTTCCTTGTAGCTATCATCTCTGCCTTTTTCTGTTTTCCTTGTGGGTTCTGTCTGCGATATAAAGGACCGGCGATATTCGACCAGGTCCGTCCAGAAGAATTCGTTCTTGCGTTCAAAGAAGTGAGTGGCCCACCTATACCTCCTTGTCCGCTAAAAAGTGGGACATTACGCTGTCATTGAATAGCGTTCTTTCTTCCTATTTCAATGTGAATAATTCTAACATATTTTTAACACGTCCTTAACACTTGTTTAGTATATTTGTTACTACTGAGCCTCTGGAACCGCCAACCAAATCGTTCTAATTTGCCTTTATTCCTGCAATTTCTTCGCTTTTGCTCTAAAAATTTGTTTACTGCCTTGTCAGCCTAATCCAAGCTCATTCTACGGAAAGCAGTAGGAGATCTCATGA
>JAUWND010000027.1 GCA_030612835.1 Candidatus Methanophagales archaeon | reverse complement strand
TTTAACACCAGGTCCGAATAAACCTCGATGGCACTCTCCCATTCCGGCTTTCCCGCAACGTTGTAAACAAACTTTTTTGCAAGCAAAAACCTTTACTAAAAACCTTGTTTCTTTGGTAAAGTTTTTAAAACTTTTTGAAAGAAAGGTTTGTGTTAAAAGAAAAACCTTGGGAATATTTTTATCACGGCTTCCACGCTTGTATAAAATCCACTCTATCAAAATCCCCATCATTCGTTGCAATATTCCCGATTCTGTTCTTATCCATCGTTGATAAGTGTATACTATCAGTAATCAAGAGCCCATATCTTGCACCTAATTCAACTGCTCTCTTGATTGAATCCACATCTACTTCCAAAATATTTAAACCCGCCATTGAGAGCTCAAAAATATATTCCCTGTATTCTTTTACGGGAGCATAAACTTTTTCCGAAAAATCGAGCTCCATCATACGCTTTTTTATCTTTCTCATTGTCGGCTTAACAATATATTCTGATGCTTTGCCTACCAAAATCTTGAATAAAACCTCATCTACAACAAAAGTGTTTATCACACCATTTAATTCCCCTTCTTCTATTTTCTTTAAGAAAATCGAGCTACTCACTCCGTATATTGGGTCATCTAAGGCATTATATATGAATATATTTGCATCGATAAATATCCTCTCCTTCGTGGTATAATCGCTTAAGTGCATTTATTCACCCTTATATTCATGGTAAAGCTCTTCTAGATCTTCTTCCGATAAAGGT
This sequence comes from Candidatus Methanophagales archaeon, assembly GCA_030612835.1. Lineage (GTDB taxonomy): Archaea > Halobacteriota > Syntropharchaeia > Alkanophagales > Methanospirareceae > Methanophaga. The sequence goes on along the minus strand of JAUWND010000027.1, from coordinate 22,663 downwards.
GCTCCTTTTACAATCCCTTTTACCTTTTCTGTTAACGACTTTGGCTTGATAATTATCGTATGCCCACTTATTAAAATATGCACATCTCTTTCAAGTCCAATCTTCTTCAATATATTTAATGGGATTGTAAGCCCCTCATCCGAAATTTTATATTCTTCTACTCCCATTTTGACCACTTTCTAATTGTGTAATTAATGTCTTTTTAGCATTATCTTCCTCACGTTTATTATACTTCCTTATGATATATACTTTTCATCCATTCTACGCTCCTTCTAATCCCATCTTCTGGCGTGACCTTCGGATTATGTTTTAAATCCCTAACTGCCTTTGAAAAGTCCATCTGCTTCACATTGGTTGTAAATGGTTCTGCTTCCTTGTAGGTGACTATCGAATCATCCTTTTCAACTGCTTTCAAAACAGAATCCGAATAAACCTCGATGGCACTCTCCCATTCCCGTCTCCCACCCACGTTGTAAACCTCGCCCGGAATGAAGTTATCCACAATATTAGCCCACGTTCTGCATGAGTCTTCCACATAATCTATTATCCGCTTATGCCCTTTATAAACAACATACGGCTTATCGAAAAGAGCATGATAGATAAATTTTGGGATGAATCCCCTATAAGGCGTGTAGTGTTCGCCTGGCCCGTAACAATTAACAGGTCTCACTCTCACCGTTTCTGTTCCGAACATTTTAGCGGAATTCATGCACATTAACTCGCCTGCCCACATAGTTTGGTGATCGCATAATCGTTCATCTGATATGTCTCTAAATCTTATTTAATTCTTCTCCATTACATCTTCGGTCATTACGCCTTCGTAATCGCCATAAACTTCCGCACTGCTGAAGAAAACCATCCTAAATTGAATCCCAATTTCTCCTGTAACCGAATCATGTGCTTCGTTCCGATAGCATTTGTTGCCCCTAAAATAAATTCTCGTAAAAATCCTCGCCGTTCCACCGTCCATATTCGGCTGCTAAATGGTACACCAAATCAAAGTCCCAGTTGTCAAATACTTTTTCCAGTTGCCTATAACATAATTTCTTACATCGGCCCTCATATACTCTTCCCGTTCGGTATTACCCAGGTCCAGCGCGATTACTTCATGTCCCCTTTCCTTCAACTCGTGCACTAAGTTCGTCCCCAAAAAATAAATCCCGCGCCTCCTGTCACCAATATCCTTTGTGTCTCCATCCTGTTCCTCCTTTTATATTTATAACCACAGATTACACAGATTTCCACAAGATTATTTATTATTTTTCTCGTGTAATCTGGTAAAATCTCGTGGGTTTTTCACAAGATTCTCCTTTTTACCTCCAGACTCTTCTTACCGAAATTCAATAATAGACCAACACGCATTTTTGTCGCTTTTAGATAGTTTAATAACTGTGCTTCTTCAACTTCCGTTAAGCCCGATGTTGCTTTTATCTCTACTATAACTTTATTCTCAACTATCAAATCAGGCTTATATTTTCTGGGGATTAACAAGTCTTTATAATAAATATCAAGTTCTTTCTGCCTCTCAAAAGAAACCTCTCTAAATTTTAGCTCATAACATAGAGCCTCCTCGTAAACATATTCCAAGAACCCCGAACCTAACTCACGATGAACTTCCATCGCTGCACCAAAAAAATAATCCCTTGAGTTAAGTCCTTATAAAGCCATTTCTCATTCGTATCATTCATTTTTCTCTTTTCTGTGTTAATCTCGTGTAATCTCGTGGTTTTGACATTTCATAGCAGCGCCAATAATCTCTTGAGTTAAAACCTTATAAAGTCGTTTATCATAGCCATTTCTCATTCGTAGCTTTTATTCCCCTTCTTCTGTGCTAATCTCGTGTAATCTGGTGGTTTTATTCACTTGTCGGCATTGGAATATTACTGTCCCGCCTTCTGTATATGGCTTTCCGGGATCTACACATTGCATATACGCATGCTCTTCATCTTCAGCCGTTGTCAATCCAAGCTTTACAGGACACCAATCATGCTCTAATATCAATGCATAATGTAGCAATGTCGAAAGCGCATGAGTACAAAGCGCATCCGTCTTCTCCAAATCTATTTCCGGATCAGCTATCACTATCATATCCCCCTTCTTATAGACCGGGCAGTGTCCTCTAAACTTATTTCATGAACTACTATTTCTAACATTCTATCTCCTTCAATTTAATTTAATTTAATATTTTAACAATCCTCTTTCCTGCCTTAGCAGCTCCAACATCTTTATAATTCCTGGTTGTGTCCCTAAAATAAAATGATGCAAATCTTCATTTCTCTCCGTTCCTACTAATCAACCTCTTCGCCTTCTCGACAGAAGACAAAAGCCTGCGTTTGTCGTTCAAAACCCAACATTCATAATTCATCATGTCTCCCGCATAACCCCCCAATATTCGTAATTCGTAATTCGTAATTCATTTACCGTCCTTATCCCTCAACCTCGCGATTACATTACATTCAACGTCAACCCCATAAAATAAAATAAAATAAAATAAAATAAAATAAAATAAAATTTAAAACCCAATCGCACCAAGAATCATAAAAATCGATACCAGCATCGCAGAATACGCAAGCGAGAATGCTCCATTCTGATTATACTCCCGAAGCAATAATATCTCAAAAAAGAGTTGAGCACACCATCAAACCTCTAAAAAGGTTAATCCAAAACATCTCCAGTTCTTTTATCGCGTCTTCCATGATAGCCTTCGTTACAAATAATTTTCATTTAATCAAAATCCACCATCTTTTTAACACCATCCTAAAAGCTCGTTAAGATGATGACAGCTTTGTTATCTTCTCTTTATCTCATAAACTCTTGGCATAATCCAGTGCTTTTACTTGCTGCTTCATCTTAACATTTCCTATCACTCCGTGCTCTGCCAATATGTCAAGCATCCTTCTCAAACTCACACCGGCCAGTTCCGCAGCCTCTCCTAGCGTTATCTTCCCAGCTTTATAAAGCTCCATCATTAATATTTGTATATAAAGTATAACTGCTACCTATAAATTTAATTTGGGACACAGATTTACACAGATTTACACGGATTTATTTTTTTCTGCGTTAATCTGCGTTAATAATTGATTTTAGTTTGTTCCTAGATTCATCTCTGAAATATTCTATCGTCCTCTTCAATCCTTCTTCCAACCCCACTTTCGGCTCCCAGCCTAAAATCGCCTTCGCCTTTCTTATATCCGGCCTGCGCTGCATTGGATCGTCCTGTGGAAGTTGCTCATACACTATCTCTGACTTTGATTCGCAAAGCTGTTTTATTAATTCCGCAAACTCTAAAATACTCAATTCCGCGGGATTGCCCAGATTCATCGGCATATCATACTCGCACATCATCAACCGATAGATGGCTTCTACCAGATCAGAAATGAAGCAGAAGCTTCTGGTCTGCGAACCATCTCCGTATACCGTTATTGGATCACCACGCAGTGCTTGCCCTATGAAGTTGGGAACCGCTCTACCATCGCCCAGCCTCATCCTCGGCCCAAACGTATTGAATATCCGTGCAATCCGAGTATCCACATTGTGGCTACGATGATACGCCATTGTAATCGCTTCTGCATATCTTTTCGCTTCGTCATAAACACCTCTTGGTCCTATTGGATTGACGTTGCCCCAATACTCCTCCTGCTGCGGATTGACCTTCGGAGCGCCATATACCTCCGATGTAGAGGCCAGCAGAATTCGTGCACCCTGATGCTTTGCCAGACCTAACATGTGATAGGTGCCCATCGCACCAACCTTGAGCGTGTGGATCGGATATTCCAAATAATCCTTTGGCGATGCGGGCGACGCCAGATGATAGATATAATCTATCTTCGCACCCGTGTAGTATGGCTCCGATAGGTTATGCTCAATGAACTCGAAGTTCTTATGCTGCCAAATCCGTTCCAGATTTGGCGTGCTGCCGGTTATTAAATTATCTATACAAATTACCTTTTCGCCCTTCCCTATCAGATATTCGCACAGATGCGAGCCAATGAAACCCGCGCCCCCCGTTACTATTGTTTTTGTCATTTTTATTTTTCATACGACATTTTACCGTCACAGAGCAGAGCAGAGCAGAGCGCCCGAAATTAATTAGAAGTTTGTGATTTTAATCTGTGTCAATCGGTGTTAATCAGTGTCACTAAATAATTTATTTTCTTGTTCTACCTCCTCTATCTTTTTCTTTATGTGTCTGAGCAGTTCTTCCTTTAAATCCGCTCTGCTCAATGCAACATCAAAAGTGGTCTTCAGCCATTCCAGCTTGTTCCCTAGATCATACCTCCGTCCATTAAATTCGTATGCATACACTGCCTGTTCATTATTTTTTGTCAATAATCTTAAAGCATCTGTCAATTGTATCTCGTTTCCTACTCCTGGTTTTGTCTGCTCTAGACAATCGAATATTCCCGGTGTTAAGATGTACCGCCCTAAAATACCCAAATCAGATGGTGCTTCTTCTCGCTTTGGCTTCTCTACCAGATCCTCTACACCATATAAATGCCCATCTTCCGTCTTCGCATCTGTAACTTTTACAACTCCATAACTCTCTATCCTATCCGGTGGCACGTGTTCAACAGCGATAATAGACGCCCTCTGCTTCTCGTACTGGTCGATGAGCTGCTTTGTGCACGGAACATCGGAAAAGACAATGTCATCCCCAAGCAGAACAGCAAAGGCGTCATCGCCAACATGTTTCTTCGCACATAAAATCGCATGCCCCAATCCAAGCGGCTCTTTCTGTCTGATGTAGTGGATGTCGGCCAGGTGTGATATTCGCTCGATTTCTTCCAATGCCTCCAAATTGTTATTAAGCCTCAATGTCCACTCCAGCTCAAAGGCTTTATCAAAATGGTCTTCTATCGCTCTTTTGCCCCGCCCTGTAATAATTATTATGTCGTCAATGCCAGAAGCAACCGCTTCTTCTACCACATACTGTATCGCGGGTTTATCTACCAGAGGCAGCATCTCTTTCGGTGAGTTCTTCGTTATTGGTAAAAATCTCGTGCCCAATCCCGCTGCTGGTATTACCGCCTTTTTTAGCATTTTCCCTCCTTCTTCCTCAACCGCGCAATCGCATTCAGCGTCAAACCCATAAAATAAAATTTAATTTAATTTAATTTAATTTAATTTAATTTAATTTAAAGCCCAATCAATCGCACCAAGAATTATGACAATCGATACCCGCATCGCATAATACGCAAGCGAGAAGTACTGGGTCTGGTTATACTGCAGCAGCAATATCCCAAAGAAGACACCAATAAGTAGAGTAGGAGGAGGTCTTACGACCTCCGTCCCCTCATCGAACCGTACGTACGGATTTCCCGTATACGGCTCTCCGATGGCGTTGCCCCATTGCAGGGAGTGGGATCAACCTTCTCTTCCCACTAACCTCCAACAAGCTGTTTCAATACACAAACCTTTTCGGCTATCAGCGCGGCGTCTTTCTCATGAAATACCTTCGCCGACTTCCTACTTGATTTGTGCATCTATCTCACCTGTTCTTCCGTTTCGCCAAAGCAGGACCCCTTCGCATAATCGGTGTTTTATCCTCCCAACTGTTACCAGCGTTCACAGGCACCGACATCATTGCTACTATAAGTCCGTCCGACTTCTCGCATCGCATCATTCTGGCTTTCCCATTCAGGTTATACCTTCCTTACCTCTTCGAGGACGATACGAGATCTCCCTCGGTCACCTAACCACCCTTTCGTCTTCATCCCGACCCTAAGCAGACATGCTAGCCCCCTATGGTAATTTTCCGTTTGTACGCCCCCATAGAGGCATCGAACTTCCCCAAAGTGAAGGAGGGTCGTCGCTTAGCATATCCCACCACTGGTTCGCTTGTGCTTCGGGCTAAAGACCGCCTCAGGCTCTTCAGATTCCCCCTCACGAAGGACACCCTGCCACTGTTGGCTTCTACACCGATACGGGTAAACAGCACAGGAAGGATTTTAACCCTCTGGCTGATTAGGCTACGAGGCACGCTGCCACCCCGCAATAAATTGCGGGGCATCCGCGGGGGCTTGTCGTACAAACATTGCTACTCTTCACACAGTAATCGCACCAGCCACCGCCTGCAGAATCATAAGAGCATCCAATGATGTGATTTGACTATCGTCATTCATGTCACCGATCGGGTCATATCCACCGCTGACAGAGAGTTTGAGTGCAATCACAGCATCTGCAGGCGCGATCTCGTTGTCACGGTTCAGATCGCCTTTGAGATTGAGATGAAACGGATCACCAGTAATGGCAAAGTAGAACCATGCGGTAGGAGCAAGACCGCTCCAAGGAGAGAGCCATCCGAAACAACCCGTCCATGTTTTTGTATCCGGACATCCGGGCAACGAACCATCCGGATTCTGAATGCTCATCAAATTATCCATGAAGAACTGGGAATCTTCACCACCTGCGGCAACATATTGTGCGGTTCCTTCACACCAAACACTTACCGGACCCATCCCGTCAAATCCGCAAATGGTGTCGTTTTCATCGGTTGTAACCAATGTTCTTCGGGCAAAGCTAAGAGCCTCGATGCCTTTTTCTCCTTCATTTACCCAATGAGAACGTGCAAAGTGAGATAGCCATGTTTGACAATCGATCGCTACAAACGGATCGTTAAAACCACGTGGCCAGTATTTTAAATCGGGGTCCCAGATACTGAGAAGATATTCTTCGATTCGCTCAGCCTCTTCGATATTTCCTGTTGCAATCATAGCCCACCACACATCTACGTTACCTTCGGTACTATCCACCACCTTACCGGTGCTCATGTTAATTTTTTTCTTGAGCCACTCGGCTGCATTGTTGATAATTGGCTCTACCGAATCGTTACCGCTTTTTAATCGGTATGTCTGTAAAGCAAAGGTCATCCACGCCTGATCACCTACCCATTCGTCATAAGAAAGTATCACTCCAGTATCAGGGTCCCACCCGCGGGGCCAACGCCCGTCCTCCATTTGCTGATCGAAAATAAAATTCATGAGCTTATCGGCTTTCAAAGCTTCGTTATTTATGGGATTTCCATTTAACCATGTGCCTTCTCTTGTCAGGACACGTAGTACCAGAGCTTGGTCATATAACCAGGCTTTAGGAGAAGGTTCCCCTTTCCATGAAATGAAGAGTCCGGTATCTTTTTGCTGACTTAAAATGTAGTCAACAGCATCACGAGCGGCGTCGGGGTCACCAGTGCTGGCATGATATTTATCTTGACGATTCCATTGCTGTACATTGTCCGCCTGTAAATGGTCGATGGTGAGTTGTCCGGACCCTTCGCCAGGGCGTTTAACAACGAAAAAGAAATGCTTGATATCTGACCAATCAATTTCCTCATCTGCTGTGTTCCCGCCCCAGAATTTGTAGAATAGTTCGCGGGGAACTGCAATGTTTTTCATCCATCTGTCAATGCCATTGATCTCATCAAAATTACACCCATAAAAAACATCGTGCGTATCGGCAAACATTAAACAGACACGGTTGGGCGTACTATCTGATCCGTGAAAGCTAACTCCAAATATATCGTAGTTTGAAAGGTCTATCGGTTTCGTAAAGGTGTATTTACCTTGTACCCAATCACCAGTTCCCATATCCCAATTGAGTTGCACAGCGTTACCAATAAACCCAGGAACCAACTCTAAATTCCCGTTTGAAAATGTATCCGATTCAAGAGACCAATGGTCTAAGTCTTCACAATCAAGGATAACGGTTCCATGCCAGCCAGGCGAACAGTTTGTTGAAATATTGTCGTCCGTTTGGATGAAAGGGTGCTTGTCCGGAATTGTTACCGCAGACGCGATCCCAATACCTGCGCTTATGAATGCCAATATTGCAAAGAGAACAGCAAATACCAATACTACTACCATTCCAAATTTTCCCATTGTTTCGTTCTTCATTTATATCACCTTTCACCAGCCCCAGCCGTTCCACCCTTAACTGAAGTTGGGGTTCCGATTGCCGCCTGCAGGATCATGAGCGCGTCGAGCGAGGTGACGCGGTCGTCGCCACTGACATCGGCTGCAGAATTGTATGCACCACTGGCTGCGATCCGGAGAGCGATCACGGCATCTGTCGGGGTTACGTCTCCATCACAGTTCAGGTCGCCGGGCATGCGTTTAAGCAGGATATAACCCCTGTTTAGGAAAGTATTGTTTAGAACAGCAGCTTTCAAATCATTTCTGATACCAGAATCCGTCAGTGCCCACCCTTCAGCTTGGAGAGCTAAATTCCATGATCCTTTCAGATGATTTACAGTGCATTTACCTGTGCTCTTATTGACCCGCATACTTTCCATATTATTCAGAGGGGAGATGGTCACTCTATCTTGCAAGAACTCCGCATCCCGATCCCGTAGAACCGCCCATACCTGTTTTGCCTCGGATGGTCTTATATCGGCAATCATTCCGGAATAATGAAGTACGATAACTTCTCCACCACCATCCTCCGGACCTGAATATTTCCCCCTAACTCCATATTCTGCATAAGAATCACATTCGGGGGTCTCTGCAGCCGAAAGTCCGAATAACCCCGCATTACAAAGATATGCATTATAATGTTTCGAAGCACAATACCAGTTTATCTGTGTATCAGTCATATTACATCGATGTTCATCCCAGTCGTTACACCAGCGATCTAATCCTGAAAAGACCATAGGATATTGGGCATTATCAATAAAACCCGCACCATTGTCACTGGGAGGAGATCCCATTGCAGCCACGTTTCCTGTAGCAGATGCGTATGCCCAGTTCACCCCCATTGTTTCCATACCAAATCCTTTCCATGAATAGGGTATCAGATTTCCATCATAATCATACCCATGAGAGATACCTCCATCCTCTAATACTAAAGTTTCCCAATCAATTTCCTGTAGAAAATCAATTAAATCGGTCATTTGGTTTTGAGGATCGCCTATCATCTGAAGAGCTGTGATGATGTCCAGTGCAGCATAAGCAGTATCACCAGATGCCCATTCCGAACCAGCATAACCCTCATGGGGTGGTACGACTTCCACCCCACCATTATGAGTGAAGTGTGGCCAAAGAGTATTAACTCCGGAAGGTCCTCGGGGAACCTTTGTCAGTTTATCTGCAATTTTGGTAATGATCGCTTCTGCATCATCATAAGTTATGTATCCCTTTTTATACGCATAATATGTAATCTTAGCCGCCTTAGCAGTTGCAGGTATGTTCTCAAGGTCGCCTGACCTGAAATTGCTACGGTCTTGAACCATCCCGGTTTCAGGATCGTAATTAGCCATTAACCAGCTATATGTCCAATAAAAGGCTTGCTCCTCCTCTGGCAGGTCCGGAACTATAGCTTTGAGTCGAACTCTGTCAATAGAGAGCGAATCACCTGCCTGTGCTTTATCCATAACCCATAATATTATCTTTACATTTCCAATTTCTGAAGCATCCAAACTAACATTGTAGGTCTTGGGATACTCTCCTAGAATTAAATCGGTCCATGACTTGGAATAAACCATATTTCCACCCCCATCCTTAAACTCAAGCCTCAACTCAAGATCTTTGTTATTTGATGGAGAGATGGCATTACTAACAACTATTTCTGCCTCAACAATTTCTCCCTGATTCTCGGATTTTATATAGGGGCCGAAGATGGCTCTGAAATCTAGTGGAACGTTATCATTACCAATCCTGATCAAACTATACCACATCCCACCCCATGCCCATAACCCTGGATTATGGACGACCTCAGCGGTGTAAGTTGAATCTTTATCCCAACTGTATTTTATATCCCCTTCGTTCAACATCCCCCGGTCTCCTCCAGTGGCGTCATAATACCAGCCACTTGAGCCTGGCAATGGCATATCGTGTTCATCCACAATAATCCAATAACCTCCATTCATGGCTTGAATTCTCGTGAAATCATGCGTTCTATCATCGTCCGCATACCGCGTCGTCGCAGCCGCGCTCACACCTACACCCACCACGAGCACCACGACGACTGCGAACGCCATTGTCGTAAGTGGATGGGGACATGATTCTGTTCGTAATGTGGTACCATTTTTAGTTATCCGGTTGTATATATTCATAAATTATCATCTCATTTTATTTTTATCATTCTGTACTTTGTAGACACCGACATAAGTCACATACCCCGTACTTAAGGTACAAGGCCTGTACTTAAGCACGACCGCCGATGACTTAAACCACACCATTAATACAGGTACGTCACAGGATTATAAAAGCTTTTCGATTTTTTATTTTTGGTGCGTCCCTCCAAAAAGTTTGTTATAGAGCGATGTGTACCATGTTTTGTGTGTTTTTGCCTTTTCTTCGGCTATCACGGGAACAGTAACAGTCTTCTCGTAACCCTTCTGCCCAGATATATACTTCTCCACCACTTCCCAGCCATGCCCCACTGACCCATGGTAGCACGATGGCGCCCACAAGTGATCAGGGCACCACCCCTTAAGCTGTGGAAATTGATCCCTCAACAGTTTGCTACTCCTCCCTTTTATCCGCTTCGCTATCCAGCTTTTTGCAGGTTTCCCTGATAATTTCTCCCGCCACCTCTGCCACATCCCCGAGCAATACCTTCCCGCGATATTTCGGCGAAAAAAGCTTTGCTATTTCTTTTATTCTCAAAAATATTCGATATAATGGCCTTATTCGTAAATTCAAAGAAAAAAATTTCTTTATCACGACATAGTTACTAAGGTTAAACAAGACAGGAGAGCGAGTAAATGAAAACCAGAGACGTCTACCTCGGAATCGGTTTCCATACAGACGTCAGAGCAATAGAGATAGAGAACGCGATTCGCAAGTTCCTGGTAGAAATGGGTATAAACCAGAAAGAAGTCAAGGGTTTATGCACCGTGGACTTCAAAAACACAGACTCGTTACGAGAAGTCTCTGCTAAGTTCGGCATATCCCTACTTTTCTTTTCACGAGACGAGATAAACAGTGTGAATGTGCAGTCGAAAAGCGCAGCAATGGCTGCGTTTAACCTAAAAGGCGTTGCTGAGCCCTGTGCCATCCTGGGTGCAACGCGGAATAATACCAAGTGCAGATTTGTAAAGCGGAAATCATTTGATAGAAAAATAACACTGGCGGTGGTATCTTGAAACTTTTTTGCTTCGCAAAAACCTTTACTAAAAAATGCTTAACGCTATTTTTATCCAATTATAAACATAGTTTTAGTGGTAGAACATGCTATCTGTAGTAGGAATAGGACCAGGATCTTTGGATTTGCTTACCGAACGAGCGCGAGCGCGGATTTCCAGTGCTGACATTATTATGGGCAATGAGCGATACATAGAGCTAATAAAGGCGATCATACCGACGAGTGCAGAATTGATAATAGGCAAGATGGGGACGGAAGTTGAGCGAGCAAAGAAAGCAGTCGAGTTGGGAAACCGAAAAAATGTTGTCATTGTATCTGGTGGCGATCCCGGCATCTATGGTATGGCCGGACTGACACTAGAAGTAAGTGGCGATTCCGACATAGACGTGGAACTAGTGCCGGGCATAACAGCGGCATCTGCCGCAGCAGCATTACTTGGTGCTCCACTCTCAAATGATTTCGCTGTTGTCAGTTTGAGTGATTTATTAGTGCCCTGGCCCGAGATAGAAAAGCGGCTGGAAGGTTTAGCTATGATGGGCATCGCAGTTGCGATATACAATCCAAAAAGCAAAAGCAGAACGACACAATTAGAGCGAGCGCATGAGATTTTTATGCAGTTTCGTGACGGGGAAACGATAGTAGGCATAGTAAAAAACGCGGAAAGAGTAGGATATTACAGTGAGATTACCACATTGGACGATTTACCCGACTTCTATCATCAAATAGACATGTCAACGACCATTATTATTGGCTGCTCGGGTACAAAAAACATTGGCGGGCGAATGGTTACACGTAGGGGTTATGAAAGGAAATACAATTATGACCTCGGTGAGACAGATAGTCACGAAAGAGGCGATTCCGTAGCAGCAGGAGCCCGGGTCTGGGAGCAGAGCAAGGCAATCGTAGCGGATATTGTATCGAAATATCCGCTTAGCGAGCACGAACGACGAGTTGCGGGCCGGGTAGTCTTTGCTAATGCCGACCCCTCGTTTATGGACTTGATTGTGTTCAAACATAACCCGATTGAAAAGGGGATACAGTGCATACAAGATGGGCAAACAATCATTACAGACATTGAAATGGTAAAAGCAGGTATCAGCAAAAGATACAGGGGGAATGTGAAGTGCTTTGTGAATAACCCAAAAACAATGGAAATAGCAGTAAAAGAGGATCTTACAAGGACTGCCGCGGGATTCCGCATCGCAAAGGAGCTCATCCGCAATAACATTGTGGTTATTGGGAACGCACCTTCGACATGCCTGGAGCTTTCTGCACTTATCAAAGAAGGTATAAAGCCTGCTCTTATTATCGCCACACCTGTAGGCTTTGTCAATGCCGCAGAGTCGAAAGAGGATATGTTGTCTACTGGTATACCCTGTATTGTGATAAGAGGCCCAAGAGGTGGCACTCCGTCCGCAGTGGCAATTACCAATGCGATAATCGAATTGAGTTTTGTGGAGGAGAAGTGAAAGATAGATGAGAGACCCAGTATCCGGCCGGGAATACCCTGAGGCACTCATATTAACTGCCGCGGAGATAAATGCCATCAGCTATGATGCATTGATAGAAGAGATAAAGCGTGGCCGGGTGGTTCTGCTCGAGTACGGTAAAATCCTTAAACGTGGATATACAACAGGTACATGTGCCACTGCGGCTTCCAAAGCTGCTGCACTTCTGTTTGCGGGAAAAGAAGCGAAGAAAGTGGAAGTTACCACTTCGGCAGGCATAAAAGTGGAGATGGCTGTGGAAAATGCAGATGCTAAAGAGTGTATAGCATGTGTTCGTGTGGATTCCGGCGATTATAAGGGTGATACGTTTAGTGGCTTGCTTATCTGTGCAAGGGCAAGACTGTTCCCGGTATTTGCCATAAGAGCAGGTAAAGGAATAGGAATAATAAAAAAGGCGGGGCTTGGTAAAGTCGGTGCGCCTGATATATACCCGCACATTTTGATGGACATAGAAACGAACGTGAAGGAAGTAATCGCGGGTGGTGTAGAAATAGAGATTTTCGTGCCAGAAGGGGAGGCGATAGCGAAAGACACCGTTCTTCCGATGTTGGGCATAGAAGGCGGTATCCCGATCTTCGGCGCTACGGGATTCATTGAACCGTACACAGAGGATGGTTATAAGCATGTTATAGACTTTGTCGTAAGAGATATAAGGGAGATCTTAGGCGTTAGCACGGGTGAGAAGAGCAAGCGAATAGCAGTAGAAAAGCTGAATTTCCCGGCAGATAATATAGTCGTTGCGGGTAATTTCGTATGCTATGCGATAGAGAAGTCAAAAGCAGAGAAGAAAGTGATATTCGCGATGCCGGCAAAGATTTGCGATATGCTGGAGATTGACGCACATGACCATTTCGATCTTGAATTCAGCACCGTTGCTGAACTCGTTGAACGGCTGAAGAGTACCGACTACGAGCGTTTGAAGTCGTTCTTCCATGCTCTTGCAGAGGATTTAGCACGAAAAACCGGTGCTGATGTGTATGTATTCGATAACAGTAGTGATACATTGGGTTCTTTTATCCGTTCTCCGTAATTGCTCTATATCTTGTGGTATAAATCCCAAATACGGAATCATAATCAAATCGAAATGGCATGTAGAGTCCCGAAATTATTTCGTCAAGAAGCTTAGCTGCACCTCAACTTATGGTGAAGCTAACAGACAAAAAGATCAAATGGGCAGTTAAACAGGTAATCAACAAATGTGAAAGCACAGTCTTTCACTGGTGCATGCTGATTGATTGGCTTGACTACGATGGGACTCAGGTGATAGCGTACGAGGACGACGCATCGAGGAAGATCCTCTCTATTGGTGAATTCACCAATGCAACTACAGACAACGCCATAGCTGTGTTTAAACGTGCAGAAGATATAGCGAGAACATATCGGGGGAAGATCACTGCGGTGAATACTGGTCGGGGCAGTCAGTTCTATGCAAGCGGTGGTGAAAAGAAAAAGAAGGGCGTAAGTCGATTTAAACAGTATCTGCATGCTCGAGGTGTTAAACACCTCCCATCGAAGCGGAATAATAGTAGGACTCTAGAGGTTGTCTCACAATCCGTTTTGGCGCCAAAATTTTCCATCCTTTTTGGTGTTAACGCTTTATCTGCCCTTATTTTTCGTCCACTTTTGGATTGTTGGACAGCCTATCTACACAACAAGTCGAATAGTCCCCAAAAAGGTTTTTCATATCGTCAAATACCTAAAGTTATATAAAATTGTTCACAACAATAGTATAGTAAATAGGATAACAACTAACAGGTGGTAAGAACCATGAGTGATAAAGCCCTCATCGAGCAAAGGATGCAAAAACTTATTGCGATGACCGCGGGATTTTGTGATGCGTATGTGGATGAAGAGTACAAGCAGTTATGCGAGAAACTTATACGAAAAATGTCACGCAAGCGGAATGTGCCTTTCCTTTCCGGTCGGATGGAGATCTGGGCTGCGGCAGTAATGCATGCCCTGGGCAGCATCAACTTCCTCTTCGATCCGAATTTCGAGCCTTACGTTGGCGCTGCCGACATCTCCGATTACTTCGGTACATCCAAAAGTACTGTCTCTCAGAAAGCAAAGATTATCCGTGATATGTTCAAAATGGGATACTGTGATAAGGAGTTTTCCACAATACACATGCAAAAAAAGCAATCCCGTTTCCAATTTAGTGATGGTGGATGAGATGATCGTTGACATGCGGTCGCTGCCGCCGGATATTCAGGAAATCTTACGTCAAAAAATGGATCGCAAAAAGTGAAATTGTATTGGGGCAGGTGTCATGTTTTAGATTTCATGAGCTTGACAACTCACAACTCACAAAACCCAAACCTTTATCATGATTAAGCAAATACTAAATATCTATAGGCTGTGGTCTGTATGTCAGAAGAAACAGAACAGGAAACACGAAAGAGGCGCATTGACCCTAAACTTGAAGCCATCGGCTGGAAACTTATAAAATACCATGAATCAAAATCTGTGAGTTCCTATCTATCTCATGCTATTGAGGAATATCCAACTTCAAACGGCCCTGTTGACTACGCACTTGTAGATCAGGATCAGATAATTGCTCTTGTCGAAGCAAAGAAATTGGGTACGGACCCTCAAAATGTTCTTGTCCAAGCACAAAGATATGCGCAAGGGGTCAGAGAACCCACATTTGATTCCGATGGGTTTCATGTACCTTTTATTTATTCTACAAATGGCAAGGTATTTTGGTTTCAGGATTTAAGAAGATCTGGCAGCAGATCCAGAAAGGTATCGGGATTCCATACACCCGGAGCCTTGAGAGAGATGTTGGGAAAGGACGTTGAAGCATGTTGCAACTGGTTCAAAGTTAATCCTAATCGGCACACACGTTTACGTCCTTATCAAATAGAAGCAAATGATGCGGTTGAGGATGCTATATGCGCAGGTAAACGTCAAATGATGCTGGCAATGGCTACGGGCACGGGTAAGACCTACGTCATCGTTTCACAGATCTATAGACTTTTGAAGTCGGGTTTCGCAAAACGGATATTGTTTTTGGTAGATAGAAGAGCTCTTGCGGCACAGGCAGTGAACGCTTTTGCTACTTTTGAGACGGAACACGGATTGAAATTCAAACAGACATTTGAGGTATATTCTCAGCGATTTCAAAAGGGTGATTTTGAGGAGGGGGAAGCATTTAACCCGCAAGTTTTACCTAATAGTTATTTGACTGATCCCCAACCAGGTCATGCGTTCGTATACGTATGCACAATCCAGAGAATGCGCGTGAACTTATTCGGCTGGCAGAATTCTTTTGAAGCTACAGATCAAGACACGGATGATGAAAGCGATGCAACTCAAGTTGACATACCAATTCATGCCTTCGATCTGATAATTGCAGATGAATGTCATCGTGGCTATTCGGCACAAGAAATAAGTAAATGGCGTGAGGTTCTCGAATATTTTGATGCTATACGGATAGGTCTCACGGCTACACCAGCAATGCATACTACCGCTTATTTTAAGGACATCGTTTTCAGGTACGACTATGAAAGAGCAGTAAGAGAGGGCTATTTAGTTGATTGGGATGCGGTACGTATCAAATCAGACGTAAGAATAAACGGGATATTTCTGAACGAAGGGGAAACGGTTGGTTCAATTGACACGGAGACAGGACAGGAGTCATTGGATACGTTAGAAGATGAACGAGAATTTGATACTTCGGAAATCGAACGAAAGGTTACGTCTCCAGACAGCAACAGGAAGATAGTGGAAGAGATCGCGAAATACGCACAGGAGCACGAGCGGATTTATGGTCATTTTCCAAAGACATTGATCTTCGGTGCTAATGATTTGCAGCACACGTCACATTGTGATACTCTGGTGGACATTTGCAGAGATGTTTTTGGACAAGGGGATGCGTTCGTCCAGAAGATTACTGGCAGTCCAAACGTTGATAGACCGTTACAGCGAATTAGGGAGTTTCGCAACCGTCCAAATCCCGGTATTGTGGTCACGCGGGATATGTTGACCACCGGCGTGGACATACCGGCGCTTGAATTCCTGGTTTTTCTTCGCCCGGTGAAGTCACGGATTTTGTGGGAGCAGATGTTAGGCAGGGGCACAAGACTATGCGATGAAATAAACAAAACACATTTTACCGTCTTCGATTGTTTCAATGGTGGGCTTTTTGACTATTTCAAAAATGTTACTGCTTTTGAGTTGGAACCGCCTACAAAAGCTACAAGAACCTATGCGGAACTTATAGATGATATTTACCAAAATCGGGATAGAAGATATAACGTAAAAAGTCTTGTGAAACGACTCCAGCGAATAGAAAAGGAACTTGGTGGCGAAGCACGCGAAAAATTCGCGATCTTTATCCCGAATGGCGACATGAAAAGCTTTGCACGTGATTTACCGCAACGAATTGAGAATGATTTTGTGAATGTTATGAATCTTCTTAGAACTCCTGAGTTCCAGGACTTACTTGTTAACTATCCGAGACCAAAGCGAGGCTTTATTGTGACATACGAAACACAGGATGAAGTATCATCAGAATGGTTGTTGCGGAAACCTGATGGAGTAGTTTGGAAGCCTGAGGATTATTTAGTTGCGTTCTCTCGATATGTCAAGGAGAACCCGGAGCACATAGAAGCAATTGAAATACTCCTCGATAGACCCGCGGACTGGAACACAGAAGCGCTATCGGAATTACGAACAAAACTGGCAAGGACACGGGAGCATTTTTCCGTGGCTACTCTTAGAAAGGCACATAAATTGAGATACCACAAGGCACTTGCAGACATTATATCTATGATAAAACATGCAGCAAACGAGGATGAAGCAATACTCAGTGCCGAAGAGCGAGTAAATAAGGCATTTGAAAGAATAAATGCGGGGACGACATTTACTGATACTCAAATGCAATGGTTGGAACGGATAAGGGCACATCTGATCGCGAATCTCACTATAGATAAAGCGGATTTTGATACTCTTCCTATCTTTCAGCGCGCGGGTGGCTGGAACGTTGCAAATGAGGTCTTTGGGAACCATCTCGAATCGATTTTACATGAATTTAATGAGGCGGTGGCGACATGACCGATGTAGTACAGAAACTGTGGGGGTTTTGTCATGTGTTGCGGCACGACGGCATTGATTACGGCGATTATATCGAGCAGATAACGTATCTGCTATTCTTAAAGATGGCAGACGAGCGCGAAATTGCACTGCCTGAGGGCTTTGATTGGAAGACTATAAAGGAGAGGTCGGGGACAGACCTCACCGAATTTTACGTGGACCTATTACGACGATTGGGCAAAGAAGAAGGCTTATTGGGTGACATTTTCAGCGGTGCCATATCCAGGTTTACCAATCCGGTCAATCTCAAGCGATTGATATATCTTATTGATGAGATAGAGTGGACGGGTCTAAATGTAGACGTGAAGGCAGCGGCATATGAAGGGCTATTAGAGAAAGCGGCAAGTGAAGGCAAGAAAGGTGCGGGGCAATATTTCACACCGCGTATTCTCATCCAAACCATTGTCAGATGTATGAAGCCTGACCCGAGAGCACAGAAGGAGTTTACGATTTGTGACCCCGGATCAGGTACGGGCGGATTCTTGATGTGCTCTTATGAATGGCTTATGGAAGAGACAGAAGGTGCACTAACACGCGAAGATGCAGCGCGAATAAGAAATCGTACCTATTATGGGACTGAGTTGGTGCCACGCCCACGCCGTTTATGTCTCATGAACCTCTATCTACATGGTTTGGAGGCAAATATATATCTCGGTGATTCGATATATGAACCTGACCCTGGTAAGCGGTATGATATGGTATTGACCAATCCGCCGTTTGGCACAAAAGGAGCGAACCAGGCGCCGGTACGCGATGATTTCACCATTTCAACATCAAATAAGCAGTTGAACTTCGTTCAGCACGTGATGACGATACTAAAGCCAGGGGGTAGAGCGGCAATCGTATTGCCCGATAATTGTCTGTTCAGTGACCAGGCAGGAGAAGTTTTCGAGATACTTATGGACGATTGCGACCTTCACACGATTCTACGATTACCGAAGGGGACGTTTACTCCGTATTCACCGGGCGTAAAAGCAAATGTGATATTCTTCCGGAAAGGCTACAAAACCAGGCATGTCTGGATCTATGACTGCCGCACTAATATACCGAGCATAACAAAGAAGGAGCGACCGCTTACGCCCGAACATTTCAATGAGTTTGAGCTATGTTATGGCTCGGATCCTAATGTGGTGACCACAGTGGAAAAGAGGGCGGAGATGGCAAAGATGACTGAGCGGTTCAAGAAGTTCGCGGTTGATGAAATCAAGAAAAGGGATTATAACCTGGACATCTTCTGGCTGAAGGACGACTCGCTGGAGGATGCCGCGGATATGCCAGAACCCGAGGAACTGGCAGGAGAAGCGATCACACATCTTGAAGCTGCTATTAACGGGCTTCAAGAAATAATGGTGCTGCTTGGTGAGGGTAACAATGATATGGAACCACAGATTACACAAGATTGACGATGAAAGAAATGGGTGCGGAATAGGCAGGATGAGGAACGAAAATATCGTGAAGAAAGGACTGATAATATTTGAAGGACCGCCAAAAACAGGTAAATATGTCATAACACGGCAATGGGAAGAGATTGTTGCGTCTTTGAAATTGGATGGGGATCATCAATGATCCAACGAGATACTAAAGTAGATATGACTAAGTCACTGACTAAGTCAGAAAATTCGAGTGATGTAGTAAATGATGTAGTTCTGCACATGAACATAACAAAGGGGGGCACTTATGGCTGAACCATCCCCAGAAAAAGAGATAGAGGGGGCGTATGTGGTGCCGGATGGGTGGGTTTGGTGTAAACAGGGAGAGGTTTGCGAAATCAATCCGAAATCAACCAACTTATCTGATTTTGATCAATCATTGCCTACAACATTTGTGCCAATGACTGCCGTTGACCAAATAGAGGGCACCATAAAGACTCCAGAAATACTACCTCTTGGTAAAGCACGAAAAGGTCACACACAATTTATTGAAAATGACGTGATATTTGCTAGAATAACACCCTGTATGGAAAATGGAAAGGCCGCCATAGCCAAGAATCTTGAAAACGGTTTAGGTTTTGGTTCTACGGAGTTTCATGTTATTAGACCACCAGATGAAATCCTCCCAGAATATATTTTCTACTTTATTAGGCAGGTGTCTTTCCGAAATAAAGCAAGTGCCCATTTTACTAGTACCGTAGGACAAATGAGAGTCCCAAAGGCATTTATGCTGGCTGCTTCATTTCCCCTTCCTCCGCTCCCCGAACAACACCGCATCGTCGCCAAGCTTGAAACACTTCTGGCGCAGGTAAACCGCTCCAAAGACCCTCTGGCAAAGGTCCCACCACTCATCAAGCGTTTCCGGCAGAGCGTGCTTGCTGCTGCATGCTCAGGGCGGCTGACATAGGATTGGCGCAGAGAGCACCTTGATGCCGAGCCTGCTTCGGAGCTTTTGAATAGGATTCGGGAAGAGCGGATACGAAGATACGATGAAGAATGCCAAAAAGCGGAAGCAGAGGGCAGGAGGAAGCCGAAGAAGCCGAAGAACCTTGAACCAGAAGAGGTGGACACCGATGGGCTGCCAGAACTGCCGGAAGGGTGGTTGTGGACAAGTCTTTATACTTTATCGTATTTAATCACAAAGGGTGCTACACCCACATCTTATGGCTTTAATTATGTGGACAAGGGTATTAATTTCATTAAGGTTGAGAATATCGCTAAAGCGAATATCCGTTCTAATTCATTACAACATATAACCATGGAAGCTCACGAATTCCTAAAAAGATCTCAATTACAAGAAAAGGACATATTATTTTCTATAGCAGGGACTATTGGCCGTTCAGCTATAGTTAGAAAACATCATCTTCCTGCAAATACCAATCAGGCTTTAGCGATTATTCGGCTACCCTACACTTTTGTTTCTATTGATTACATCCAATTGTCCTTAGCAAACCACATTACAATTCTGAATGCACAGAATGAAATGAGAGGTGTGGGAATGAATAATATTAGCTTAGGTGATGTAAACAATATTATTGTTCCCCTTTCCCCACTTCCCGAACAACATACTATTGTCAAAAATGTTGGAAACCTCTTCCACTTCGCCGACGAAGTAGAACAACGTGTCACTGCTGCAACTACCCATGCAAACCACCTCACCCAGTCAATCCTCGCCCGAGCATTCCGAGGCAAACTGGTGCCGCAAGACCCCCGTGACGAGCCTGCAAGCGTCCTGCTGGAACGGATAAAACAGGAACGGGCGGAACTAAAAGCAAAGAAGAAAACGCAAAAAGGAATATCAAAAACAATGTTAGATTTCAATTAAGAGATAGAATGAAGAAAATCGCCGATATACCGGACATAGACAAACCTCGTGAGAAATTGATACGACGAGGCGCATCTTCGCTCTCGGATATGGAATTACTCGCGGTTATAATAGGGCGAGGGTTTCCGGGAAAAGATGTTCTCCAGGTCGCTTCAGAGATAAGCGGCAGGAGCATTTTGTATGCTTAGCTCTGAACGGTGCAAATGAGGTTATCGGTAATAGGGTGGTTACGGTCGGGCTTTTGAATTCTAATCAGGTACATCCGCGCGAGGTGTTTTCTGATCCTATTGTGGATCGTGCAGCGGCTATCATTCTGGTGCATAATCATCCTTCGGGTGATACGGAGCCCAGTCAGGAGGATATTGCGATAACAAAGCGGTTGATTCAGGCAGGGGAGCTATTGGGGATTAAGATTCATGATCATGTTATTGTGTCGAAGAACGGGTATACGAGTATGAAGGAGCGGGGGGTGATTTAGGGGGTGTAGATGCATGCCCCTATGAAGCAAAGATATTACAGACCCGTGTTCAGGAGGATGGAGCTAAGAAAACCGAATTATGATGATATGCAAAAGGTGAAAGGGGTTTTGGAGGGGAGTGGTCTTCATTGTGTATTTTGTCAAACTGAGTTTGGGATAATTGGTCCTTGATTTCTTCCAAAAATGGAAAGATGTTAGTGAAGATTTAAATATCGCGACTCTTTTGTATATGATTATGCGAGAGTAAAAACAAGGCATGAGTGTGAACATCCAAAATGGGTATATACGCATTGCGGATATACCGAAGTTCGCAATTGTTAGCATAGGTGAAAATAATGACTGAGGAAAAAAAAGAAATCGTTGTTGAGTATCTTAAGTCGCTCAGAGAAGAAATACATCTACGTATTAGGGAGCATACACGCTTGGTTTGGATTAAAATTGTTTCTCTTGGAGCAATAATATCATTCCTAATTACCCAGAGCAAGCTCTTGGAGGTATACCCTTTGTCGTCCTATCTTGTCTGGATAATTCCTTTGGCAGCCGTGATTTTTGATATGCTAATCGCAGGTAATTTAAGGGTTATAAATAATCTTGGTTATTACATTAAAAATTATATTGAAGGAGAAGTTTTTGATGATATTAAACGTCATATTAATGAATATGTCATGAAAAACCTTAACGAAAAGCATTTGTTTAACGTACATGCAGATGAAAAATTAAAGAAAGACTTAAATGAAAAGAATGTCTCGAAAGGATTGAAAAGAGAATTCAAAGCTAACAAATTTTTACTTTCTAAAAAAGCCAAAGTTACCGTTGAGAAAGAAGGAGGCGAAGGCAAATGGAAGATAGCAGTACTGATGAAGAAAGAGAATTCATTATTAAAGAGGTCCCGGAGAAAGGAGGAGAAAAGCTAAGCGTTACATAAAAACTCCAGAATTCGGATTTTGGGAAGAGAAAGCGGGGCACGCAGCTCCGGAATATCGCTGCTACACATTGGAGGATATGGTTATAATTTGGTCATTTACCGGTGCATCAGGAGTTTTTAGTGGACTATTGCGAGCTCAGATTGGCTTTAATATTCTGATAGATACTATCTTAGCTGGAATTTCTGTAATAGTTATCCTTATTGCATTAGGGTTTTTAATTCGTAGCATAAGAATGGAAAGGAGGTTTTAACCATGATGGAAATCAGAGGAGTATCAAATATTGGGTGGAGTAAGAGGAGGGAAAACATAATGGAGTCAGA
>JAUWND010000040.1 GCA_030612835.1 Candidatus Methanophagales archaeon | reverse complement strand
TGCAATAAACGGGAGGGCGGATTGTAAAATCATTTTAATTGTTTAGATTCAGATTCTTGTATATAAACCATAACTGCTACCTATTTAGGACGCAGATTTATGCAGATTTACGCAGAAAACTATTTCCTCAAATTATCAAATTTATAAACTCGATAGAAGATTCTAATAATCTCCTCCGTCAACTAAACCTTATATTTAAAATCCTGATTATCCGCGTTCATCTGCGTCCGATTATCAAAAATTATTCTTTCTTGTCTGCCATCAAATCAACTTCGCATTCACTATTCCGTCCTGACCGGGTCTGTTGGTAACTACCGCATCACCAAGTTCTGTCTCTATAACGGCCCCTTTTGTAGTTATATTTCGCCTTGCGAAGAACGGATTTGCAAGATTCTTCTTCACCGTTATTATCTTAGCCTCTTTTGTGGTTCCACTTTTCAAGTCTGTAACATTTGCAAATTCACATCTGAGCAACCGCATTTTCACACTACCGCCTCTTGCTACGATCTTCCTTCTTCGCGTCTCGCCAATAGTAGTATCTGCTGGCGGCCGGCCAGCCTCATACGCTCGCTTTTTACGGTGACGATGAAGTCTACCGCCCGAACATTTCCTTCTTGATTTTCCTTGCCATCTCATTTTCTACGGTCCTACAAAACCACATTCTTCACACGTATATAAATTACTTTGCTTCCTACACTTAGCACATCTTCCTATCTCTACTTTTCCACATTTAGGGCAGGGGAAAACTGTAAAGCCCTTCTCCTGTAATTTTACTCCGCAGGACGTGCAATACTCTATCATAACATGCGCCTCTCCTTTTTATTTTTATCTTTGCCTTTCCTTCATTCGCCGTCGTCATGTCCACCACGGTAGACGGCATACTATACTTACACTTACTACCATGTATAATAATATCTACTAATTTTAGTTCCACTTCTTCTACGCATGTCGGTGGAGTTCTACCGGATACATTCGCACTTGTTGCGGTTATGGGGCCTGTCTCTTCTATTATCCGGGTTGCAATTTCGTTATCCGGGAATCGCACGCCAAGAACATCGGATTCTGCAGTTAAAAGTGAGGGCACAATTTCTTTCTTCTTCAACAATACCGTAACCGGTCCTGGTAGCAGTGCAAAAAGGATTTCAGATATTTCGGGATCTGTATACGCGACTTTGTGCAACATCTCGAATGATGAAACCGCGACGGAGATGGGCTGTGAAACATCTCTACGTTTTATTTTATACACTTCCCGTACTGCTGCTTCTGATAACGCATCGGCACCTAAGCCGTATACCGTTTCTGTTGGGTAGACTACCGTGCCACCGCGTTTTATTATGGCTATTGCAGTTCGTATTTGGGATTCTATATCGCTTCTCATATTGTTTATAGTACTTGTTAAATCGGAAACCTCAACAGTGCAGCAACCCCCCCCAGCCCTTTAAGCCTCTTCCCCGGCTCGAACTCTGTACTGAACACCACTATTTTCCCTCTTTCCCGTTCTACCATCTCAAGCAACCTTTCTATCTCCTCTCTCCCTTCTCCCTTCTCCCCTCTCCCTTCTCCCTCCCCCTCCTCAGACGCCATAAGCTTCTCATCGCAGACCATAAGGGACTCTATTGCGCCATATTCCAACGCCTTTTTTACTTCTTCATAGCCATACACTGCCTTTCCGCCCTCATCTCTGCTTATCTCCGCCATTAACTGGTCCATCAGGGTAACTTCCTGTGTCAGCCGCTCCTCTTTTCTTAGCTGTTCCACCGCGCCCCTTTTCAATACTTCTATGAACCCTGACACACCAATTGAAGACGTCGGCACTATTCTTACTCGTGTCGCTAATTCACGATCTTTAGCCTTCACGAACGATAAGAAATCGTCCTTTATGAAGCCCGGACCCGCAATGATTATTGCTTCCGCATCTAATGACAGAAACGAGTTTTTCAAGTGCTTCAACACGTCCTCGAAGAAAACCGTCTTGTTACTACCACCATCGCCTTTACCAGAACCATATCGAACGGAAAAGAGCTCATCCACACCATATTGCCGCACTATACCGGCAACTGCTTCCCCGTCCTCTATTGTAGCTATTATTACGTCCGGCGAGTCAACTGCTTTCTCCGCCTCTCGCAACCGCTTCAACTGATGCTCTTTCCAGTCCTTCAAGATGGAAAGCTGCACACCCGGCTCGATGTTAAAGGTATGATAAGAGCCCAACTCGGTATCCAGCCCTTCCTCAATTACGCCTTTTATACGCAACCTGCGCGAGAATTTATGGAATTCTACTCTTTCTACCCGCATGCCCAACCTAATCGGTTTCTTTTCTATTTTGTCTGGTCTGACCTTATCAGTCGCAGCGTCTATCCGCCTATACGTAAGAGAATAGACGAGGTCACAGCCTTCTATCACATGCTTGAGATGCCATAAGTCGTCTAACGACTCAGGAATCAGAGCTATTTCTCCGGTCGGCTTCCGGCCCCCCTTTATCTTCCGCTTTACGATTTTCATATTATTCTAATTTTTTATAACCGAAAAGGGCTCTTATATACTTCTCTAATTCCTTAATTCGTTGGTCATCGCGGTTTCGTGGTCTATTAAGTGACACTTTCAGCACTTCCTTTACCTTTGTCGGACGGTCGGATAGCACAATTATGCGATCTGCCATGTAAATAGCTTCCTGCGGGTCATGAGTAACGAAAATAGCGGTCATATCCCTCTCCTTCCATATCCTCAGTATCTCATCCTGCAAATCCTCTCGTGTTCGTAAGTCCAAACCGGTAAGGGGCTCATCCATAAGTAATATGCTCGGCTCGGTTACTAGCGCTCTTGCAAGTGCAGCCCTCTGTTTCATTCCTCCACTTAACTCGTGCGGAAACGCATCTCCGAAATCCGACAGTCCTACCATCGAAAGTGCCTTTTTCACAACTGCTTCATCCCTATCGCTAACTCTACCCCTTTTTAACTCAAGAGCGAGTTTCACATTCTCTTCCACAGTTCTCCAGTAGAGCAGTCTCGGCTCCTGGAAGACTACGCTTAGATCGTCGAGGTAACCTTCTGTTATTAGCTCATTACCGTGAATGAAAATTCTACCTTCGTCCAGGTGTGCAAGCTGAGCTATTATGCGAAGGATTGTTGTCTTGCCACAGCCCGAAGGACCCAAGGCGCAAATGAATTCGCCCTGGCATATATCGAAACTGACATCATCCAATACAACAAGAGCGCCAAAACGCTTATGCAGTCCCTCAATTCTTAACACTTCTTTTCCCTTTACCTCTTCCATCGCCTCATATACCTCCTGTCTATGTAGTTGAACCCACCATAATCGAACACAATGATGATTATTGCACAACAGAGTGTCCATGCGAATACATACTCTATCGCATAGACTTCATAGGAGATCCATAGCATGTAACCTATCCCACACGCAGCGCCAAAGACCTCGCCTAGTATAACTACCTTCCACGCAACTTCAAATGAGGTCTTAAATGCAGAGAAGGCATAAGGGTAAAGCATAGGCATTATTACCTTTTGCAATATTCGCAGCCGATTTCTTGTGCATGTATGCGCCATCTCAATTAGACTTTCGTCCAGCTCTTTTACGCCCTCCCATATATTTATTATGAAGAACGGGATGACCGCTGCTGTAATTGCCAATATGGGTGTCATCTCTGAGAGTCCAAACCAGACAACAAAGATCAGAACCCAACAGAGCGAAGGAATGGATTCAAATAACGGATACACCACCGACTTGACGGTGTATTCGGCCATCTTGCTGTATCTCGGCAATATACCACACAGAGCGCCTACACAAGAGCCAAAAAGAGTCCCAACGAAGACACGGTAGCAGGTCACCCCAATTTGATACCAGCCATCTTGTGTAGCTAAGATAGAAAAGAATGCGTATACCGTCTCTATCGGACCCGGAAACAATGGCGAATTGTAATATCCTGAAATGACAAACCAGAGAACCAAAAAGGCAGATATAGCGAAAACAGAATAAAATATTTTTGCTCTCATCGTCAGTCAGTCATATACTTACAAATGCATTCGTTGGGTCTGGGACTTCTGTTATGATGCCTCGATCTTTTGTAAACTCGAAGATGGTCATAACAGTCTCTCGGTTTTCATCTGTGATTGGTGTGAGGAATATAGCATAATGATTGTAGTAAGCCTTCTTGTAATATTCCGCATCGCCACCGAATTTCTTGGCATACCACTCACATATCTCTTCTATATGCGCCTCACCATAAGACTTCGACTGTATGAGCGTGTCTATTGCGTCTTCTGCCCGGTCTTTGTGCTTCTCCAAGAACTCGGCATTGACTACGAGCAGTGAAGCAGGTGTATATTCACCATACTCCTGCTTGAATGCCTCATCCACATTCCACACATCTTTGTATTTATTGCTATAATATGTCTTTACGGATACATCGCCGAGCATTAAAGCGGCATCGATATCGCCCTTATCTAAGAGCGTAGGGAGCATAGGGGGTGCTTTAGCTATGAGTTCTAGCTCCTCTTCTTCTATACCATATTTCCGCTTCAGCATCTCCAAGAAAATGGTTGTGGTGGTGGTTTTAAGACCCGGAACACCCACTTTCTTCCCCACAAGGTCCTCTGGCATATGAATGTCACTCTCATTCCTCGCGAATACTCTGGCTACACCTTCTCCTCTTTCCAGACCGTGATGGGAGACGAAAATACGCACAGCCTTCAATGGGATGCCCTTATCATAAGCGATAGCGAAGGCTGCTGTTGACATCTCACCCATATCTCCACCACCTGCCATCAGGTGTTCATTGAAGTTGTGAGTCGTCTCAATTTCCACTCCAATCGTAGGTTTTACAAACTCGTTCTCCAGCGGATAACAGAGTATGTAATGAGCGAAAAAGGGGCCCATGACCACCCTAACTGGCCGTTGCGACTCCGGTTGTTGCATAAGCAGAGCAAAACTCGTCCCGATAATTACTAGACAAACCACAATCAACAGAACCTTTTTCACGCTTAGTCTGACCATGTCTATGAGTAAGTAGCTAAAATGCATATATATATAAACATATCCTTTTATGTTCATATTCACTAATAAAAGAACATATCATGAAAACAGCGCGATCTGAATACACGGATGCTATTCTCGAATTCCTTATCAAGAGCGGACAGGCCAGCAAGTATGCTATAGCAAAAGGTACGGCCATACCTTATCCAACAGTTCTGAGGAATCTCCCAAAAATGGTGAAAGCTCATGTCGTACACAAGATTGGCGAAGGGAAGAGGGGTGCGGAAATCTACGCTGCGACTCCGAAAGGGACGATCATTGCATATTTCCGTGGTCGTGTGCGCACATCAGAGCTATTTATGGCTCTGCCAGCGATTATGAAACATGTCTCGTTATCGTTGGAAGATTTACCTGCCGTCAAGGATCCTTTTGGGTTCATTATAGAGGAATTGCTACTCAAACTATCTCAATTAGAGGACCTGAAGTTAGAGGAGGCCGTTAGCATCTTGGGTGCAATTCTCATCTGGCGTCATGATGAATGGTATCACGAAATAGGGAAGGAGAACCTGAGACGGTTATTATCATGGGATGAGAACTATCAGGTTTTGCGGATATTAGTTGCCGGTGCCATCAACACACTCGATAAGATGAACGAACAGGCGAAGGGCTTGAGCGAGCATGCCAACGCATTCCTGGCGGAAATGGGCGAGTACGCTGGCCGTTAATAGGTGTTTACATATTAGAATTTTGGTGCTTGTGCGATATAAAGTATAACTTCTACCCATAAATAAATTTAATTTAGGACGCAGATTTACACGGATTTGATTTCTTCTGCGTTAATCTGCGTTAATCTGTGTCAATAATTAATTTTAATTGCTATATCTTTATTTTTCACCGGTACCGCCCCGTCTTCTCTCCCGTGCCAAAGCCAATGTTACCACAAGCAGTCCAGCAAATGCGATAGCAGCAACAAATCCGGGTATTCTTAATGGTTGTGTCGAACCGGAAGATGATGCGTGAGTTGGCGTTGGAGTGCTAAAAGATTGCGCGTTCAATATTGTTTCCCCTTTTTCTCTCTCCTCTCCGGAAGATGGTATTATCACGCATACCTGATTTGATTCATGTTTGTTTATCCCGTGCTTAAAAACCGCCTTGAAAACCGCTCTGTTCATCTCCTCATTATTTACTTCAAACATAGCCATAGCAGACTCACCTGACTTTAGAGTGCCCAAATACATCCTTTCAGGCGGGTTTTCTATTCCCTTTGCATTTGAAACCACCGCGACAACATAGACACAGGTAACATCCGATAGCCCTTCATTTATCACCTCTAACCTGACTTCGTTCTCAGATACTTCCTGCGGCAATATGTTCACTGTGCCAGAAACCACTACAGGAATAAAATAGTGGATGCCTTTGCACCCTTTACCTGCCATATCCTCGATGTCCGCAACGAACTTTAGCATATATATCCCTTCTTTCAACGGCGCGGTTATCTTAAATGGCAGGTTAATTTTTTCGTTCGGACCTATTACACCGGCAGAGGTATACCTATTCTCGACTTCAAATGCGCGCTCAACGATATGAGCTTCTTTTATGTATGCGTCCATTGTGAACCTTGTCGTGGTGTCGATGTCAATAGTGTAGCCCGAAGTACCTTTTATATCGCTTTTTATATCTACATCCTTTAATATCGGCCCATTTTGCATATTCTTAAGTGTTACTGTAAGCACACCTACATCGCCGGGCATTAACGTCTCCGGACTGAGTTCGTATTCATACACCATCGCAGAGGGTTTTGGATTGGGTGCAATTTCGCACTTGCTTAACAGGTCATCTACGTCATCTGCGGAGACTGGATTCGTAGATGAAAACAGGACCAGCAGAGCCAACAGGCAAAAAATCACTCCACTCTTATTACTTTTGATCATGTGTTCTTTAATGTTATAACACTATTATTTAAAGCCCCCTCTTTTTCTTATCGTAGATGCTACTAAAACTTCTTTTGGTAAAGCTTTTCTTTCTAAGAAAAGGTTTATTTAAAGCTTCCGAATCACAAAACTCAACACATCTCCCTCTTCAAGCACATGCGAAAGACCCACACGCTGCCCGCCATACTTCACTGATTTGCCCCAGATGCGTGCATATCGGAACCGGTCAACGAAATCGCGATGAATTGTATAACAGACATCAGTAATCGTAGAATCTCTTCTTATGACCAATGGATTGTCCATGTCCGGAGACGCACCCGGCGGCTTCATATAAATGCGCATGAAGCCTAATTCGTTGTATATCTTCTCTTTTAGCACATCCATATTTATGCCAACTGCAGCAGAGATTGGGACTGCATCCGGGAATCGAGCCATGCACGTCAGAAGCGTCTCTGAATCTGCCAGATCCGTCTTGTTTATTACTGTGAGTGCACGGACGTATTTACGATTTCCGAGAACAGCATCAATGAGTTCATCGATTGTGATCCGTTCTCGTATAAGCACTTCCCCATTGTGGATTCGGTATTCGGCTAATACTGCTCGGATTACTTTATCATCATAATCGAGATCAACTGTGCGGTTTATTATGATTCCACCTCTACTCGCTTTGCGTATGGCTACTAATGGTGGGTTAGCATTAATTCGAATGCCCGCATCATATAACTCTTTTAGTAGTATATCATATTGCTGCTGCTGTAATACATCTACAAGGATGAGGATTAGATCCGCGTTTCGCATCACCGAAATAACCTCTTTGCCATGTCCTCGTCCTGCGGCTGCGCCCTGGATGAGCCCAGGGACATCAAGGAATTGCAATTGTGCCCCTTTGTATATGAGTGTACCGGGGATAACATAGAGGGTAGTGAATTCATAGGCAGCCACCTCTGCGCTGGTACCGGTAAGACTGTTGAGCAGTGTTGACTTACCAACCGAAGGGAACCCAACCAGCACGATAGTAGCATGCCCCGATTTTTTTACGAAATAGCCTTTTCCTTTGCTTGATGATTTTGCAGTTGCCCGTTTTTGCAGGTCATCCTTTAGTCTAGCGAGTTTCGCTTTTAGCCGCCCGACATGATGAGAAGTTGCCTTATTATATGCTGTTTTCCATATTTCGTCCTCTACATTCTTGATCTCCTCTTCGACGGTCATTTATAGTTTTCTAATTGTTATATAGTCTATAACTTCTACCGATAAATTTAATTTAGGACGCAGATTTACACGGATTTACACGGATTTTATTTCTTCTGCGTTAATCGGTGTAATCTTATATATACTTAGTGACCACAATTTATAAAGTGGTAGAAGTAATGGTTTAAACATGAGAATAAATGTGGCAGTAGCAGGAGTAAAAGGGCGAATGAGTGGACAGATAGTAAGTAGCATCTTAGAAAGCGAGAATATGGAACTGGTAGCGGGTTTTGACATCCATGGTGTAGGGGAAGAGATAGCACCGGGTATAGAAATTTCAAGTCCTGACTTGATGGACACTGTATTAAAAGCAGCTAAGCCAAACGTATTCGTGGATTTTACAAATGCCGCAGCCGCAGTGGAAAATGTTAAAGTCGCCGCACGTAATAACGTAAAGCTCGTTCTTGGCACAACAGGATTTTCCGATGAAGAGTTCAAAGAGCTAGAAAGCGCTATAAATGGTAATGTCCCTGCTATTATCTCGCCTAACTTCTCGATTGGTGTAAACGTCTTCTGGAACGTGATTGCCGCGGCAGCAAGACATCTTCAGGCATATCAGTATCACATGGAGATTATAGAGATGCATCACTCACATAAAAAGGATGCCCCCAGTGGCACGGCGGTAAAAGCCGCTGAAATACTCGCCGATTACGTAAAAGGCAAAACAACGTTCGTTTATGGCCGGCAGGGTATAACCGGAGAGAGAACGGATAATGAATTGGGCATACATGCCGTACGTGCTGGCGACATCGTTGGAGAACACACGGTATTATATGCAGGCAAAGGAGAACGACTGGAGATCACACACCGCGCACATAGCCGAGAGGCTTTCGCACAAGGCGCAATAAAAGCCATTGAATGGATTAACGCGAAAGAAAGAAGCGGGATATATTCTATGGCGGATATGATGCGGGAATTGGAACAGGGCTAAGATCGCATAAGAATTTTATTTTTGTACTGTTGTACTTGAAGACCGGGAAAAGATGAGTGAACGAAAAAAGGTAAAGGATTTGAAGGTGGGCGACTCAGTAGATATGACCCTTCTGGTGCAGGAGAAGGAGCTAAAGGAGTTTGTCTCAAAGACGGGCTACTACCTGCAAGCGAAATTCGGTGATAGCTCGGGCAGTATATGGGCAAAATGCTGGGATAGAGCAGAAGAAACGGGCGCTATATTTGAACTAGGCGAGGTCGTACATATAATTGGTGTTGTGGAATCATTTAAAGGTCGTTTACAGTTGATCTTCACGCTAGAAGGCGTTAAAAAAAGCGCCGACGGCGTTTCAGAATATCTGCCTCGGACATCGAAAGAAATAGACTTGATATTTGACGAGATAGTAAAAACAGCAGAGAGTATGGAGAATGAATACCTTAAAGCGATAGTCTTCTCTTTTATCAATGACCCCGAGTTTATAGGTCGTTTTAAAGAAGCGCCTGCAGCTAAAATTCACCACCATAATTACATCGGTGGTCTGTTAGAGCATACTCAATCGGTTATGGTGCTGTGCAAGACCATAATCACGCTATATCCGGAACTAGACCGTGATTTGTTGCTTACAGGTGCTATTTTGCACGATATAGGCAAAACAGCGGCTTATGTATTTGATTTCCGTATTGATGTAACAGACGAGGGGGGGCTTGTGAATCATATCGTGTTAGGCTATCAAATGGTGGAGGAACGAATAAGGGCGATAGCGGGATTTCCGAAAGAGCTGGAGCTTAGATTGCTGCATCTCCTCTTGAGCCATCATAATTATGGAGAATGGGGCTCTCCTGTAAAGCCCCTGTTTGCAGAAGCGGAAGCGTTATTTCTTGCTGATTTGCTTGATGCGCGGCTCAATAAATTCAGCCAGCAGCAGATGCTTGAGGCTGTGAAAGAAAGAGAGGGCGTATGGAGCGGCTTTAACAGGCGATTAGATCGTTTCATTTATTTGGGGGACGCTTATCCCGAGGAAAAAGAAAGGAAAAAGTATGGGGACCGAGAACGATAGCACCATAAACTCAGAGAGTGTTTTAAAGCTAATAAAAATGCCTGATTTGCTTTCTATCTGTAATGCCTTATTAGGCTTCACTGCTATAATACTTGTGCTTACAAGCGTAAGTGAAGAGGCGATAATAAACGCACTTGTATTGATTCTAGTAGCTGCTGTTATTGATGGACTAGACGGTATGGTGGCGAGAACGATAGAGTGCTCACCCATAGGCAAATATCTCGATTCCCTTGCTGATATGATTTCCTTTGGTGTCGCACCTGCAATTGTTGCTTATGCACTGCTCACGAATTATTTGCAGGTTAGTTATTTGTATGTTGAGGTTGTGTTGGCTTTCTGCGGTGCGTATGTGATATGTGGACAGTTAAGACTTGCGAGATTCGATGCAAACGCGAGTTTAGAAAGCGTGCAAAAAGGAGGGCGGCAAGATTTTGTGGGTTTCCCTATTACCGGAGGCGCGATTCTTTTGGCTGCCTTTATGCTTCTGGTTGTTGAGGCTCATCTTTCGCATTGCTCTTCCATTCTGATCGGTTTAATGTGTGTTCTATGTATTTTAATGACCAGCAGAATAAGATATAGGAATATAAAGGATATACGGATAGTAATACCAGTAGGACTAGTTTTTCTCACGCTATTCATATTCTATATCTGCTCTTGGCAGTTCGTTTATCCAGCAGTTATTATTGTTGCATTAACGGTGATATATATTTGTAGCCCTTTAGTGCGCGTATTAGATACTTTAAAGTTTCACTTGGTTTCTTTTTGATGAATAATCACATTTCCAAGAATAATCAGATGTCACGAAATTTGTAAATTTCAATGAGGATGGATTTGAGCTAGAGTTTGACGTGAAAAAGACAAAAGAAAAATATTTATAATTTACTGAACATATTGGATTGAAAGCATAAATAGCTTTGTCGAGAAGATGAGTTCATCGGGCGATCGATTTTTTGTGCAGATTTACAAATTTTAGCTGTGGATTGATGACCAATAGTACTGAAAACATACGAAAAGCCATCAAATATTACACGTTGGTAAGTATTTATATATAAAAAGAAACTTTCTGAAATTATAAAGTAAGTCGTTAATGGATGTAGATAATAAGATGAAACTCATGGTCACGGCGGGAAGGAGAAGGAGGGTGTTTTCAGCACTTGCATTGACTTTAGTAGTCTTGTCCCTGTCATGCATATGCCTGATTTCAAGTGTTTCTGCAGCACCGCTTGTCAAGGTTGAAGTCAGCAATACAACCTCGGCAGCATACGAGAGCCTTACAGTGCTGAACCCGGAGGATGAAAACTGGATAGAGATGGTAGGTGGAGAAGAAGTGAGCTTGCCAATTATAAACCTCGTGTTTAACATAAAAAGCACGGAGTACACAAAAGGAGATAAGGAACTAAAAATCACGACTTACGGCATAGAAGAACCTGAAGATTATATTGTGGATTATCCTTTCTCAGAGCATCCCGTGTATCATGATGACAATGTGACGGTGAAGGTGCTTGGTGAAGATACTCTCGCAGATAAACTTGCTCACATTTACCTGATAAAAACGTGTCCAAGCGAGATGAATCGTGTGTGGAACTCGACGTTCAATGGCAATATAAAGTCTCTCAGGGATTTGCTCGATAATTCTATTGATAAACGTAAAATCACGCTGGATAGCGCAGGAAACTGCACAGTCTCATTCGATACATTAAAACCCGGAGATTATGTCGTTGCTGCAACACTGAACGCATCTTCAGCTCAAAATATAACTTTTATTTCCTCAACTGCATTTGAGGTACTCGAACACAAATCGAGCCTCGAACTCGAAACCAGCGTTATTACAAGGACATCCATAGCTGATTGGAGATTTGCAAGTGGAAACGTTACCATAATTGGCGCCGATGCCAACGCCGCATACAACTATGACGTAGCACTCATAAGAAAGGATGAAATATTTAACCTGCGGTGGGACTGCGATGAAACGAAATCCGAACTAAATTTGAAGTTGAGCAATGCCTCGCTGACTAAATCCATCAATGTTCTCGGTGGTCCCGGACTGGAAAAATTAACTCCCTGTATCATATACGATTGGATTCTGACTTTCAAAACAGCATCTGTAGAAAAAGGGAAGAGCGGGAATACATACAATTTCTCGCTGCCTGTTATGGGCATGCCGGACGGTGATTATTATTTGTATGCGATGGCATGTAACTCATCAAGTCCAGCACGAAAGACTTTCGCTTTCGCACTCGCCCAGGAGTCGGTGAAAATAGAGACCTTAGAGAAGCCGAAACTCGCTATTTCTCTAACTGCAAATCCCGAAACCATCGAAGCAAATGGGATGGACACTCAAAAATAACCGCTAAGGTTACGGATGAATTTGGTAAAGGGGTAAGCGGAGTTGAAGTTACATTCTCTACGACACTCGGAAGTATAGCTTCACCCACCAGGACGACTGTAAATGGCACCGCAACCACGACCCTTACTTCTTCTTCTCCAGGAACGTCAGTCGTAGAAGGAAGAGCAGTCGTAAATGCCACGCTTGTAACTGACACTGTCTCTGTCGTATTTACAAAAACAGCAGAAGCCAAAACCAATGAAACCATCGGAAATGCCATTATAACGCTGAGAGAAAACGCAACCGTGGTGAACAACGACACAGTTATAGTAAAAAACATAAGCAAGATAAAACGGAACACTCCGCCAGAGGAATATATGTTTATCCTCACTCCACCCGAGCGTAAAAAAGCAATAATGCCCTTTATTTTGCAAATACCACCGATACTTTACCCCCGCATGCAGTGGTTATTGCTCGCAACAATTATCTTTATGCTAGTAATTACTCTAATAGTAATGCCAAAATACAAATCAAGACAAAATTTCAATTCGCTAATAGGAAAGCCGGTGGGACTGAAATTTTAATTAAAGTAGAGCGTGAGGGCGAAATATGCTATTGCATCTCAAAACGGGAGGAATCGCTGATGGATGGTCTGAAATGAAGAAGATAGCTCTCTTATTTGTTCTTTTATTTTTAATCGTAGTTGTAGAAGTCGAAGCAAAAGAAATCAACTTTGAGGTGAATCCGGTGAATCCTGTAAAGGGCGAAACCGTTACAATACATGGACAAGCACAACCGGATGATAACGTAACCATAAGAATATCATTTGAGAAAGTGGTGCAAGTAGAAGATAAGAGATACACTTTTTTCGTTCCAAAGATAAATATTCCAGAGGTGGAAAACCGATTTACTATAAGGGCAGAAGGTTGCGAGGACTTAAAAGTAAGCATTAAGGATTATGCCGAAAGATATCCTCATTGGGTTACCTTCAGTTCAGAAGCGAGAGGTGAGGTAGCGGAAATATCGCAGCCTGATATTCCTGCAGTGGTTTATGACGTCCTGATTCATGGTAAATCAGTGGAAACATCTGTAAAGATTACTATTACAGCAGAAGGATATGAGAAAGCCGATGAAAAGGGGAACTTCCACCACTCATACGATACTTCTTCCGTACCGCTGGGGGAATTTATCGTGCAAGCAGGAAATAAGACTGAAACTGTGCACCTTCGCTTGCCTCCGTTACCTACTACACCAGCGCGAATAACCCAAAAAATAAATCAAAGCCCCGGACTATTTCAACTGCTGTTTATCCTGATCCTCTTTGTTCTTTTCTTCCTTATATTGGCAAAGAAAATGAGGAAGTAATTACCACTGCTTGCATATCCACACCGGGGGCAGAAACGGTTCACCACTTACCTCAAAAGATTTAACAGCGGAATTATCACTATAATCTGTTTCAGGTACGGAGGCACCGGGATTTACATACGCCTGTATTGTATATGTTCCTACATCGAGATCGCTTATCGTTACAGGTATGGTTTTTGTCGCATAATTATAACCCCAAAAACCTTTTTCCGCTTTGGGTACAGAAATCACGTCATCATATACCTCTCGATGCCCGACCACAGAACTATTAAAAGGCGATTGCCACTTATAAATACTTATAGTTACTCTCACTGCCTCAACATCTACCGGGTTTTTATTTACCACATACACCGGAAAATTTACGCCTTTTGTTGGATTTCGTAACTGCAGATAGTATATACCACTTATCTTTATGCTCAGGTCCGCAGGGTACGATAAATTGGTGGGGATAATATCGAGGGTAACCGTATCAGTAGCTTTTATACCCCCGGCATCCGTCACTGTTAATGTTACCTGTTCTGTCTGTGCTTGCGAACCAGAAAAGGTATGAGAAGCCGTTTTTTCTCTTGCCTCTGTAACACCGTCATGATTGAAGTCCCAGTCAAAAATATAAGGTGGTGTGCCGCCGATTGCGGAGCCAGTGAAGTTTACTTTTAAAGGTGCTTGCCCGCAATTTGGATCGGCGTTTGCTTCTGCTATCAACGGAGCGGAAAACGAAGAAACCGCTATACTTTCCTCCTTATTCTCCACGGATTCCTGTACTATGTCAGGAGCGTGTCCATCTCCAGTTAATAAATCTACCACGGAACTTGCAAAAAATAGAATAATTGCGGCAAGCAATAAAAATGTTAAACCAACCCCAACCCTAGTGAGTATTTTTCCTACCATTTCTTGTTGTATATAATGTATAATCGATCGCCTTCTATTTGAGACACAGATTTACACGGATTTACGCAGATTTATTTTAGTTTAATTTAATTTAACCATGTTGATTCTTATCATCTGTGTTAATCTGCGTTAATCTGTGTCTATAATAATATAATTTATTTCTTCAGTAAAACTTTCTTTTTTATTGCGGATGACACACTCACCACGATGGGAAAAATAGATGAGAGATTAGGGAAGGCTAGGATAAGGGGCGATGTGAAGATACAAAGGATAAAAGCACTGTTATCACTTCATCAGCAAGCGTTTAAACAGAAAGTGGTACAGGCGTTCGCAGAGAAACATGCAATGACGATGGAGCAGGTTCTTAAGTCGCAGGGTGTGGTGATAGATCATTATATTCATAGTAAATACAAATATGTAGAACGTGCGGTATCAGAGATAACGGAATTTAAACGTCCTGTTATTCTGAATATAAGACGGGACCCATGTGGCGAGGCGGTGTGTAAGATATGCGAAAGAGACCAGTCCAACGTCGAGAAGCTGCAACGGATATATGATGATAGAATCGTTTTTTATGATCTTTATGACAGCTCTCCGGAAGGTGCGCTTTATCATATTATACATCAAGGCAAGGGGGAGAAGCTTCTTCCTCTGATCGCAGTCATTCACAACGGCGAAGTAAAAAAATACTGGTCCGGCAGACCGGTAGAGGTTGAGGAATACCGAGAATATCTTGATCTGTTAATCTAATAAATACCATTTCATTTAATTAGTGAACTCATATCTGTTGATAATCGTGAAAATATAAACGGACCCGGCGGGATTCGAACCCGCGATCCCCGGCTTAGAAGGCCGGTGCTTTATCCTAGCTAAGCCACGGGCCCTTTCCTCTTTTTCATTGTATCTGCATAACGTATAACTTCCACCCATAAATAAATTTAATTTAGGACGCAGATTTACACGAATTTACACAGATTCATTTTTTTTGTTGGGCTAGGCTATTTTTAACGGCATTGCTCGTTTCATCATATTTTTTGGTAAAGCTTTTTGCTTGCAAAAAGGTTTGCGTTAATCTGTGTCAATAATTTATTTTAGTTTGTTCTTCTATATAAAGTATAACTTCTACCTATTAAAAAATAAATTTAATTTGATTTAGGACGCAGATTTACACGGATTTACGCAGATTTATTTTAGTTTAATTTAACCATGTTGATTCTTATCATCTGTGTTAATCTGTGTTAATCTGTGTCTATAATAATATAATTTATTTTGCCTCTGCGTTCTCTGTGTGCTCTGCGGTGAAATTTAAGGAGATCCCAATTTCACTATAAAATTCGACTGTGCCTATTTAATGAAAAAGTATTTAAATAATCGGAGTCAATATAATTATAGGTGATAGAAATGGGAGAGTTGCTGTTAAGGGTTCCATATGATGTAAGAAGGGAATTTGAAATGGTATTTGGGATGAAGGTTACAGATGCAACGTGGCAACTATTGTTTTCCAGGTTTTTAATTCCGCAGGCATAGCACCATAAACCTTGTGCTCTGGAGAAACCAACAAAGTAGAACCATCTTCCAATTCTATTTCATACATCTCGCCATTGTGATCATAGATTAGTTTGATAAGCAGTCGGTTTCTGTCATCCTCCTGACAGTAACCTTCCTGAATCTCTGAGCAGGTATTTATATCCTTTAAATACTCGTAATATACGTGTATATAATTGGAGGTATTTGATATGGGGACAATAACACTATCTGTTCCGGATGAGTTGAAGAGGAGGATGTCCCAGGTGGATTGGGTCGACTGGTCTTCTGTTGCAAGGAAGGCATTCTCCGAGAGATTGAGGGACATCAAAGAGTTGGAATTAAGGAAGAAAATCGCCGAAATATCCGAGATTCCCGAGGATGATACCAGAGAGGTTCGGAAAGAACTTGCCGAGGATGTTGTTAGATCTATTGAGGACACCATTAAATCAGGCAAGACAGTGACTCTACATGAGTTTAATAAGTGGTGTGAGGAGTTATGAAGGTCCGTAATTCTGACGAACTCAAGCGAACCCTGAGAATACTTAAAAAGCTGGAAGGAGATACTATCATCTTTGACAGACTCGTTCACCATGACGAGGCGTATTAATTCCTCTAACAAAATTTCCCCCCTCGTCAGAATCTGCGTTTCTTCATCATAACATTAATTATGGCTGGATAGATAGGTCATTGTTAATTCCTCTTCCATGAATACCCCCCAAAAAAAAACGCGAGAATTTTCACCATCTCCCCCATTCCTGATTTTCCCAAAACTTCTTTCCTTCAATTTTTATTCCCTTCTTCTTCATTTTTCTCATTGTATATAATTAACCTCCTTCTATTTGAGACACGGATTTCACTGCTTTCCAAACCACGAGATTTCACAGATTTTTAATTGTTAATGAAAAAGTATTTAAATAATCGGAGTCAATATTATTATTGGTGATAGAAATGAGTGAATCAGTCATGAAGGAGGAATTTAAATTAGATTCTGAATTATTGGCTAAGGCCGTTGTTAGGTTAATGAAGCGCGACATATTTGTAAGGTACAAACAAACAGGGGAGATAACTGATGAGGACTGGGAATTTTGTGAGAGAATAGACTGGCATCCAGTAGATGAACTGCCTTTGAAGGAAGAGTTCGTTAAGCGGTTGAAGGAAGCAAGAAAGGAAACTCCAACCAGATTTAATTCTGTGGATGAATTCTTTGAAGCGATAAAATGAGATATAATATGGAGGTCCTGCCTTCCTGTCAAAGAACCATTGATAAATCCTGCAAAAAGAACTCCTTCCTGAGAAAGGTTCTCAAAAAGAAGATGAATGAAATCCTCAGGAACCCTATCCACTATAAGCCTTTGGGGCATAGCCTCAAAGGTGAAAGAAGAGTCCATATCCACAAGATTATTTTTTTCCGTGTAATCTCGTGAAATCTCGTGGTTTATTTCTCTCCTCGTCAGAATCTGCGTCTAAATGTTCATCATAACATTCATAAATAAGCCTGGTGTATTTGTTTAGCTCCTTTTTATAACCACCAGATTACACAGATTTTCACGAGAAAAAGAATAATATTGACATAGTTTTAGTACACCATTAACTACTTTATACCATAAAAATTAATCCCAAGTTCTTGTGTTAATCTTGTGAAATCTCGTGGTTTCTTTAGTTAGCTATACAAATACAGCCTGGTTTGTCCATGTCGTCCCATTAGCTGCGGTTATTGTCAAATTAATCTTTATCTCCACTACTCCATCACACCACAAGAATCATCACGATCTTTGTATAGACTATACCAATAAAGATAATAAATAGTATCGCGGTCATCGTGCTATACCGCATCCTGAGCCTTCTGAGCACAGCGTAGATGCCCTCCGCCAGAATTGGCTCGCTAAGCTCGAGGAAGATGAGTAGTATGATTAGAACGATGGAAATGACCAGACCGACATTCAAGCCCTCGTCAACAGAGCCAAACGAGCTCTCGTAATATGTGGATGAAGCCATGAAGCCCATCACAGAAGTGGAGAAAGAAGCGAAAGAGACGAAGCTGGTCATTATCTGAGGTGGGTATGCGGGCAGCGAAACGATCTTCTCGCATCTTTCGCCTTCTGATTCCGCACGCACAACGAAATTCACCTGCTCGCCAAGTTCCAGTGTATTCGTATACACATACTGGTATGTCTTGCTCGTATGCGATCCGAGTGTGGAAGTGCCATGCTGAAGAAGTTCGCCATTGGCATAGAAAGAGTATTCAATGGTGGTTGCTTCAGAAGTCGGGTTATTCTAGGGATTTCTGAATGTGGTCAAGACATATAAAGGATTGACGATTTTCTTGTTATGTTATTCTAAATACGCAAGTAATGAGAGAAACTTATAAATACTCCTTCAGCCATATCTATTAAATTGATCAAATATGCGAACCCC
>JAUWND010000041.1 GCA_030612835.1 Candidatus Methanophagales archaeon | reverse complement strand
GAAGAACAAAATAATGCTCTTCGCTACTTCCGGCCCTATCTCCGGTATGCCTACCAAATCATCATAATGGGCATTCTGCAATGTTTCCATATCACTGAAATTATCAGCGAGAAGAGATGCGGTATGCGCCCCCACATGCCTTATTCCCAGAGCATAGATGAGCCGAGAAAGAGTAGTATGCATGCTCTTTTCCAGTGCATTCAATATGTTCCGCGCCGATTTGTCCCCCATCCGATCCAGCCTCAAGAGATCCTTTTTTGTTAAGAAGAACAAATCAGCGGCAGCGGAAACCATATCCCTATCACATAACTGCGCTATTACCTTCTCACCCAGCCCATCTATGTTCATTGCACGGAGCGAAGCGAAATGCTTTAGCCGCTCCTTCAACTGTGCACGGCACGAAACACCAATACACCGCACAATTGGTCCCTCTTTCAAAACATCCGCGCCGCAGATAGGGCACCTATCAGGCATCCTGAATTCTTTCTCCGCGCCAGTCCGCTTCGATTTTATCACGCTCACAACTTCCGGTATAACATCGCCGGCCCTTTCCACCACCACAGTATCACCTATTCGGACATTCTTCCTTCTCAACTCATTTTCGTTATGCAATGTTGCTCTACTTACAGTCACGCCACTTATCTGCACAGGCTCTAATATCGCAACAGGCGTTAAAGCGCCTGTCCGCCCCACCTGCACCACAATGTCATTCACAGTTGTAAACTCTTCCCTCGCTGGAAACTTATATGCGATCGCCCATCGAGGACTACGCGAAATGAGCCCCAATCTTTCTTGGTACTCTATCCGATTTACCTTCACGACAATACCATCAATCTCATAATCCAGCTCATCTCGTTTCTCCTTCACTTCATCATGATACTTAATCACGTCCTCGAACTCCTTAAACCGCCTTATCAACGGGCTTACTTTAAATCCTATCATATGCAAATACTCTAATACGTCCCACTGCGTTGAAAACGCCAGCCCTTCCGTTCTCCCAATACCATAAGCAAAGAAATCAAGAGGTCGAGAGGCAGTAACCCTCGAGTCAAGCTGTCTTACAGAACCAGCCGCTGCATTCCTTGGATTCGCAAACATCCTATCCCTCTTCGCGCCTAACAAATCATTAAGCTCTTTGAATTTGCTCACCGGCATGAATACTTCGCCTCTTACTTCCAGTAAAGGTGCGGTCTCCGAGAGGATACGTAGAGGTAGTGTCTTTACCGTCTTAAGATTCTGTGTTATATTCTCGCCCGTCTTCCCATCGCCTCTTGTACTCCCCACTATGAAGACGCCATTCTCATACACGAGTTCCATTGCCAGTCCGTCTATCTTCGGCTCCACCACGTACTCTATCTCTTCCACGCCAAGCATCCGCCTCACCCGCTCATCGAAATCCCTTACCGCTACCTCGGTATTAACACTTTTCAAACTCAACATCGGTAGGCGGTGCTCGTACGTCCCGAATTCAGCCACCGGCTTCGCACCTATCCGCTGTGTTGGCGAATCGGGCGTTATCAACTCGGGATACTTCCGCTCAAGCTCCTCTAACTCCACGAATAGCCGATCATATTCGGCATCTGAAATCTCCGGCTCATCCAAAACATAATATCTGTAATTGTGATAGTGAATTTTTTCCCTTAACTGCGCTATATAGCCCGTTACTGTTTCCTTTCCCCTTTCACCACCCATATTTATATATTAAGCCAGTATTATGATTAATACAATGAGGTAAAAGAAACATGGCAGAAGAAGCGGAAAAAATAGAGACATTAATACCCAGTCCTGATTACTTAGCCAGTGGTGTTCACATAGGAACGCAGCAAAAAACAGGTGATATGAAGAGATTTATCTACCAGGCAAGACCCGACGGTTTGTATCTATTAAATATAGAAACTTTAGATGAGCGACTGAAGTCAGCAGCACGGTTTTTGGCAAAATATGACCCCCCCTCCATATTAGTTGTATCATCAAGAGAATATGGGCATCATCCAGTGAGCATGTTCGCGGAGGTTACGGGGGCTGCGGCAATAGTCGGAAGGTTCATACCAGGAACTTTAACGAATCCCGGATGCGAGTACTTCACTGAGCCTGCCATACTGGTCGTGACCGATCCAATGACCGACGAGCAGGCATTAAGGGAAGGCGTGGCGGCAAGTCTACCTATCGTGGCGCTATGCGATACAAACAATTCAACTTCTGAGCTAGATTTTATCATTCCCACGAATAACAAAGGTAGGAAAGCGCTTGCCACTGTTTATTGGCTGCTTGCAAGAGAAATGCTGCGGGAGAGGCTCCGTAGCGTAGGTAAAGAAGAAGAGTTCATATTCAATTACTCGGTAGATGATTTTGAGGCTGATATGTAGGCTAGGGTAGGGTAGGGGAGGGAGCTGAGAAGTGAGAAGACCAGTAGTGGCGGGAGCCTTTTATGAGGGTGAAAAAGCAGGTTTGGAAAGGCAGTTAAAGGATTGCTTCGCTGGTCTAACGAGAGAAGAAGATGAGCGTGTTATCGGTGCGGTCGTTCCTCACGCGGGGTATATGCATTCGTGCAGTGTAGCTGCGAATGCCTACGCCAAAATTCCCAGCGCGGACATCTTTGTCATCATCGGTCCTAATCATCAAGGCATAGGTTCGCTTGTTGCTGTTTCCACGGACACATG
Organism: Candidatus Methanophagales archaeon; assembly: GCA_030612835.1. Lineage (GTDB taxonomy): Archaea > Halobacteriota > Syntropharchaeia > Alkanophagales > Methanospirareceae > Methanophaga. The sequence goes on along the minus strand of JAUWND010000041.1, from coordinate 15,765 downwards.
GGAAACGCCTTTAGGTGCGGTAGATATAGACAGAGCATTTGTGGATGCACTACCAAAACGGATTATAGACCTTGATGAAAATGCGCATAGATACGAGCACGCCATAGAAGTTCAACTCCCTTTTCTTCAATTCCTCTTCCATGAAAAATTCACTTTCGTTCCTATCTGCATGAGTTTAAGCGACGAAGATACTGCGAAAGAGGTAGGAAATGAGTTAGCAGACACAATTGCAAAAACGGATAAGAAAGTGGTTATGCTCGCATCTTCGGATTTTACCCATTATGAACCCGAGGGGATAGCAAGGGATAAGGACGAATACGTAATCGAAGCGATAAAAGAGTTAGATGTATCTAAGTTCTACAATAGGGTCTATGCACGAAATGTGACAGCATGCGGTATTGGACCGATAGCAGCAGTAATGCACGCGGCAAAAAGACTCGGTGCAAGGGAAGGGGAATTAGTGTCATACGCAACAAGCGGTGACAGCACGGGTGATCGGTCCAGCGTTGTCGGATACGCAGCCATCACATTTTCTTAATTTTTAGTTAGTTGTGACATGCGCGGGAAAAAGACGAAGTACGATTGTAGACTGTTTTTTGACGAGCTATCGGAGAGCGACTATGTTATAAAGGAAAAAGGGATGACGACCATTATTACCCCTACCTGTGCGAGATGCAATAGACTCTTTGGCGTTGGAGAAGTGGAAGAAGTAGAGAAAAGGGGGAATATCGCCAGGATAAAAATAAACGATTTGACCGCCGCTCTTAATATCTATACAAATAAACAACATATAAGCAATAATACAGCCGAGAAAAGAGACTTCGTTGCTTTTAGCGGTATCGTGCATGCTCGTGAAGGTGCCGGGAACTTTAGCGTACTGGCTGAAAAGGTAGAGGAGGTAGAGGAAAACGCGAGAAATAATTGGGTACTAACCACTGCAAAGAGGACAATGGAGCGGATAGAATTGCTTCGAAATCGCTCTTTTGATTGCCAAAGTCCCGCCATTGCTGAAGACAATGCTAAAACGGGCGCTTTTATGAAAGCGCAGGAGCACTATGCGATTTGTGATGACAAACTGGATGAACTAGCGAAGATGGCGATAACGGCGGTAAATGACGTGTGGCAGAAACACAGTAAAACGACGAGGGAGATGATATTAGAGATATTAAAAAATACTAAGTGTATGGAGCATGATAAATTAATAAAAGAGCTTATGAAGAAAGGGTTTGAGGAAGCGTGGATAGAGGAAGTAATTGACGAGCTTATTGCGGGCGGGCGCTGCTATGCACCCGAGGCAGGAATGCTGGAGGTTGTAGAAGGATGACCGTAGAAGTGATAGGAAAAGGGAAATGGATGCAATTGCCGCGAGAGGTTCTGATTGGTCATGACGTGCTACAAGAGGTGGGTACCGTGTGCAAGCAGTTAGATATGGGTAAAAGAGCCATTATTGTTACCGGCAGGAAGACAAGAAAGATAGCGGGAGAGAGTGTGCTTGAGATTTTATCTAATTCAGGATACGAAATCAACCTGGTAGAAGTGAGTTCTATAACTAGGGAAAACATAGAAAGCGTGAAAAAAAAGGCTCTGGAAGATAAAGCTGAGTTCATGCTCGGCGTGGGTGGAGGGACTAAAATAGATACAGGCAAAATAGCCGCTTTTGAGCTACACGTACCATTTATCGCTGTTCCTACTATCGCTTCTCACGATGGAATAGCATCGCCAAGGGCATCTATAAAGGACAAGGATATGGGCAACAGTCCTGTTTCCATTCAGACGCATGCACCACTGGCGGTTGTTGCCGATACAGCCATATTAGCTTCGGCCCCGTACAGGTTTACTGCTGCGGGCTGTGGCGATATTCTTGCCAACTATACTGCTGTCCGGGATTGGCAACTCGCAGACCGCATAAGGAACGCGGAATTCAGCAGTTACGCCGCGGCCCTCTCTGAGATGACCGCAAATATGATTATGGAGCACGTCAATGAGATAATGAAAAAAGATGAAAAATCAACCGGGACGGTGGTAAAGGCATTAGTTTCCAGTGGTGTTGCAATAAGCATCGCCGGGTCATCAGCACCTGCTTCTGGCTCAGAGCACAAATTCAGTCATGCTCTGGATATGATAGCGGAAAAACCAGCGTTACATGGCGAACAATGTGGTGTCGGTACCATAATGATGACCTATCTGCATGGCAATAACTGGCAGCGGATCCGAGATGTGCTGAGTAAGATTGGCGCTCCAACGACCGCAAAAGAATTAGGCGTTACCGATGAAGAGATAGTGGAAGCGCTGACACACGCTCATGAGATAAACCCTGGCCGGTATACGATATTAGGCGATTTGGGACTCACACATGAAGCGGCAGAAAGACTTGCACTCGCTACCGAGGTGACCGGATAAAGATGGAAGAAGGAAGGATAGTAACGTTAATCGGTGCAAAATATGCAAAAGTAGGAGAAGAGTTCTTTTTTTTAGGGCTGTCGGAGAGATGCGAGCTGTGCAAGTTAAAACATTCTTGCATGACCCTCACGATTGACAGAAGATATCGGATAGAGAAAGTAAGAGATGAGATAAAGCATGACTGTTACATCCACGAAGATGGTGTATGTGTAGTAGAAGTAATAGAACCCCCTGCAACGGTAGCGATAGAAGCTAAATTCGCTTTCAAAAATTCTAAAATCGTTTTTAAGTCACCGAAATGCGAAGAAACCGATTGCGAGCTTTATGACTCTTGCCATCCCGCGGGTCTGAGAGAAGGAGATAGCGGTACTATAATAGAAGTGACCGATGATCCTAATGTTGCATGCAAAAAAGGGCGAACCTTAAAAGTAGTGAAAATGCTCCAAGAACGCAAATAGGTGAATTGTGACAGTATAGCATAGGAATAAAACAATGTCTAATACTACTTTCGTGGGCGTAGATCATGGTACTGTCGGAATAAGATTCGCAGGGTTAGAAGATGGAAACAGGCGAGCGATAGCGGTTTTCGAGCTTTCGCGAAAGGCCGCCGCAGAGATGAGCGGCGAGAAGATAATAAGGGCGGTAGAGGTTGGATTAGATATAGAAGAGATAAAATTGACGGCCATGTGTTATTCGATGGGTGATGATTTTTCCATTATAACCGATATAAAAAAGGTAAAGAATAGAGGACTAAAAAGTGAAAAAGGGGCTGGTGCAAGGATCGGCGGTGGGACTAAGGTGTTTGATGCGATAAAAGATGCAGGAATACCCACGATAATGATACCGGGCATACATGCAGGTAGCGAAAAAATAGATCCACGTATGAAGTTCTTTTCTCATTGCGCGAGCCCAGAAAAGGTGGGTGTTGCATATAACATATATAAAAAGGGAAATGAGAACTTCATTTTCTCTGACATCAGCTCTAATACCGTTACGATGGCTGTTGCAAAAGGGATAATAATAGGGGCGATAGATGCATGTATCCTCGCACCTGGCTTGTATCAAGGACCAATTGACCTTCAGCTTTTGAGATTGATTGACGAGGGTGAGCTAAGCGCAAACGAAGCTTTCTCGAATGCCGGCATCTTACGTAAGAGATGGCAGAAAGAAAAGGACGAGGCGTTGTTTTACGATGCACTGTCTTTATTTGTTGCAATGGAGATTTCAGCGATGCGCGTTCTCATGCGTGATTACGATGCACCCAACGGTGAAGTTTTCTTGACCGGGTCAGAGGGCGAAAAAGCAGGTATAACGGCGAGAATAAATCGTCTTTTGGATGTTAAAAGCAAGACAGTGACAAGGTACAGTGCTGCGATAGGCTGTGCAGAAATAGCTAAGGACGTTTTCTACGGCGAGAGGGACATATTGGGCATAGAAGTAGAAAAAGAGATTATTTGACTTTCATGCCTTTTCTTTTTATAATAGGACGTATCGCCCCACATGCATCACATTTCAGCACCCAAACACGATCCATCTTCGTGAAGTGTGTATCTGGCTTCTTACACTCCCAGCACAGCACATACTCATCCAAATAGCGCTGAATTTGATTCTCTACTTCACTTGTGGTGAATCGTCCCTGGAAAATTACCCTATCTCCTATTATCTTACCCGCTGTCCCCAGTTCATTCAATAGAAATTTCATTACATGCTCCTGTTCCCGATTTATGTAATTGCAAACAACATCAAAATTGTCGAATATCGTGGTCTTTCCCTCTACAAATACATTTAGTTGAGGTATAGAGAAACGAGAATCCGTAGCTTTCGTACTTGGTAATTGCTTCAATACCCTATCTAAGACTTTGATATATTCATCCATTTTTACTTTTGCACCTGCGCGATAGTCGAGTTATACCCTGAGCGAACGCCGAGGAAGGGATTCGAACCCCTGTGTCCCTTGTGGGACACCGGCTCTCAAGGCCGGCGCTTTAGTCCGCTAAGCTACCTCGGCCGCTTCTTTGCTTCACGGCTTTTTCTCCACCCAATTATACGACCTCATCCGCCTCGATCTCCCAAACCCGCAGGCCACACAGTATTTTGCATGTATCCCATAAGAGACACGACCACATCTTCTGCACATGAGGTGCGACCTCTTCTGCCTTTTGCCCTGTGACGGTGTTCCTTTCACCATGACTCCTTCTCTCCTGCCTCTTCGCTCTTACTTTTACCCTCATCTTTTTCCGCATCTTTTTTCACTGTTGGTGAGATATAGACCACGTTGTCGCCCCTTACAAGGATTTCGCCCATAAGCTCCTTAACAATAGCGTCCCCATTCAATTCTTCTGCATCAGTTAACACCAAGTTCATATGCAGGTCATACCCCTCCAGCGTCCCTCTAAACTCTCTGGCCCCTCTAATTCGCACTATAACGGGAGACCTCAGCGATTTGTTTAATATGTCTAACGGCTTAAGCTTTGTCACCATATCCATCATCTGCTCCTTTTTCTTTACTTTTTACTGCGCTACTTGCTACCCGTATCGAGTATTTTATAGTAGTATAGAATAATAGGATAGCATATATCTTTATTTTCCTTTCTTATATTATATTATTAAAGTTCAAGGAGAACAGAAAAAATGGCAAAGTCATTTTATGGATATATAAGCGATACGTGGAAGAGACCAGTAGCATCACATATGCGAGAACTCCGGCTGAAAAGATTAGTGGTATGGAGGCGAGAGCCAGCAGTTATAAGATTAGAACGGCCAACGAGACTTGATAGAGCACGCTCTTTAGGCTATAAAGCGAAACCAGGCATCCTCATAGTTAGAGCAAAGGTAAGAAGAGGCGGCCGGAGGAAATCACGGCCAAAACACGGTAGGACAACTAAAGGTATGGGCGTACATAAATTGACGCCCGGGAAGAGCTTGCAGCGGATTGCAGAAGAGCGAACTTCAAGAAAATATCCAAACATGGAGGTCCTTAATTCTTATTGGGTGGCGGAGGATGGAAAGAGGAAATGGTATGAAATAATCCTCGTCGAGCCTACTAATCCCGTGATAAAATCGGATAAGAATCTGAATTGGGTTGCTAATCCTGCGAATAAACGAAGGGTTTTTAGAGGGCTGACCTCAGCGGGAAAAAAAGGGAGGGGTTTAGTTCGCTGAGCTGAATAAAAGAGGCGCGGTCGATTTACCGCTTCACGGAGGAAAAGCACCTTACTGGTTAGTGAAGCGGATGAAAAACTTAGCTCATGCTATCTTCAAGACGATAGTAGACGAATATGGTGTTAATGGTGCGATAGAGAAATTATCATATCCGCCCTGGTTTCAATCGCTATCATGTGCATTGGCTTACGACTGGCATAGCAGCGGAACCACAACAGTGGTCTGCGGCGTTTTGAAGTCTGTTATTGACCCGGAGGAGTTTGGTATAGGTGTGGCGGGAGGAAAAGGAAAAGCATCGCGGAATACCTTATCGGACATAGATGCAATGGGCGAGAAGCTAAAGCTCAGTGATTGTAAGATAGAAGAGTTGAAATACGCGAGTCGAATATCAGCAAAGGTGGATAATGCATGTATACAGGATGGTTATCAGCTCTATCATCATTCGATGTTCGTCACAGAGAAAGGAGAATGGGCGGTGATCCAGCAAGGGATGAACTCCGGCAACCGGTATGCCCGGAGATACCATTGGCTCTCATCCGCGGTAAAGAGGTATGACGAAGAGCCACACCAGGGCATAGTAGGTTTTTTGCAGGACAATGTGCTAGACATGACTTCAAAAGAGAGCGGGGGATGTAGAAATACAACAGTAGACCTTGCAAATGCCAAACCTAACGAATTAGAGCGGGCATATAAAGAGCTTGAGGGCAGCATGAATAGTATAAAAATGATACAGCGCGGTCAGAAGACTCTTTCTGAGTTTGATGGAGTATCAAAAGAGGCGAATAGATGCAAAAACGTAGCAGACGTTATTTACCGGTTACCGCGAAGAGTGAACTGGGATGCACTTCGTGTAGCCTATGACAAGCAGCCGGCAAATTATGAGCAGTTCCTGTGCATAAAAGGTATAGGACCTGCGACAGTGCGTGCATTAGCGCTTATTGCCGAGTTGGTATATGGTGAGAAGCCGAGTTGGCAGGACCCTGTTAAATTCTCGTTCGCTTTTGGCGGGAAAGATGGTGTGCCATATCCAGTGGATAAGAAGACGATGGACGAAACCACGGAGATATTGAGCAATGCGCTTACGGAAGCGAATTGTATCCGGAAAGGTTGAATTGTATAGCTATAGAACCAAAAGATTACACAGATTCTCACAAGAAGGCAATGGAGAAATGGTATTTGTTTCGTTTAGCATCCAAGAAAATCCAAATTCATCGGGTGTAACAGATAAGCACCATCGTTTAAGTAATGAACCTCTTTTGCTCCTAAATACCCCTTTACTTCCACAAGACTCAGATGCATACCAATCCATCGGGGATTAGCTCTTTCGGTGTTCTATTCTTCTCGTTAGGGATAAACGCTACGACTCATACACCCAATTTTCAGCCGCACCTATACTAAAGTGCGAGTGAACAGAGCAATCGCGTAGAATTCCGCCTCTTCTTTCGCATCCGCCTCTATGAATGGCGATATGATGGCGAGTTTTGGCGTTATACCTTTCTTTTTCTTGTATAATAGCCCTTCTCGCCACAATTGCGATACGCTACTCCTGTGGATGTTCGATTTTATCTCAACCAGAATATGTTCCCCGTCTTTTATAATCAAGTCAACCTCGACTTTTGACGGGCGTCCGAAGACAATACCTTCTTCGTCATCGGTAATCCATCTTTCCACTTCACCGCCGAAATACTGCTTGACTATGTTCTTCATTCCTTCTCGGAACGCTTGCTCGCTGAAAATACCCCATCTTGAACCCAACGCCTGGATCTTCAGGTCTAACGCATCAAACATTTTGCTGTTCTCTTCAAAACGCATGCTGTGTTCCCGCAGAGTAGTTACGATTTCATCGAACTTACGATCATGCTCCTCCAGTCGTGCCAGGATTTCATCGAATCTGCGATCATGCTCCTCCTGCCGTGCCAGGATCTCATCGAACTTGCGGTCGTGCTCTGCCAGCCGGTCAAGAACCTCTTTATAACCGACAAGCCCTGCTACACTCATCCTGAACTCCCTGTCTTCTTCAAGCAACGTGAGAATCCTGCTCTTAAATTCTACTTCTGCCATTTCTTTATCTCTTATTTATCGTATAACCTTAAGGGTTAAAAAGGAGCTAAACAAACACTATAATTTTTGTAAGCAAGCTTCTTTGTATTTTCTTGCGCCTTCATGCCCTGGATTGAGTTCTAATACGTTACTGTAGCAGTCCATAGCCTCTTCAAACTCACCTAAATTCTCTATACACAAGCCTTTATCGAGCAAAGCTTCAATAAATTCCGGCTTTAATTTTAGTGTTTCATTGTAACAACTTATAGCTTCTCCAAACCTGCCTAATTCCTTTAAAGTACGTCCTTTGTTATACCATACATACCCTACAAACTCGGTATCAGTAGCCTCTTTCAACGCACTATCGTAGCAACTTAAGGCTTCTTTTATTCTGCCCACTTTATCTAAGTAGGTCCCTTGGTTATTCAAAGCCTCAAAATCCGAGGGGTTCAATTTTAATGCTCTGTCACAGCAAGCAATAGCTTCTTCTGTTTTATCCAATCGCTCTAAACAAATACCCTTGCTGACCCATGCCCTGCCATTTGCTATATCTATTCCCAAAGCACTATTAAAACTATTTATAGCTGCACTACAAGACTCGTTTTTCGCATATGACGGCCCATTACACGCTTCCGTGTATGAAAGCCCTTTAGTAACCCAATTTTCCGCTGATAACTTTTGTATTCCTACTTTAGACGAATATTTGTTATCTATTTCTCGTAATCCCTCTTTATATCTCTCATCTATCGCAAAGCTTGACGGAAAATAACTAAACACACCTAAAAAAGCCAAAGGGGCAAATATAGACCCCAGTATAAACATCATCAAATTATCTGTTTGTGGTTTAGCATCAGTAACGCTCCAAATGCTACATGATACTCCTTCACATATCGCAGCTAATAGATAAACACCAAAGTTCCAGGCGAAGATGCTTGTAACAAATAGCATCAAGAACAATATATGAAAGCCCGCAGAAATATTTAATGTGTTATGTTCTTCTCTTAGCTGAGTTTTTTTCTTGTGCTGCTCTGCTTTCATCACTTGTAATTGTTTTTGCTTCTCCAAAGATTTATCTTTAGCTATTTTTGCAGTCTCATAAACTTCTCTCGACATCCGTTTAACATCTAAAATAGACTCATAGATACCAGAATCCGCTTTATCCTTTGCAAGAACTAGTTTTGACTTTGCTGCACCATATTCTTCTAATTCGTATACTTGCGCTTCTGATTCTTCAGCTTCTTGCAAAGCTGTTTCCGCATTCAAAATTGCACTTTTTGCTTTTTCAAGCGCATCACCCTTCATCTCTTCTCGAAGTTGTAATACTGCATCTCGGATTGGATTGAAATTCTTCTCTCTTATTGCAAGATCAAAATAGAAGCTGTTTTCCTCAATAGAACGCCTTAGATGTAAAATGGCTTCTTCTACATCTCTATTAACTGCATAGTATTGTGCTAAATCATAATACGCCTTCGTATAGTCCGGCGATAGTTCTACTGCTCTTTTCAATGATTTAATAGCATTTTCATAATCTTCCCAGCAATAGTATATGCGCCCAATAAGGCGGAGTGAATAACTCTCATATGAGAAATTACCATTTGCAGGTGCATGAAAAAGACTATTTTCAAGGTAGGTCTTAGCATTGGCGAATTGCCCAATGTGTAGATACGTTTCCGCCAGACCGATATAAGTCCGATAATCCAATGAATTTGCATCTAATGATCTTAGAAAGAATTTCAGGGCTTGATCAGAATCACCTCTCCTTCTATGCTCTTCTGCATCTAAACGCCAGCGATCAGCTTTTAATTGTTCTTGCTTTATTTGATTGTCTTTTATTTCATGCAACACACTAGTTATTTCATGTAGCGCAATGGTGTGTTGCTGCACCTGCCAGCTAAGTTCTCCAAAACCCCATTCGATAACAGATGCAAATTCGTTCATGCCGTGAGCTATATTCTGAATCCCTGTTGATAGGGCGTTAAAACCATGCCTTTGTTCAAAGATCAAATCATCAAACTTTCCTGATACTCTATCCGTAGCGTATTTTACACCGCCATGTAGAGAACGAATCTGATTCGATATATCTTCACATGATTCACATATGTAGTGATCGCCTATGGTTTGTTCTATTTTTGTCCCACAAGTCCAGCATCTTGCCATTTTTATTGTGTTCTTCTTTTTTATTTGCTTAAACCGGTATTTCGCACTAATTTTTAATGTTAATCTGCCTATAAAAAGTTTATATAGTTTTTAAAGTATGCATTTATATTAACTGCTATATGGTAATATCCTGAAGTATGAGGGGAGAAAGCGATGTCAGCCAGACGAGAATCACCGCCTATTATAATAACACCATGACCAGAAGAAAAGCCAAAGGTGGAACCCGAACAACCCACACCAATCCCACCAAGAGAAATTCCAGTGAAAACAATCATCGGAATTGTAATCGTGATAGCGATCGTCGGGATAATTTTTTCTCTTCTCGGCGACATCGGTGATAAAATTGAAAAAGCAAAATCAGTAATTCCAGGAGACAAAGAAATTCCAGTGGAATGCGTTATTGATATCACAGATTTCAGAGGAGAAGCCAAAGGAGAAGACAGAATTAAAACAGGCGATTACATTGACGCAGATATAAACAGCGAAGGACATTTAATAAAAAGGACAACAGACAATGACTGGAGCGCAACGATATATCTTGCGCTTGACAAGGAACTTCAAGAGAAAAAAGCGGTAGGAATACAAGCAACTATAAAAGCAACCAATGGACCAAGTAAATCAAGCGGATTTGGCGCGTATATTAAAGACAGTGATTCCCGGAAATTTGTTTTTGACGGACAAAAAATAAATTTCCCGCCGGATGGAAAAAAATTTGATTTTCCAGATAATCGCGCTGAAAATGGAGAATACGAAATTGTTTTCACGAGAATAGTAAGCGAAGATAAAAAGACAGCAGAACTTAGAGCTGAAGTTGATCCATCGCGCGGTAAAAAAGACGAACAGAAAATAACATATGATTTATTTCAAGAGAAAAATTTAACCAAATTGGGATTAAATTTTTACAGTAATGATAGAGAAAGCCAGTTAGAAATTTCAGAGATAAGAATCTACGCCAGTGAGAATTAGTGAAAATTAAACCACCTAAAAATTCAAAAAACAAAGTTTAGCAGGAATGGTTACTTGATAAAAAATCAAATACCGCCTGCTATTTTTTTTTTGATTGGAAAGGCATAGATTCCCGCCTTCGCGGGAATGACAGAAGAAAGACAAGAATGACAAACCGAATCAAAAACAAAACCGACACTTTTAAACTACCCCTATTAGAAATTTCTATCATAAATTCAATTTAAAATAAAAATTATTACAAACCACAACTTATTATAACAAAAAGTTGCAGAATATTATTTCTAACAGGACAGGCAGTTAAACGTCTGTTTTTTTTTATCGTTATTAAATTTAAATCTTTTAAAAAGTCGTTGTCCCACCTCCACCTGTTCAATACCCAAAAATCGTTGTCACAATCACATTAACAATTGCCCAAGCAAGAAGCGCGATTATCAAACCAAGAAGAGCGCCAGTCAAAACCTTTTTGGCTGTTTCCACTTTTCCTTCGTCCCCGCCAGCAGTCATATACAATATACCTCCGTCGACAAAGAAGAAGATAGGAATTAGAATAATCAGACCAATAACACAGTTGATTACATCTTGTACTGCTTTCATTTTATTGCCTCCATGAAAAGAAGCAAATACGAGCCCTTAAAAATTTTAAAAAGATACATTTATTCCTTCACAACAACTTTTATTGTCTTCCCTTTGAGTTTATCATCTAGTAACCTTCAAACAGGCAACTCTATCTCGTTTCCCTAGATTATTCTTAAATCTGCATTTCGCACTAATTTAATGTTAACCCTCATATAAAAAGCTTATATGATTTTTAAACTATGAATTTAAATTAGCTACAGTAAGGTAATATCTTGACGTATGTGGAGACAAAGCGATGTCAGCCAGACGAGAATCACCGTCCATTATAATAACTCCAAGACCAGAAGAAAAGCCAAAAGTGGAACCCGAACAACCCATCGCGCCAACACCGCGAAAATCTTCAGCAGGAAAAATAATCGCTGGGATTGCGATACTTGTCTTGGTGATAGCAGCGATATCTTTCTTAAGTTCTGGCGATAAATCACTGATTGATACAGCAAAGGAAATATACAAAGGTGAACTGGAAATTCCACTGTTCGCTGATAATTTCAGTGATTCAAAAACAGAGAATAATTATAGGATTTCTGGAGGTAAAGCAAAAATCGAAAACGAAAAAATGATCGTTGAAACTGAATCCGCAGCGCTTACAATTAACAGGGAATTCACGGATTGCGATAAAATAACAGTAAAATTCTGCGTTAAAAAAATTGCCGGCAGCGGTTCATCAGCATTCGGATGCTTCATTGAAGACGGATATGGTGAATACGGCTATCCTATGGGTTATTATGATGGCGTCCCGCAAGTATTAATACAAGCAAAACAAGAAAGAAATCCAAATTTCTCTTTATTTAGAAACGGAGGAATTTGGACAGACAAAGAGTATCTAGTTGCCCTAAAACGAACAGTTAAACAAGACAAAGTGAATTTATGCTTTACAGTTGATAGCAAAAGCGAAAGCAATGATTATCAGATACCGTCAAGAAAAGCAATACAAATAGGACTTCGCTTCATTAGTGAAGATAACGCGAAATTTGAAATTGATAATCTAGAAATTTACGCCTATAGCACCTAAAAAAATCAAAAAATAAAGTTTAGCAGGAAATTGGATTTGATCAACGAATCAGATACTGCCTGCTATTTTTTAAAAATTAAAAAACACATCTCTCGCCCATCTCCCGAAAGAACGGGACACAGCAAGAGGCGAATAATTCGGAAATCTCCCTTAATCTCCCTTTAAAAAGGGGGAATTTAAAAAGATACATTTATTCCTTCACAACAACCTTTATTGTCTCCCTTTTGAGCTTATCAGATAATAACCTTCAAACAGGCAACTTTACCTCGTTTCCCCTGATTTGTATTTTCGTATTAAGCACAACCACTTCAACAAGCTCAGATAGATTAGATTCTTAAATCAATAGACTATAAGTTCCGGCGATATATCCTCATCTGGTGGCTCTAACAATTCCTTAGCCAGCGGTAAAGATAGCGAAAAGCCAAAATCTGAACAGCCCTCATCTGGTATAACCCCAAAAACTCTTCTTCTCGTTCGGGATAAACGATACGATTCCTACACTCATTTAGCAGCCTCTCCTTATACCGATGTGCGGGTGAAAAGCGAAATCGCGTAGAATTCCGCTTCTTCTTTCGCATCCGCCTCTATAAATGGCGATATGATAGCAAGTTTTGGCGTTATACTTTTCTTTTTCTTGTATAATAGCCCTCCTCGCCATAATTGCGATACGCTACTCCTGTGGATGCTCGATTTTATCTCAACAAGGATATGCACCCCATCTTTTATAATCAAGTCAACCTCTTAAATTCTACTTCTGCCATTTCTTTCTCTCGTACTTATTGTATAATCGTAAGGGTTAAAGAGGAGATAAACAAGCACTTATTTTTAAAGACGTAAATACATAAGGTGCATTATGATAGAATTTTCGCCAGCATCAGAAAGTCAGATTACGAGAGCGATAGTAACGGAATACACAAAAGAATTTGTGGACTGCGTGAAGACAGACGTAATAATAGTAGGTGGTGGCCCATCGGGATTAATAGCAGGGAAGGAACTGGCAGCCCGCGATGTAAAGGTATTGATTATAGAGCGGAACAACTATTTGGGCGGTGGGTTCTGGCTGGGCGGGTTTTTGATGAATAAGCTCACGGTTAGATCACCTGCAGAAAGCGTCTTAGCTGAACTTGGAGTGCCACATAAGGAATATAGTAAAGGGTTATACGTTGCAGATGCGCCACAAGCATGCTCGAAATTAATTGCGGCAACATGCGATGCCGGTGCGAAGATATTGAATATGGTGGCTCTGGATGATGTAGTTCTGCATAACGATAAAGTGAGCGGGGTAGTGATAAATTGGACTGCTGTTGCGGCTCTACCACGCGAAGTAGCTTGTGTTGATCCGATTTCATTGGAATCTGAACTTGTTATTGATGCAACAGGTCATGATGCCTCAGTCGTGAAGAAATTAGAGGAAAGAGGTCTGCTTAAGATAAAGGGGCAGGGTGCAATGTGGGTTGACAGGTCTGAAGAGCTCGTAGTAGAGCATACATCCGAATTTTATCCCGGATTGATAGTCACCGGCATGGCGGTTTCCGCTGCATACGGGCTTCCGAGAATGGGCCCTACATTTGGCTCTATGTTGATGTCCGGAAAGAAAGCGGCGGAAGTAGCATTTGAGAAGCTCGAGCTATAATCTCGTTCATGAACAAATAATACCTCACTTATAATCATAGAAACCTTTCCCGGCTTTTTGTCCTGTCCATCCTGCTCTTACCATCTGCACCATAAGAACAGCGGGTTTGAATCGCTCAAAGCCCGTCTCGTTATAGATTGTGTTGAGCACTGCAACCACAATGTCTATCCCGATCAAGTCCAAAAGTTGAAAAGGGCCAAGAGGCCAGTTGAAAGAGAGTTTTTGTATCTTATCTATATCCTCTACGGACGCGAGCCCGCATTCACGCATCTTTACCGCCTCGTTCAGAATGAGACACATCATTCGGCTTGTGACGAAACCAGGAGAATCATTCACAACCACTGTCTCTTTACCCAGCGAATGGACGAACTCCAGCGTGCTATTTAACGTATCTTCTGAAGTCCGCAATGATTTTATTATCTCCACACCACGCATCTGAGGCACGGGATTCATGAAATGGATCCCAATCACCCTATCGGGTCTTTTTGTTGCCGCCGCTAAAGCAGTAATAGGAAATGTAGAGGTATTACTCCCAAGGATGGCATGCTCCGGACATACCAGACCAAATATTCTGAATAGCTCCTTCTTCAGTTCTAAATCTTCAGATACCGCTTCTATTACGAAATCTGCATGCTTTGCACCCTCTTTTAAATCCATAGTCGCATTTGCACGTATCGCATCCAGAAGTCTATCTACCTCCGCTTGCTCTATACGCTCCTTCTTTACAAGTCTCGAAAGGTCCTTTTTTATCGTACCAAACCCCTCTTCAAAAGATTCCTCTGTCTTGTATACGACAGACACATCGTAACCCGCTTGTGCACATGTCTGCACTATTCCACTCCCCATTATACCAATTCCTACAACACAAACTTTCTTTTTGTTCATGGCACTTACATTATCCTTTCCTATTACTATAAAAATTTAGCCTACAACCTTAAAAACCGGGCATGTGTGCGCCCCGCCAGAGTACTTATCGCCTTTATAGGTATATGCACCACTCAGTTTCACCTGCTTGCCGATTAGTTCTGGTGTGGCACGTTCCGCATCATAATCGAGCCGCCCCATAACACAAGGTCCCTCTTTTGTCTCCACTATGCAGGGGATATAAGGGACATCTGCTTCAAATCCTTCCGGTGGCACACGGATTACCGTAAACGTCGTCAACTCACCTTCACCACACAACTCCGTTCTTTCAAGGCTCCGACTGCTACACCATTGGCAAACGTGCATAGGATGGCAAGTTATTTTACCGCACGATGCGCATTTCAACCCCAATAATCGCCCTTCTTTCAGGCCCGCTTCATAATCCCCGTATGTTAAAACGGTATATACCTTAGATAACTCCTTTTCTATCTCCTCTTGCGCCATTCCAGCCATTTTTTTTTATCTCATTTATTATTTCTTTCGCTTCGACCTTCCGAGTATAATATGACATAATGTCCCGAAGTCACCACCAAGTGTATCGGTCATGCCATACTCAGGAACAGGGTCAATTTGATTCCCTTTTGCTGCTTCGCCCCGCATCTGCTTAATGATCCAGTAAATCTGAGACGCCCCTGTTGCGCCTATCGGATGCCCTTTGCCTATTAATCCGCCAGACATGTTAACGGGTATTTCACCGCCCAGCTCCGTTTGTCCTTCTTCGACTGCATCTGCCGCTTCGCCCCAATCAAAGAAGCCCATACACTCAAGTGCGATCAGTTCCGCAATCGTAAAACAATCGTGAACTTCTACGATGTCTATATCTTTTGGTGTGAGT
>JAUWND010000131.1 GCA_030612835.1 Candidatus Methanophagales archaeon | reverse complement strand
CCACAAGGAATCCGAGGAGAAGTTTAAAGAGGTATCTGAGGCTTATGAGGTGTTATCGGATTCACAGAAGAGGGCGAATTATGATAGATTCGGGAGTGCAGGCGTTGATTTTGGTCGTGGTGGATTTGAGTGGTCTAATTTCACACGGTTTAGCGATGTAGAGGATATATTTGGAGGCTTATTCAAGGACCTTTTTGGCGGTAATTTCGGTAGATCTCAAGGCGGCAGCTCCATGTTCGATGACCTCTTCGGCCGGGGACATACAGGGGCAGATGCAGGATACCGACCAGAGAGAGGAAGCGACATCAGGTATGACCTTGAAATAGACCTTGAAGATGCTGCGATGGGGATGGAAGAAGAGATAAGCATTGCTAAAGAAGATGTCTGCCCAGTTTGTAGCGGAACGGGCGCGAGTGCAGGCGGATTGGAAACCTGTGCTACCTGCGGAGGAACGGGACAGGTAAAAAGAGTGCAAAGACAGGGCTTTGCACAATTCATTTCTATCGGTTCCTGCCCTCGATGCCGAGGAACGGGAAAAGCGATAAAAGATCCGTGTGAGAATTGTAACGGAAACGGTAAAATCAAAGTGAATAAGAAGATATTAGTGAAGATGCCTGCGGGCGTAGATACCGGAAGCAGATTAAGGATTGCCGGAGAAGGCGGAGCAGGCGAGAGAGGAGGTCCACCGGGCGATTTGTATGTGATGATACATGTAAGGGAGCATGAATTCTTCAAAAGAGGGGGCAACAACCTGTTTTGTGATGCTCCTGTTCACTTCGCGCAGGCGGTGTTTGGCGATGAGATAGAGCTAATGACGATAGAAGGCGGCACGGTAAGACTAAAAATGCCTGCGGGCACGCAATCAGGCACGGTCTTCAGGTTGAAGAACAAAGGAATGCCCGATTTAAGGGGCTATGGGAAAGGTAACATGCTAGCGAAAGTGCAGGTTATAACACCATCAAAACTGAGTAAAAGGCAAAAGGATCTGTTACGTGAATTTGACGAGGGAGAAGAAGCAGGGAATAAGCAAAAGAAAAGTGCCTTCTGGAAAAACAAAAAAAACAAAGTAAGTAAGTAAGTAGATAAAAAAAACAAAGGTGAAAGGTATGAAGCAAGAGATACGAACGCCCATACTCTCGGTACTTGGACATATAGATCATGGTAAGACCTCACTACTTGATTCGATACGGGGCACAGCAATCACAGCAAAGGAAGCAGGTCGTGTGACGCAGCATATAGGTGCGACAGAAATCCCTATTGATACAATAAAGAAGATTTGTAAACCACTAAAAAGGGATTGGACAGGAATAGAAATACCGGGTTTGCTTTTCATTGACACTCCAGGGCATCATGCCTTCGCATCATTGAGGAAACGCGGAAGTGCTTTAGCGGATGTCGCGGTCCTTGTAGTGGATGTGATGGAGGGTTTTCAACCGCAGACATACGAATCGTTAAACATTTTAAGGTTATTAAAAACGCCTTTTGTTGTTGCATTGAACAAAATAGACCGGGTAAGTGGCTGGAATTCGACGAATAAACCTTTCATTATCAATTATAAAGATCAGCCGGATTATGCGCGGAATGAACTGGACGCGCGGATATATGATATGGTAGGAGACCTTTACGATAAAGGCTTCTCGGCTGACAAGTATGACCAGATAAGAGATTTCGCAAAGACTGTGGGTATTGTGCCGCTGAGTGCACAGACCGGAGAAGGGATTGCGGATTTACTCCTTGTGCTCATAGGATTATCGCAGAAGTTCTTTGAGATGACTCTGCGTCTACATTTAGAAAAAGCGGGTGTTGGCACGATATTAGAGAAGAAGGAGGAAAGAGGGCTCGGAACTACGATTGATGTGATATTATATGATGGTAAGATCAGCGTGGGCGATACAATCGTGGGTGGTGGCACTGATGAGGAGCCAATAGTTACAAAGGTGAAGGCATTGCTGAAACCAAGAGCACTGCAAGAGATACGGGTAGAGCAACGGTTTGAGCGGGTAAAAACGGTGAATGCCGCTTCTGGTGTGAAGATAGTAGCACCGAATATAGAAACTGCGCTCCCGGGTGCACAGGTGAGAGTGGTTGGAGAAGGAGATGTACTTGAGAACGTGGTGAAATTGGTTAAGAGCGAGATAGAGGAGATGAAGATGGAGACATCACCAGAAGGGCTAATAATAAAGGCAGATACCATGGGCTCACTGGAAGCGCTTGCTTCTGAGCTGCGAGATGAAGAGATAGATGAGATAAAAAAGGCAGAGGTTGGGAATATATCTAAAAGGGATGTGATAGATGCGGGTACGGTTAAGAACCGTTATTCCGGTGTTATTTTGGGCTTTAATGTTGACCTCCTCCCGGATGCAAAAGAGATGGCTAGGGAGAATGGAATACCAGTATTTATAAGCGATGTCATTTACCGGTTGATAGAAGAGTATGAGGACTGGATGAAGGGAGAGAAGGAGAAAGAGAAGCGTGAGATTATCGAACGGCTGCCCACACCTGCTAAGATTAAGATCCTGCCTGGGTGTGTGTTCAGGCAAAGTAAGCCCGCTATCGTAGGTGTGGAAGTTCTTGGTGGGAAGATACAAACAGGTGTGGACCTGATAAAAGCGGATGGTACCAACATAGGCACGATAAATGAGATACAGGATAAAGCAGAGAGCATAAAAAGTGCGGGACTGGGGATGCAAGTCGCTATTTCGATGAAGAAGCCGACTGTGGGACGGCAAATAAATGAGAATGATCTATTATATGTGGATATTAGCAAAGAAGAAGCGAAATCACTAACCGGTTTGTTGTCCGCTGATGAAGAGGATGTGTTAGAGGAGTTGATGAAACTAAAAAGCCGGCATTTGTAACCACAAGATTACACAGATTTCCACGAGAGAAATTGAGAAGATGCAAGAAAATAAATTATTGACACATATTAACGCAGATTGACACAGAAGAAATCAAATCAGTGTAAATCCGTGTAAATCTGCGTCTTAAATATGTAGAAGTTATACCTTATATACAACAAGTACAAGTCAAACTTGTATCCTGCATCTGACATTATTACAAAACCCTCTTAAGCGTCAGCACAAGTTCCTTTACGGCTTCTGCGTGATCCATTACCGTTTCCGGTGGTAACCAGTCCTCATAGAAGTTCTGATGTAAGGTACTTGCGAGACTAAATAACTGTTCTGCTTTTTGCGCATATGCTTCACTGCTCGTAGCATAGTCCTAACTTACTCGTAATATTATAAAAAGAATTAAAAGATTTATTAGAAGAGGATCATATAATATAAAGGAGAAGAAAATGCAAGTAGTGATAAGCGACCCGAAGACCGGGAAGGCGTACAAGGTGGAAGGTAAGGATACGGAAGCTCATGCTTTATTCATTGGCAAACGAATAGCAGACGTTGTGGATGCGGATATTATCGGCTTGGGAGGATATGTATTGGAGATAACCGGCGGCTCGGATAAAGAAGGTATGCCGATGCGGAAAGATGTATCAGGAACCGCGCGAAGGCAGATTCTTATCACCTCCCCACCGGGCTATAGACCAACGGAGAATGGCAAAAGGAGACGGAAATCGGTCCGAGGTAACGAGATCTCAACGGAGATTTCGCAGATCAATGTGAAGATAAAGGAGTATGGCTCGAAGCCGTTAGAAGGGCTATTTGGGGCAGGCGAGGAGGAGGGATCGTGATTTGGAATTCAAAATGGAAAATGCAAAGTGCAAAATGTAAAGTGCAAAATGATAAAAATTTAAATTATACTAAACCGCATCCATTTTTTGTAACATTTATATACCAGCTCTGCATTATAACCCTATATGAAAAAAGGCGAAACATTTCAATGGGTTAGTATCTCAGAGACAGAGTATGAACAATTAAAGCTTGCTGAGCGGAAAGTCAAGTCTGCTAAAGTGCTTAAACGGATTCAAGCGTTTAAACTCATCTATCTTGGTTGGAAATACTCAGCTATTGCGGAATTTTTGTCGATTACGAACAATACCATCACCAATTGGATAAACATTTATCGCGAGGGTGGAATCGAAGCGTTACTTCCGCTTCATTATAAGGGCGGACAAGCAAGGTTAAGCGAAGAGCAGCTATCCGAACTTAAAAGCGAAGCAAACAATGGGGAATTTGCTATTGCAAAGGATGTGAAGCACTATATCAAGCAGAACTTCAGTATCGAGTATAATTTGAGTCACGTACAGCTCATGTGTAAAAAAAACTTCGATTATCCTTTAAGAAAACAGTATTAATACCAGGTAAGGCCCCAAGCGAAGCGGAACAGGAAGAATTCATCCGGCAAATAGAGAACTACGCTCAACAAGAAGAGACGTGCAACGCGGTGCGCATTATTGAGTTCCTACAAAAGGTAAAAGAGGCATATCCTGATATGAGTGTAGTTATTGTGTTGGATAATGCAAGGTACAATTATGCGAGAATTGTAAGAGCGTTTGCTGAAGAAAATGAGATTTTACTACTTTTCTTGCCGCCTTACGCCCCAAATCTCAATCTTATCGAAAGATTGTGGAAATTCACAAAGAAACATCTGGTCAATAACACCTATCACGAGGATTTTCGCCAATTTTTCGATGCAACGGAGAGTTTCTTCAACAATTTGGACGAACATCATCAGGAACTGACCAGTCTATTGACACAAAAGTTCCAAATTATACATGCGGAGTAGTATATAAATGAATCAACTCCGTTTCCTATGACCTTCCTATTTACCTCGATATCACTAGCTGTAAGTATGGCGGTGTCACCTTCTCCAAATTCTTGTATTACTATGAAGTCACCAGACTCTAACAGATCACCGTCAACCCATACGGAAAGTGTTCATTGTAGCAATTGTCTATAGTACGATAATACCAAGTATCACTATACAATTCGCCAATCACCGCACTTAAGTTTGCTGTGTAGTAATAGTGCGATCCTACTTCTGATATATCGGATTTTTCTGCCATTGTTGGTATCGCGAATACCGTTATAATTATTGCGAGCATTAGAACCGCAGTTAACACTATCGCTCTTAACTTCCAACCGCCTTCCTTCACCCACTTTTTTTCTTCGCGGTCACCCCTTTTTATCATCGCCTTTACCCACCTTTTCTTCCCGCTTTTTCAAATACAGAAACTCAGCTAGTGCCCACTATATTTATATGATCTTAATAAAAATAATTGTGCTATATTCTTATCTTACATCGCAGCCTCGTCTTGCTGCATTGATAACTTCTCTACGAATCTCTTTTCAAAATAGATAATAGTATCATTTTCCAATGATTTTTAAGACACAGATTAACGCAGATTAACACAGATTTAAAGTAGTGTAATAATTGATTTTTTAATTTTTATTCAAACAGTAAAAACGTTACCAAAGAAACTGGTTTTTTGAATCACGAATCTGACCCAATAAAAGATTAGTTGAGCTTAACACAATAGATAAACAGAGAGAGGTATAGAAAATGGCTGCGGCATCTATCATTTTGCCCCGAAAGCTGGGCGATAAGTTAAAGGAGAAGGCAGCAGAGACAGGGTATTTGCCCGATGAGTTAGGGGCTGAGCTACTGCGTAAGAGCTTGAACGAAGAGTTAGACCCGGAAGACCTCGTAGAGCAGTACAGGACACTAAGTGGCTAATACATTGCACAGGAATTTTTATGAGAACGAGATGCCTAGGGCGAGCATAGAAATCTCTGCAGAAAATATGGTGCTCCCCCCTTATAGTTGGGGTATTTATTTATTTCATTCATTTTTAACTTTGCGATATTTATGGAATAGTTAACCACGAAGGCGTGATCAGGAAGACAAAAGTGTGGATTTGGACTGGGATCGACATGGTAACGAGGTTGTTCATTGCTTTTCACATCGGTGATAGAAGTTTATAATTTCGTCAGGCCACATATGAATGAGTTTGACGCTCGGCAAGGGCAAAGAGAAGCAAAAACGTACTCCTGCAATCGCTGCTGGATTGACAGACCATGTCTGGAATTGGGAGGAAGTACTTCTTTACATTTTTTCGTCTTTGTTTCACTCTTAGCTTGTTGAAATAGAATTCTGGGAATACTATGTACCTATAGATTTTTATCTGCCCCTTGGTTTTGATGGATTGATCTTCATATGCCCGCTCAATTAATTAACCCTATTTAAAAGGGGGAGCACCAAACAGGTTATTAGATCTTCTGGCTCCGTAGGGGCAAATCTTTAAAGTGAACCTTTACAAATTCTTCACCGAACGTTCCAGCAGAGCTAGAAAAACGTAAACCGGTACAATTACAATATCCCCTTTTGTATCGAACTCTCTCTTGCTCAAAATCAGATACTCTTCTGGCTTGTTAATAATGGCGACATCCTTAAAGGATACTTTAGACTTGTATTTCATCTCAATACCTAAATATTCTCCATTTTCTCGCTGGTAAACAAAATCCAACTCTTTTCTCGCATCGTAATAAAACCATAGGAATCTATCTGCAGGTCTAATTATCGGACTCTCCTTAACCTTTGCTAAATGATTACAGACAATGCCCTCTACAAGCAGGGAAACTCTCTCTTCATCCAAAAAAATGAATTCGTTAGAATAGCTGTAACCCTGCTTCCCATGTAGCCAGCTATTAAACGAGTGAAATATAAACGGGTCCGTGAAATATATCTTCTTCATCCCCTTATATCTCACTTTCTTCTTTGAGAAATCATATGAGTAGAGCACCTGGATTAAAAAATTGTCTTCCATCAATCTCACGTAATCTATCACCGTGGGGTGCGATACAGGCTCCTCAATCTCTTCTGCCAACCCTCTGAAATCGTATCTCGATCCGAATTTCTTTAGTATGGCAGTTAACACCTGTTGCATCGTTCTGTCACTCTTTCCCTGTTTTAAAGCATCCTTCGTAACCAGTTCGATGAACCGCTCGTAAAACTCGGGCTTGACTCGCTCTCGCCCCTTTGCCCTGATATTTCTCAGATAATCATTGATTGTAGAAGGGAAACCACCTGTTTTTAGGTAAATATTGAAAAGGAAACTTAAACTGGCGTTAAACTTCAACATACGCTTGAAAACGGGCACAACTTCCTCTAACGGCTCTTCCATACTTATTGTACTTGCGCTTAGTGTCTCAAGTAAAATCTCAAGCTCTCTTTTTAGCAACCCA
>JAUWND010000198.1 GCA_030612835.1 Candidatus Methanophagales archaeon | reverse complement strand
GAAGACTTTGTATAGGGACATTGCTCGAAAAAGACGTATTTATCGCCTCCTACCGGTCGCTGTACCACCTTGCCGGCAAAGCCAAATTTGCTCGCATCCAAATCACTCACGTCTTGCACTATCTTCCCGGCTGTTGATTTCTCCAACCGCTTCAAGTCCGTTAACTTCACCCTCTTTATTAGCATTACGCCCGCTCGGCGGAACTTATCCAGCGCATCGTCATCCACACCCCACCGACAGCAATACACATCTGCACCTGCCTCTATTACAGAGTCTATAAGCTCATCGAAAAGCTTTGTTCTTGCCTCTCGGAACTCCTTGAAATGAGACGGCTTTGATAGTTTAACATGGAAATCGAGTGCACCGACTGTGTCGCCCGCGCTGCTCCGTTCCCTTGCTGCAGTACCGGTTTTTAGCTCCTTCCTACCCTTTACTTTTGGCTCTTTATGCTCTATAGGGAAATCAAGTAAAGCCACCTTTGCATTCTCCTTCTCTGTTGGAAGCGCATCCAGAATATCCCGGTCTATAACAACGCCTTCGTAAAATCGCGTATCCACCACTCTTCCGCCTTTCTTTGTCTCTATTGCGACATCGTCCACATCTATTTCGCCACTTTCGCTTAACCGTTTTATACTTTTCACTATTGCATCAGCTAAATTATCCTCGCCACCGTAAGAACTTCTCTTCAAGGCGGTCTTCGCCACTTGCTTCAAATAAACATCGCTATCGGTTATGTTCACCGTAAAAGCGAGCTCTTTAAGGATCTCTTTTGCACGCTCCAGTGCCATAGTATAGCCACTTATAATCACATTTTGATGTATGCCCAACTTTTTCAGTTCATAGCCACGCCACACAAACTCGCCTATCAGCGCCATAACAGTAGATACGCCATCGCCGACTCGCTCACCCTGGGTTAATCCAGCGTTAATCAATATATCAGCAGCCGGATGCTTATATTCTAATTCTTTTACTATGCTATATGCATTACTGGTTACAAGGTCTGCAGCATCTATCTTTGTTGCTCCACTGGTGATCAGTTTCTTCGAGCCACTAGGGCCTAAGATTGATTTGAACATGTCAGAAAAAGTAAAGGAAACAATAGCATTTGCTTCCTGGATCTCATCTGGCGGCACTTCTCCCGGCGGTAACTCTTCCTTTATTGTCATTTTTCCTTTTACCTATATTTTACACCTTTCATAAAGTTGAATACAATAAGGAGATGTACCTTCTGCAATATAAATGTTGCAGTCACAATGACGACCCACCTTTAATAAGCGACCACCTGCGGCAGTGCTCCCTTATTATGTCCGCTCTGCTTATTATTCCTACCAGTTCTTTATTCTCTTCTTCACTTTGCCCTTTTACTACTGGCAATCTACCCACATGGTACATGTCCATTTTATGCAGTGCATCTTCCAGAAACTCGTCTGGATATGCTACGATCACTTCCTTCGTGCACATTAGGCTTACCTTTCGATAACCTGACCCTTCTTCTCTTTGCTTTTCCAAGTCCATTAAGGACGTTATTCCCACCATCCTACCCTCTTTATCCACGACCGGATAGGCTATATGTCCTGTTCTATCAACGAAATAAAGTGCTTCTTTCACTGTTGTATCAGCCGAAATGGTCTGCACATCCTCTATATACGCATCTTTTACCCTTATCCCTTCGAGTAAATCCACCATGAATTCACGTCTATGTGCTGGCGATTCCTTTCTCGTTTTTACTTGTTTCTCGTATATCGTCCATCCGCCAGAAAGCGCATAAGCCACTACCGAAGTGAGCATCAACGGCACCAGCAGACTGTAACTACCCGCCATTTCTGAGATCATCAATATTGCTGCAATAGGTACCTTCGCAGCGCCGGCAAAAAAAGCAGCCATTCCTACAACCACAAAAGCGGACATCGTTGTCTCTGTTATTATCTCGGGGAAGAAAAAGTGAGAAATCCCACCAAACAGCCCACCTAGCATCGCCCCTATAACTAATGAAGGTGCAAAAACACCGCCACTTCCGCCTGAACCTATGGTAAACGAGGTGGTAAATATCTTTGCAATAGCAACGATAATCATTAGTTCTATCAATTCAGGAAGTGGCAATTCCATGTCTATTGCTGTCTGAACGGTGCCGTATCCCATGCCAAGTATCCCATCCAACGCCTGTGGTTCGAAGTAGCCAATTACTAATACGAATATACCGACCAAAGCACCACCAATAGCAGGTTTTAGATGATTCGGTATCGCTAATCTCTTGAAAAATGCTCTTGTCGCATAGAAT
Organism: Candidatus Methanophagales archaeon; assembly: GCA_030612835.1. Lineage (GTDB taxonomy): Archaea > Halobacteriota > Syntropharchaeia > Alkanophagales > Methanospirareceae > Methanophaga. Next base: position 1,019 of record JAUWND010000198.1, on the reverse strand, counting down.
ACTTTAATATAGAAAATACCTAAGGCTGTGCAAGCAATACCCAATACAGCAAAGAAAATTAGCTCTTTTGGATGTGTGAAGGTATAAGGCGGAGTATCAAATATAGGATGCCAACCAATAGACGGAATAGAGCAGAATACAGCATATGCAACGACCGAAGAGACGATCGCGGGAATCAGGGATTCCATCTCAAAATCACGTTTATATAATACTTCCGTCCCAAACAAAGCACTTCCAAGCGGTGCTTTAAACATGGCTCCGATGCCCGCAGCAGCACCGCAAACCATCATCATCCTGGTCTCTCTCTCGCCTAGCTTCAACTTAGTACCTAAGAACGATCCGAATCCGCCACCTATCTGTGCAATTGGGCCCTCTCTCCCTGCACTTCCGCCTGAGCCTATGGTGATGGCAGAAGCGATTGCCTTGATCAGAGGCACTCTTTTTCTTATCACCCCTTTTTTGTTGTGAAATGCATCTATTATCGCATCTGTTCCATGCCCCTCCGCCTCCGGTGCAAAAGAGTAGATAATCAAGCCGACTATAAGTCCACCAAGTGCGGGCATCAGTGCAAGCACCCATAAACGGAATGGTGCAGTAGGTAGCGAAATGAAGGGGACATCCTGCTCACCAGCCGGTGGCGTGGGCTGAAATCCAGCGAGATAACCAAGGAAAAAATCAGTCATAATTTGTAGCAGCAGATAAAAGGCAAAAGCTCCAAATCCTGCCACTATCCCTATTAGTATACTCAAGAGCACCCATCTCTGTATGTATTTCCGCTCTTTTGTGCTATGCTCTACCATCTCCGCCATTCTTTATCCCTGATACATTGACATTTCTGCAGTATAATAGGTATACTATTTGCCTGCTTCACGTAATCTTTCGAGCAATTGTATTGGTATAGCTGGAAAGGCTCAATACATCGTGAACCATTTCATTTAACAAATAAAGGCTCAATACATCGTGAACTCTTTTTGATATAGACACCATTAAAGCATCCTTAGTGATGTGTTATGGATGTT
>JAUWND010000046.1 GCA_030612835.1 Candidatus Methanophagales archaeon | reverse complement strand
GTAGCTATCGCTTTTTTACTCGTATAATGGCCGTTTTTGATGTTTTGGTACAGTTTTGGATAAGAATAATGTGGATTTTTGACAGGAAGTCAATGTGGGATCACTTTATGGTAGTTTAATTTGCAAACACGATGAAAATGTCGGGTATGATGGATGAAAAATTAAAAAATCACTGACTTTTTCGATTGTGCCGGGAGTAGGCATGGGAGTTGGAATTGGCCCTTTACCTATATGTATCGTCTGCAAAACGTCGAATTCACCGATATAAGTCTCCGAAATCTCAGTATCCTTTGTTCTCGCACCTATATATAGCGATCCATTAAAGGAAGAATCGAAGTTCATTACGGACTTATCCTTATCTACCCTGCTTATGGTCTCATCATCTATGTAGGTTGCATCGCTTATCTTCTTGTGTATAGCAGCGTCTATCTCCATATTCCTGCTGCAAATGTCCTGCTTCCACTTGTTAGTGAAGTTAACGGAGAAGCTATCGGAGAAGTTAAAAGAAGTGGGTTTGTATTCGGCATGCGTGGTCTTCTCAAGGATGATAGTTCTGTTCTTTGTCTGTAAATCCAAGTTCTCGTCAGAAGAGTAGAGGCCACTGCCGCTTTCTGTAATACCCAAGCTCGTTCCGGGCACGCCACTCACTTTTGTGGTAGCGAAGGCAGTTTTAGGAGCCAGTTCTGTACAGGATAGGGTAACGCTATTCCTAAGTGAATATGGCTTTTGCTCTGTGGATAGGTCTTGGGTGACCATTACAACACCTTCTCCTATTACACTGCCAGTCTCTGTAAAATAGAGGTCTATCTGTTCAGGAACCTTCACATTTATGACTATTGTTCCTGATTCACCTTGTAGAAGAGTGCCGATTGTCCATACGTTGTTTGTGCCTGCATCCGGAGCAGGGGAAGCAGAAATGAACGTTACTCCTTTCGGATAGTGTTCTGTTATGACAACATTATGTAGAGGCACCGTTCCCGTGTTCGTGTAGTTTATTGTTTGTGTATGTCACATTTCCACCTGGCGCCACAATAGCTGACGAGCTAGATTTCTCTAGCGATATCGACATCGCGCCTTGGTTGCCGAAGTCCCGATCTATGACAGGGGAATCGGTGAGCGTAACCGAATATGTGCCCGGTGTTGCGGGACATGTCTGTGCCCAACCAGGTTTCAGGGTCTCACTTACCGTGTAATCGCCCGGGTCCAAGTTCGTAAATGAGTAAGAGCCATCAGCAGCTGTGGTGGTCGTGCCACTCACGGGACCTGCCAAGTTAATCGTCCAGTCTTCAAGACCCGGCTCGCCCGGATCCCAACTACCATTACCATTCAGATCGTTAAATTTCGCGCCTGAGATGGAGTACGTAACTGTTACCACTACGTCATCGGTGTCAGTACACCCATTAGCGTCAGTTACCGTCACAGTATAGGTTGTAGTGCTGGTTGGTGATGCAGTGGGATTAGGTTTTGTAGAATCATTCAGACCAGTAGTAGGAGTCCAACTATAAGTGTAGGGTGATTTGCCACCGGAGGCAGTTGGACTACCTCCTATCACCACAGAGCCACCTGTACTGATGCTCTTATCATCCCCGGCATCTGCTGTTGGGTTCTCTTCTCGTATACCGTAACATCATGAGTTTGGTAGTCGATGTTGGTAGTAGCATTGCTGTCCTTCACCCTTAGTTTAGCCGTATGGGTGCCTGGGTCGTCGTAGTGGTGCTTGGGTTCGCCGCGGTGAGGCTGTCCACTATCTCGTAAGTGCCATTATTATTGAAGTCCCAGCTGAAGTAGTATGGCGGCAATCCCCCAGTTGTTTTATCTGTGAACGGAGTATCCGTGCAGTAACAAACAGTAGTAGCCTCGAAGTCGGCGACGAGAGGAGTCGTCACAATAATGCTTGGATACTTGGTGCACTTCGAGGGCGTTGTATAATCCGTACATGTCCCCGAGCAACCACCGGCACCCGGAGCAGTCTGCAGCCACATTACTAGGATATTCCGCATCTCGAAGGTCTTCCCGCAGGTCCAGCTGACAGTTCCCATATTGTAGTTATAGTTCCCGCCTCCGAGGTGGTATGAAATTATGCTGCTTGTCCAGTTACTTTGTAGAAGATCTTCGTCTTCGTATAAATCTGCTGCAACAACGATACAATATGTATTCTGCCGATGGAAGTACAAATTCATCCACACATCAGCTGTGACAGTATCACCCGGCGTACAGCTACCTGGGACCACAAGCCATATGCTATTGACCTCCACATCATTTGCGGTGCACCCGTCTATACAACGGGGCCAGGTTTGCGCCATAGCCGCCGGCGCGAAGGCGCTGAATAACAGCAACAGAATAACCATTCCCGCAACCCCTCGTCGTAGCACCTTCGGATAATCGCTTTTCCTCATCAAGAACCACCTCCGCTCGTGATGTAACACTGCTCAAAGGTTCTAGACGTAACGCCCGGCTGGCCGCTATGCGCCCGCCACATAATAACTACAACCAGAGAAAGACCCCTTTTAGAAATGTCTCGGCCGTTATCCCCTATTTTTAATTTAGACCTATGTGATTGCCCCGATTTAGCCACTCCCTTACACATCTAACAATTTAGCACCCCCCCCTCAGTTAACGCCAAAAATTTGGTATCTTCTTTTGGTTAACCATAGCTCACCGCTTCCCTGAGTAATCTTTTTATCAGGCATACAACAGTACATCTATAAATCGGTGCCCATATATAAAAGCATAAGAAGAATGAACTCGTATCAGGTGCGTATAACGTAAATGAATACCGCAAACAGTCACATATAACCGCTACTATCTCTACAATTTAGTTCTATATACAAGTTGTACAGATGTTATACCCCGGATATGAATTTTTGTTTAAATCTCCCCCCTAAGCTAATTTCACAAGACTACTAGCAGAATATACCTGATTTGAACCTTTAGCATTTGTGGCAGTCTTTTTTTCCGGGTAGGAAAACTAGCCAATGCCTGAAAAAATGTGTCGTAACCCATAAAAGGAGAGATTAACAAGTGTAGAGTTTTCTAAGGCATTGCAAAACCCGGTTGCACGTCTGTTGATGATCCGGGCTCTTTGTTCGACTCTTCAAAACCCTTCCAACATTCAAGATGACTATTGACACTCGCCCAGACAGGCCCGCCTTCAAGACAGCGGACTTCCACATAGCCGCCATCCATCAAGAATCTTCCTTCCGGGAACGAGAGCGCAAGAGTCTCCTTCGGACCTATATAGTAAAAGAATAATATTAACATGATTTCTGTACATTAATAATTACTTTATACCCTAATAATCCCAAGTTCTCGTGTAAATCTTGTAAAATCTCGTGGTTTTTTACCTGCACTATCTGGCTTATTCTGACTCACAACCATCTTATTTCCGCTGTTTCATACATACATACATACATACATACGCCTGAAAGAGAAACACTGGTAACATCATCAAGAAGGAGGTCAATGTAAATAAAAGGCAACCCGATCAGATGTTGGACGATCAAATCGTTACCGAGTTCACAACCACTGCTCTAGGCTCTTCTGCTTCAGTTTCGGTATTAAAATCTTCTCCAACGCTTTACTCACTCGCTCTTCTGAGAAGTCATGCACCTCACAGAGTAATTCTTTTATTTTTCCTGCATCTAATGTGCCCCACTTTAGATCATAAGAGTCAGTCACGTCCGGATGCAAGAAGAGTTCTCGAACGAGTTCGTAATTCTCTATTCCCGCACTTGTATCAATTGCCGCTTTTGATATTATCTTTTCGATGCCACAATGTTCTTTTATAAGCTTCAGCGCCCTCTTAACGCCCACCCCTTTTATTCCTTCGTTGAAGTCAGTACCGACTAAAATGGCAATGTCAATAAGTTCTTCCCGGCTTATCCCCTGTGTCTCTTCAAGTGCTTTTAACTCAACGAGTTCGAGCTTCGCTTTTTTACGTGGTGCACTGAGGTTCCTTATGGTGATGGGAGCGCCAAAAAGCAACGAATCGTAATCCTGCGATGAAACGAGCTCGGCATCTCCGTTCTGAACAATATAAGCAGCCTGAGCCTCACCTTCTGAAGGTGCCTGCACGTAAGGGATGCCCATTAAAGTCAAAAGCGTCTTCGCATCTGCCACTATCGTTGCGTCAATTCGTGCTGATGCTTGCGCATACTTGAACGCATCTTCCGGGAACAGCATCTTTGCTTCTTCCCACTTTTGCATTGCCGCTTCCCGCCGTTCTGACCGGGCCTTAATAACATCCGCTTTTAGCTCTGATGGTTTACCATCGAAAACGAATACCAGCTTTAGTCCCGCCTCCATTAAATTCGTTGTGCGGTATATCAGCCCGGAGAGATGAGAAGTTATTCTACCAGAAGAATCCGTCAGCGGAGTACCATCGGGCTGGCGAATGATGCTCAGGAACTGGTAAAGCGTATTATAAGCATCAACTGCAACGATTTTGCCTGCGAGAGCCTCTAAACTCGTCTCTTTCAACTCTATTATCTCTCGTATTTTTACGCCCATAAATTTTTATTTGTTTTATTTTATCCTAGTACAACATTATTAGTTAAAAAGAAGGAAAAGATTAAGCATAAATACAATACACGAAGCGAGAAAAAAAAATGACCGTAGTTGAAGTTTTAGTAGAAGGCGGAAAAGCGAGTCCGGGGCCTCCATTAGGTCCCGCCTTAGGTCCACTTGGCGTAAAGATAAAGGATGTAGTAGAATCTATAAATGAGCACACGAAGGCTTATGCCGGGATGGAAGTCCCAGTGAAGATAACCGTAGATGCGGGAAAGGTCGACATAACTGTTGGCATACCGCCGACATCCTCATTAATAAAGAAAGAAATAGGGATCGAAAAGGCACAAACTGACTCCACCACTGATTATACCGGCGATATAACGTTAGAGCAACTAAAAGAGATAGCGAAGAAGAAGAAAGAAGGCATGTTAGCATCGTCGTTAAAAAGTGCTATTAAAGAGATAATTGGCACTTGTGGTTCTATGCGTCTGAAAGTGGAAGGGAAAGCGGCGAAAGAGATACAGAATGATATAGAAGAAGGCATGTATGATGAGGAGATAGCAAAAGATGGAAGCTGAAGAAATGTTAGAGGCAGTGGGAAAGGTATTGAGTTCAAAAGAGCGTGGCTTTGTTGAAAGTGTAGACCTCAGCATAAATTTGAAGAATATTGATCTAAAACAGCCGAAGAACAGGATTAATGTTGACATAGTGTTACCAAAGAAGTTCAAGGAGCTGAGGATGGGCGCAATCGCTTCCGGTGAGATAGCGATGAAAGCGAAAGAGGTAGGTGCTGAGGTGATAGACCCGGAAGAGCTGAAGCGGATGGATAAGAAAAAAGCGAGGGCACTTGTGAACAGATGCGATTACTTTATTGCCGAATCTGCACTTATGGCGCTTGTGGGTAAGAGCTTGGGCGCTATTTTGGGTCCTAGAGGTAAAATGCCCGAAGCTATTCCGCCGGGCGCGGACCCGGTACAAATATTGGCTCGATTGGAGAAGATTGCCAGGGTGCGGTCGAAGACCACAACGCTATGGGTGAATATAGGACGTAAGAATATGGATGCGAAGGACATAGCAGAGAATGCCGCGGCAGTAATAAAGTCAGTGGAATCGCGTTTGGAGCGCGGCTGGCAAAATATAGCCTCTATTTACATGAAAACGACAATGGGGCACTCAGTGAAGGTGGCGTAAAGATGAAAATGAAGGTAAAGCGAGCGAGGAAATGGAAGGAGGAGCAGGTTGCGAGCATAAATGGTTTGCTTGGCTCGTATGATACCATAGGACTAGCGAAGATACGAGGATTAGGCTCTAAGCAACTACAGCGTATAAGAAAGGAGTTCAGGGGAGATGCATTGTTGAAAGTATCGAAGAATAGCATAATCGCCCGTTCCTTCGGTGGGTGTGGAATGAATGACATGGTAGATTTCATTGACGACCAGATGGCGTTGATATTTACCGATTTAGATGCTTTTGCATTGTATAAAGTACTGGAAAAGGGTAAGATACCAGCGCCAATAAAAGCAGGTGCGGTTGCACCCCTGGATATTGTAATAGAGGAGGGACCTACTTCGCTCAGGCCTGGACCGGTAGTAGGGGAACTGCAGAATTTGGGCATCCCATCCAGAATAGATGGCGGGAAAGTAGTAGTAAAGCAGAGAAAAGTAGCAGTGGAAGAAGGAGAAAGAGTTTCTCCTGAGCTTGCTGACATGTTGGCAAAGCTTGAAATCTATCCGATAACGGAAGGTTTGGATCTGTGTGCTGTTTATGACTCGGGAGAGAGTGTGCTGTTCACGTCTGACGTACTTAATGTAGACACATCAAAGTACCTTTCGGATGTAACGGAAGCAGCAAGAGCGGCTTTCTCGCTTGCCACAAACATAAAGTATGACTATCCAACTAGCTATACTATTGGTGATATGTTACGCGAAGCAAGTGTTAAATCGCAAGCTTTGGCTTTTAACTGCGCTTATCCTACATCAGAGACAATAGAGCCGTTGATCCGGAAGGCGTATACAAATGCGAGGAATCTGTCTATTAACGCATGCATATATGAAAGTGAGACAATAGCTCTTTTACTTGCAAAGGCGTGTTCGCAAGCGCAAAGTTTGGCGGCTCAAAAAGGGATGGGAAAGTAACTTGACCATGTCACATTTCATTTACCGCAGAGAACGCTGAGTTCGCAGAGAAAGTTTCATGTGCCGATTGTTATTTTCAAACGTTAGGTATTGGTAACTTTTTACCAACTTATCTAGGGGGTAATGATATTGGGTCAGGTTGCGAAGGCGATAAAAGGACATATATCCACTCTATATCCTCTGCGCTCTCTGTGAACTCTGCGTTTAAAATGCACCGAGTTTTGTGCAGATACGATGTCAACGACGTCTTCTCACAACAATCGAGATAGAAATTGCCACTATGACCGCAATAAGTAAATCCCATGTGATTACCGGCGTTTCTTGTCCTTCTGGACTCTCATTTAGTTCTCTTTCATCTGCACTTTCAATCGCTTCCACCGTTGTCTCCGGCTCCGTCACCGACTCGTGCTGTGATATTAATTCTTCGACTTCTTCGCTCTCTTCCACCACTTCCTCCACTACGTCCATAACCTCCGCCTTCTCCAGTCTCACACCCACTTCAGTATAAGCTTCTCCCTTGATGGAGCCAGTCACGACATATTTGCCTGGTTGAAGCGAATTTGTATTAAAACTCGCATCCGCACGGCCATTTTGGACTTTAACAGTTATCTCATCTATTATATCTGCGTTAGACAAGAGCGATACAAAAGCCGCCACCCCATCTTTTACGTTCGTCTCCACTTTCACACTTATCGGATCTCCGATTTTCACTGTCTCTTGTACTGTCAAACGTACTCTAGGCATGGTAACGGCGAAATAAGCAAGTTCGTACAGGTCGTCGCTGCCTGCCGTGGTCACTTCATCCATGAGGATTGCCACTCTCTGCTCCATAGTCTTGCATTCGCCACCTATTACCCATTTACCGTCTACTGCCTCTGTTACTCCATCTTCGCCCTCGTTAAGAGCAAATACTACATAATCTCCGCTATTTAGCTTGTCAATCGTTTCTGTCCACACACTATCATCAACAGGAGTCCTCGTTGCAGGTACATCATTCCCAGGTACACCTGGTGGGTACATCACTTTCCCTTTGTAGTTGAAGACGATGATATAAACGTGGTCTGTGCCTGTAGCTGTACCATTTATCACTACGGGATCACCTTTAGCTACGGATTCCGAAACGGTCATGCTAAATGTGGGTGTAAACAAGATGATAGATGCGGATGCGTCCACACCCTCTTCTCTCTGCCAGTCATCGCTGACCGAGTCACCAACGGGAAACGGTTTTTTAGCGTACTCATTAGATATGAAGACTTCAATTCCGCGGTAGCCGTCGAGTTCACCGCTCGTGTCCCAGTCCCATTTGAATTTATCATTGGTTATTGTTGCTTCGCCTTCAAAGACATCATCAATCACAAAAATAGCCAAATCGCCCGACTCGGAATTCCCTTCTATATGTACTATGTCACCGACAAATGCATCATCCGGCACTTCTATGCTCGTGTCACATTTCTTTATCGTTACATATCTAGTGTCCCACATGCCGTGAGCCTTAACTGTTACCTTGTACCTGCCGTAGTCTAGATCATCAGTGGGAATTTTCACCTTCTTCTTGCCTTCTTCATCAAAAGTTAGTGGCATGGGGTCTTCCTTTCCGAAAGTCACAGTTACTTCTTCCTCGTAGAACGAACTCTCTATTACTATAACAATGTCCTTGCCTTTCAGCACCGCTTCATCGCATTCCACTTCCAGATAGATCTTCTCGACCTTTATATCTACATCTTTCTCCACCTCTGTTGCATGGTCTTTCAGGATTATCTCATATTTACCCGCGTTCATGTTCAACTGCGAGGTATTAAAAACAAGCTTCCCATCTGGATCATGCACTATCCCACACACAGGCATATCTTCTGCATCAGCAGGATCAGAGTCAAATTCCCTCCCCGTGTAATGCACGAGAACCTCGTATATGTCTTGGGACTTGTCATTCATTATCGAATATCCATCCTTGTCTTCGATGGTGAGATCCATCACTCCCTGCTCCTTGTCGTTCGTTTTTAATGAGAGGTAGAAACTCTCTTTCTCTTGCACTTTATTTTTCTCAAGCTTCAAGCTAAAAGACTGTTTCTCTAGACTGAACCAGCAGCCGATTTCATCTAGTTCTGTCCCTTCCTCGACAACTTTGAAGAAGTAGCCAGTTCTCATCCCACTTGAATCCCATGACTTGCCCGCTTTCACTGGGTAGTCCATGCAGCCGGACCTCTTATCGGCATCTCCCTCATAGGCGCCGGAGACGATGACATCTACGGAAACTCCTTTCTGATTCGTAAAGTTAATCTCTTCACCCTCATACACGGGAATACTTCTTGACTCGAGATTTGCATTCCTTTCAATTGCCCCTTCGTATGTCAGCACGCCGCCTACTCTGTCATAGGTTCGCTTGACAGCATCTGCTGATGCTAAAGAAGAAAATATAATAAGCACTATTGCCATTACGGCTATAATGACAGCAGCAAAAGCGATGACGTTTTTCATCTGCATCCCCTCTTTTCTAACCATCTTCATCTTAGGTGACATGATACATTTTCATTCATCTTTTTTTAGTTATCACTCTCTTTTTATTCACATTTAGGACATATTTATTACTTTTGGTTTTTTTTCTACTTTTACTTTTATTCTTATTCTGTATTGAAATATGTTCAATAACGAGTGGAAAAGTACTTGACTGATCACAAGCAAGCACCAAATTCCATTTTGCATTATCTACTTATTCTTCCTTCCGTTCCAGGATCGCTTTTATCTTCTTCAATCTCGTAAAATTCTCTCGTTCCATCTCTTCTAAACGCATCTGTATGTATTTCCGCGTCGTTTTCAATCTTGGTATCATCACATATTCGAGTGCATTAACCCTTCTTTTTGTCTTCTCCACCTCGCCCGCGAGATTCCTTACCGCCTCCTCCAGCTCGGCAAGCTTTATTAGCTTCGCCAGTGCTTCTTCAAATCTTTTAGCACAACTGTCTACCGCAGATGACGAATCCATGAGACTATATCCCCGCTCCGTAACTTCTCGCGATAAATCTTCCGGTAATTCTATTATTGGCACATTTACGCCCATTATACTCCTCATAGAGAAATCCATTGGAATTTCCCGCGCGGTCATCAAGGATAACTGCCTCACTTCTTCCACACCTAACCCCGCTTGGGCAATAATCAAATACTCAAAAGCCTCTTTTAACTTCTCCTCCGCTACCATCCTCGCATCCCGCACTTCACCCACGACATCTAAGAACTCTGCAATAAGCGCATCCCTCTTTTCACGAAGCAAATCATGCCCTTTCACTGCTAATCGCTCTCTCCTACGCAACCGCAGCAATTCCATCCTTGTGGGGCTTACCCCTTCTATCATCTCAGGCATAATCTCCAAAAAGGTTCTTGAAAGAAAAAGGTTTTCGTTTTTGGCTCACTCCGACTCTACAATCCAACACCTTTCTCCACGAGATAAATACCATCTTGAAAGACTCTGGGGTCATAAACTTTTATCTTGGTCTTCTGTTCTATGTTTGCAGCCGTCTGCCCAACAGCCTCCTTATTTATCCCTGAAACAATAATCTCCCTGCCCTTTATCTCCACTTTCACACCTGCTACAATCTTTGATATCCGCGGTTTCCGTTCACCGAGGAAATTTGAGATAGATACAGCATTGCCCTCTTTTGTTAGAGCTATTTGCATAGGGAAATGGGCATGTACCGCCTTCAACGTATAAGAAAAACCCTCTGTCACTCCTGTAATCATGTTTCTGATGTGGGAAGCATAAGTTCCTGCGATCGCTCTCACTTTCTTCCTTGACAGATCGCTTTTTATAATTACTTCATTACCCGCCTGCTCTGATTGTATCTGGAGGCCAGGCTGCCATAACTCACGCTCTAGCTCTCCTTTTGGTCCGGTCACCTTCACAATCCTCTCATTTACGCTAAGAGTTACACCTTCTGGGATTGGAATACTAACGTATACACCCGTATCCTTCTCCATCGAACTTGTCATTTTTCGCTTCTCTCCTTTTAATTAATCTTTCGGTTACCTTAAGTAGATAGGGTCCAAGAATAGATAAAGTATCTTGCTTAATATTTGTATAGTGAAATAAAAAAACCATGCGAGTTCACAAGATTAACAAATACCTTGATTTTAAAGAAGGAAGGTAAGATAGAAGTAGATAGATAGAGGTGGTAAATTAATTAAGTAGATACGTTGTATGGTGAAGATGATAAAGAAGCTAAAAGAGGTACAAGAAAAGCCGGATTTTTTCCGTAGATCGCTTGACTTAACGGCAGTTATGCCTCTGGCAGAAGGGATAATCACAGAGGTAAAGAGCCGAGGCGATTACGCATTGCGGGAATACACCGCGAAATTTGATTCTGTTAGACTGGAAGAGCTAGAAGTGAGTAAGGACGAGCTAGAAGCAGCAAAAGAGCGCGTGGATAGCGACATGTTGAGGGCTATCAAAGAAGCATACGCAGCGATAAGAAATTTCCATTACCGGCAGAAGCGGGTAGCATGGGGAGAGGAATTTAGTGAGGGCGTCTTCATTGGTGAGACGTATGTGCCTTTGGAGGTGGTTGGAGCTTATGTTCCGGCATCTTACTTCAGTACTGCACTAATGTGCGTAATTCCCGCTAAGATAGCGGGTGTGCGAGAGATTGTGGTCTGCACGCCGCCGATGGCAGACGGAAATGTAGACCCATGCACGTTAGTTGCTGCAGATATAGCAGGTGCCACGCGAATATTCAAAGTAGGAGGTGCGCAGGCGATAGCAGCTCTCGCTTTTGGTACGGAAACGATACCGAAGGTGCAGAAGATAGTCGGACCAGGGAATGTATATGTAACGGCTGCGAAGATGGTAGTTCGAGAAGAAGGTGTGGAAATAGATTTCCCTGCGGGGCCGTCGGAGATTTTGATAATCGGTGATGAAACAGCGAATCCTGCCTTTATCGCTTCTGATATGCTCGCGCAGGCAGAACATGGTGCTAAGTCAATATCGATTCTTCTTACTGATTCAGAGCGAATAGCTGCGGATGTGGAGCAAAAAATCATAGCCAAAAAGGATGGACAGAACTGGATAATACTTGCGGATAGCATGAACGAGTGCATAGATTTTGCGAACGAATATGCGCCCGAACATCTTGAGATAATGGTAAGAGAGCCGACTGCAGTATTGAAACGAATAAGAAATGCCGGGTCTGTATTCGTGGGTAATTATTCGCCGGTAGCTGCTGGCGATTATGCAACGGGTGCGAATCATGTACTTCCTACGGCGGGCTATGCGAAGTTGTTCTCGGGGCTTGACGTTGACCATTTTATGCATCGAATGACCTTGCAGTGGTTGGATAAGGAAGGTTTAGAGAAGATGAAGGATGTGGTGGTGAAGTTGTGTGAAGCAGAAGGTATGGAGAAGCATGCAAGGTCAATAGAGGTGAGGTTCTCGACCGAGGAATAGTGAATATGTAGTCTCACAAAGCATCAAAATGATTGAAATGGGCGTATACAGATAGTGATGTTGCGGGACTATATTTTTAAGGACAAAAGATCAAATCTTTGACGGTTTAATAACTTTGTTTTTTTTTATTTGGGAAGAAAGCGTAAAAATGCTGTCAAAAAGATTGAGCAGGATAGAAGAGTCAGCGACCATAAAGATGGGTCAGATAGCGAAGAAGTTGCAGGAAGAGGGTAAAGAAGTTCTGAACTTCACACTTGGCGAGCCGGATTTCAAAACCCCGGACCATATATGCGAAGCGGCAAAGCACGCTTTAGACCTTGGATACACGCACTATACGAGCAGTGCCGGCATCGACGAGCTAAGAGAAAAGATAGCGAAGAAGACAACAGAAGAAAATAAGGTTGCTTGTGCAATGGAAAATGTAATAGTGACACCGGGCGCGAAACAGGCGCTATACGCGTTGATGATGAGTGTCTTAGATGAGGGAGACGAGGTAATTTTGCTCGACCCGGCATGGGTTACATTTGAAGCTGCAGTGAAATTAGCGGGTGGCAATCCCAAATGGGTGAAGAGGGTAGAAGAAGAAGTGAAATACGAATCGCTGGAGGTGGTATCATCAGAAAACACGAAACTGATAGTGATAAACAGTCCAAATAACCCTGCAGGATATGTACTTAGCGAGAACGAGTTAAAAGAAATAGCGGAATTCGCAGTTGAGCATGACCTTCTCGTGCTTTCTGACGAGATATATGAGAAGATACTGTATGGACGGCAGCATATAAGCATTGCTTCTTTTGACAGTATGCAAGAAAGAACAGTTATTATAAATGGTTTATCGAAGACATATGCAATGACCGGTTGGCGAATAGGGTATGCGGTCGCACCAGCCGCGATACAGAAAGGGATGCTAAAGATACAGCAGCATTCAGTAAGCTGTGCATCGTCTATCGCGCAATATGCCGCTTTAGCTGCGTTTGAAGAGTCACAAGAATGCGTGAATGAGATGGTAGCCGAATTCGAAAGGAGAAGGAATGTTATTGTGAAGCGGCTAAACAACGTGGGGTTGCGATGTCCGGATCCGGAAGGCGCTTTTTATGCTTTTGTAAACACGTCTAATTACGGTAACGGTGATGAATTCACTGAACGATTGTTAAAGGAGGCTTATGTTGTTGTTACGCCTGGTTCGGCATTTGGAGCCGCAGGTAAAGATTATATCAGGTTTTCATTCGCAGCTTCTATGGAGAACATAATAGCAGGTATGGACCGTATAGAAGCAATGTGTACATGCTCAATAGATTGTGGAAAATCCCAAATCCCAAGCATCAAATCACAAACAAATTCAAATATCTAAATTCAAAACAAACCCTTAGCAACAGTGTTTTGAACATTGGGATTTTGACATTGGGTATTGTTTGGTATCTGTGATTTGGAGTTTGGAATTTAAGTCCACGGGATATTGAGCAAATACGTACTCGCGATAATCATTCAATTCATACAAGCACAATATCACGCATCTGCGAACGAATTTCTTCCTGGCTAGTAAAGCGCATCAATTCATGCCAGCGTTTTTGCAGCTCGCATAACCGTTGAAAAAGGTCGTATTTCGGCACTGCCTCTGTTTTGGCGATTATAATATTATTTAATGCTTCTTCACTACCTCTCTTGTCATCCTGGGCAAGATACTCGTCAGAAAGCAATTTAGATGAATCCTCTATCTTCGTTTCGAGATCGGGTTTCAGGAAACAGCCCGGATAAGGGTCAAAATCTTCCGGATATACCCGTGTCATTCCCACTATCGCCTTCTGATGCTCTATCTTCGCACGTTCATAGATAAAACGATGTATATCTTCTCGCAACTGCGTCCAGATTGGATACGCCTTTGACGGCGGCAGGTGCTTGATAGATAGTTGATTATCAAGGAAGAAGTGAAAACCGAACATTTTCGCATTTATCAAGAAGTCTATATCCTCTCCTCTCGTTACTTCGGGGTCAAACGGCACAACGGTAAAAAGGTCGCGATGGATGACCATATTCCCGCCGAATACAAATGGCGTCTCTTTTAACCTCGGATCGGACCCAATGAGTTTATCAAATGCCTCGTTCATACGGTCATATTGGTCCCAATATCTCATCCATGGTCGAACTGTTTTTTTAACGTGGTAGTCGCCATCTGGCTGAAGGTAATATCCCGCAACTGCGTTGACCTCATGGCCCGCGATATTCTTACCGATGAATTCCTTTGCCTTATGCATGTATTCCGGGTCTTCAAATACCTCGTCATCATCTATAAGCACTGCTACTTCCGAACCTAAGATATGAGGGATGAAGATGCACATGTTTCGAACGTTAGAATAGCCGCTGAGTTTTAGAAGGTCTGTATACGCCTTTTTACCTGTGCTGATTAACAGTTCATGTATTTGCTTAAGCTTGGACGGCCCAAATAGCAGTACCTCAGCAGAAGCGGATTCGATAATACTAGCAACTTTATTCTCTACTTGCTGTTCTATAGCAGCCGCATCGGCAACAGCAAGTATTACGAGCTTGAAATCTTTATCTGACAGTACATCTATGCTCTCTATCGCCCTAAGTAATGTGCCTTCGCTATCTAAAGGTGTAGGATGGTCATAGATAACGTCCCCTTTCTTCTCTCCTGACCAATACGATGGTATTACCATTGTGACTTCCATGGTTCTCTTTTTGTGCTTCTATCTATAGTAGCTGTCCTCCAATTCATTATCAACCCAGACAGTTAAAAATAACTATTGGATGCTAAATAGTCACAAGAAGTTCCCGACTTTAGGTTAGATGTCGAATTAGCTACTAACGTCCGAATCGATCGTACCGATGGCCGGCACATTCCTCTCCAATAATCGAACGAATTCTTCCAGAATGGACTCATCTTCGGTTTATTTCCATTCATCTCATGTGTCTGCTTGCTTGCTTGCTTGCTGTCTGGAATATAACCGTCTAACCCGTTCGTCTCCAAGTATCGCAGGTTAGCACCACTGAAATAACAGTTATCAAAGTTAGATATATTGGTAGCAAGCATAGCACTGGCGAAGAATGAAAAATTAATTACAAGGAATATCAAGCATTTTAATTAATTTTGTATTTTCTTATATTTCACGAAAAAGCTAAAATAAGCCCCAAGAGGGATTTGAGCCCCCGCGCTTCTGGTTACGGACCTGGCGCTCAGTCTGCTGATTTTCTCCTTGAAATAGTGTTCGTAAACCTTTCATACTTTGGTACACTCCAGATATACCTCGTTAGAAATCGTGTTTGCTACATTATTCTCATCTTCAAACGATTGCTCATCTTTCAAAATTATATCCACGGAAACGAAAGGTAAATAATCATGAAATCGCCTGTAAATTTTATGCCAGAGTTCTCTTTTCTCTTTTAGGTCTAAATTGCCTTTTACAACTATCAAAAAGTCCCAATCACTTTCTTCTTCAAAATCCGTCCCTGTTCTACTGCCAAATAAAAGGATATTGGAATACACAACGCCGATTTCTTCCAGTATAGTTTTCAGTTTCGCTATTATTTGGGTTGAACATTTTTTTCGTTTGATCCTTTTTGGTTATCATGTATCATAATCTACAAATATGCCTTATATTGTTTTGTGAGACATAAAACCTAAAACATGGCACCTATACAAATACAAGCGGAGAATATCCCTCACTCATTTCCCGCCATCTTGCTAAATTCCCTTATCAACCGTTTATGCTCTTCCACTTCGCCCGCCTGGAGCTTTTTAGTTATCTCAGCACCGATTTTGTCATGCTGTGGCACATATACCTCGCATATAAAATTAATAATCGGCCCGTAATTCTTTTTAACTTGATCTTCTCGAATTCACTTAATTTTTCTATAACTCTTGCTCGCTCTAATTTACTCAATCTACCGACGTAGAACGAAATAGCCGCGTTTTTATCGTTAACTTTTACTTTATCCCTGAGATAAAGATACTTGTGCCCCTTAAATTAATAACCTTAATCTCTAATTTCATTATGATCTAATATATAATATAGCACGTATATTAAAAAAGTTATGTGAAATGGGTTAACATTTTGTGTATTATTTTTTGTATTTGTATAGCTAATCTTAAAAACCACGAGATTCCACAAGATTAACACAAGAAATTAAGGTTAATATGGATGGGATAGCCAATAGTTTATTAAAACATGAGTACTATAATTGTTTTCTCGTGAAAATCTGTGTAATCTTGTGGTTTGCTAAACAAATACTATTTTTTTAGTGAGAAGGATATGGTGAAGAAGATAATGAGGAACTAATATCATAGAAAATATGTATCCTCTTCAAATTGATTGGTAATAGACTTGAAGATATACTACTTCTCAGAGTTACCCCCAGTTAGGACATACAGTCCAGTCATACATGACTATCCTTATTCTACTGCACTTTGCGATATGTCCAGGAAAATATACCA
>JAUWND010000008.1 GCA_030612835.1 Candidatus Methanophagales archaeon | reverse complement strand
GTGTTTCTCGTGAGCGTGTTGTTGCTCGAAGAAGATAGGTAAATGCCATGGTCGTATCTGTTCCCGTTAGCGGTGTTTCTCGTTAAAGTGTTGTTATTAGATGAAGACAGATAAATGCCGTGGTTGACGTTCCAGTTAGCGGTATTGTTCGTTAAAGTGTTGTTACTCGAAGAAGATAGGTAAATGCCGTGGTCGTATTTGTTCGAGTTGGCGGTGTTGTTTGTAAGTGTGTTGTTACTCGAAGAAGACAGATAAATGCCGCGGTTGTTGTTTGAGTTAGCGGTATTGTCTGTTAAGGTGTTGTTGTTGGATTGATATAACACGATTCCGCAATAATTACTTGTTATTGAATTACTCTCAATTATTGTGTTATTCGTATTGATCCACAAACCGGCATGGTCGCCATTTGTTCCCCATGTATAACCGCACTCGTGTAGTTCAGAATCGTGCATCTCAAACTTCGCACCTGATTTCACCTGGAAGTAATATTCATAATTCGTGTTCTTTGCAGTGATTTCGGAATCGAAGATGTGCATCTCGCCACCGTTTTGAACTTCAATGTGGTACTGCCCGTCAGAAGTGCAATCCATGATTAATTGGGTATTAATCAAGGTGAGGTTCCCGGAGGAATTGATAATTAAATTGCCACTTAAGATTTTTACTTCGTCTTTCCACACCGTTTCGTTTCCTATTATAATATCGCTTAATTTCGCTGCACTCAGCTTATAAATTTCAGCAAGTTCCTCTTCGGGTTCGGGTTCTGGTTCGGGGATGGAAGTTAGGTTAACGGGTGGAAGAGAGGGTGATGGTTCTTCAATTGGGAATTCCCCTATTTCATTTCCCGGTTCAGGGGTGGGAGTTAAGTTTGCGGGTAGTGGTGAAGGCGAATGCACAAACTCTTCTATTCGCGATTCATTATCATAACTTTCGTTAAGCTCGTCTGCCGGAAGTGCCAAAGGTTCATGCTCAGGCGTAGGAGTAACATTAATGGATGGTGTAGGTGATAGTTCTTCAATTGGTAATTCCCCTGTTTCATTTTCAGGTTCGCGTTCGGGTTCGTGTTCGGGAGTGGGTGTGGGAGTGAAGTTTGCAGGTGGCGATGCAGCGCGAGCAGTAGCAATAATGTTATATGGACTCAGTCCGGATAAGAAATTAGTAGGTGGAGGAGAAGGCGATTGCAGGGTTGAACTGTTATGCGAACGGTTGTGAGAGCTGTTATGCATGACAATTTCGTGTTCTTCGAGCTTATACTTATACCCCGACAGTTTTGCGGTTGCGATAGCAAGTGCGCGTTCGGCTGAGGTAGGCATGGAAACACGAACGATTTTGAGGTTCAGCGTGCCGTTCTCAATCTCGCTATCCCTGTTCGTTATATTTGTAAGGATGGACACATTCTCGTTTTTGAAATATATTTTTCTCTCGGTGTCTGAGGTCAAATCCGATTTCAAACCGCTTACTTCGCATAGCGCAGCTAATTCCGTCTCTCTTCCCGTCTCTTTATCTTTGCACGACACGATGAGATAATACGAGCCGTTCACTGACTGGTTGTGAATATCAAAGGATATGGTTTTGTTCTTCAAAGAAAGAAGGGTATCTTCTACCACATCTTCGTACATCTCCTTGCCTTTCCAGTCAACGAATTTGAAGGAGCAGTTGAAATCGGTATCTACGCCGCCAACGTTGGAGATATTGAAACTTATGTTTTCGCCTGCTTTGTATTTCTTGCCTGCTTCTATCCTCAGGTCAGAGCAAGGAATGAAAAAATTGTCCTTTTTTGTGCTGCTGTCGTAAGAGAGGTTAACGAGGACATCGTGTTTCCCGGCTGCGAAGTCTGTGGGAATGCCGATGTTCTTGTATTCTATTTCTCTGTTTTCGTTTGGGTTCAAAGAGAGGAATTTGGAATCAGAGAAGGCGAGAGAGGGAATGGTTGTGTTTATCCACGAAGTCCAGACAGACGAGCCGGTGTTTGTGATGTTAAGAGTAAGGCTCATGTTTTGTCTGATGCAATAAACCTTGTCTGGCTTATCAAAGTTCCGCCTTAAGAGGTAAATCTTTGGAAGCTCAAAGTAAGTAGAGTTAGAGCCTATTTTATCTCCGCTTTCGTATGCTTCTGCCGTTACGATATAAGTGCCGTAGCGGGAATCTGCGGGCAGCGAGAAAGAAAGCGTTTTGTTTTTGGTTTCGTAAGCGCTGAGGTTCGCGTCAAAACTGTCTTCGTAAATCTTCTTGTTGTCTGGGTCAAGCGTTCTGACGTCAACGGTAACATTGTGGCGGACTTTTTGCTTGTTCGTGAGGTTGAGCGAGACAAAGACATCTTCACCTTTTGCATATTCTTTCTGGTCTGTTTCTATTTCAATATCAACGGATGGGTAAAAAGTCCATACTCCTCGCTCACACTTTGCAATAGCGTTTTGGTTGAAGCTACGTATAGAAAGGGCCTTATGATTCACAGGCTTGTCAAACAATCCGAAATAGACCGCCGTAGAGTGTTCCATCTCGTGAGCATACGTAAAGCTATCTTCGGAATGCGGTGCTATGGTAATATTCGAGATGTTATCGTAATAAGCCCACCACGCTCCACCCGCCTCGTGTCCGTAGATACCGATGTTTCCTTTAAACTCATCATCACCGTTATTCTTCAGATAGCTAGTAAATACAACTTCAGAACCTTTTGCAACGTAATCATCAGAAGAAGTAGCCCATATTTGAAGTTCCTTGCCCCGATAAACGAACCCACCTGGATTCTCAGCGTATTTGCTCACCACGAATCTTTCTACATCATGCACTCGCTGCACTTCTCCATAACTGTCGTTCACCAGCAGGTAGTCAATATAGAGAATACCGAGATTCGCAGGTGCTCTATAAACGAAATTAACTGTTTTTTTTTCGTAAGGCGGAATAGAAGTCGTAACTTCCACGGTGTCCACGACCTCGTTATCTGCAATCACCTCAAATTTGACTTTATCTGAGGTTAAATCAATATAACTCGTTACGTTTATAGGAATAATCACGAGGTCGTCAGCGCTATATTCAGACAGTTCTTTTCGCTCCTTTGCCCATGAAATCATGTCTCTAATCAGACGTTTTCCATCTCCTGTCGCCTGATGATGCCCGTAAGCCCAATCAGTGTAAATAGTAGTTGCAATTATCGTTCCAGTTCCATTCCCGTATTCATACATCAGCATCGCAGGCATGCCATTCTTCGTTCTCGTGAGTAAAATAGTTGCATTCTCCGGATAAGAGGTGAAATAGCCATCAACGACGACGTCAAGAGTTACGGAATTCTGCCCGGACAGGAGTGGGTGATATGTATTTATAGCAACCGAACGATAATGACATGCTTGATCTTCGGTCCAACCGTAACCGCTCAGATCGCCGGGGACAGCACCGAATTCGTAGCCGTTGTTCTGAGAGTAAACAATTAGCGTGCCTCCGTCATTGACATAGTTTTCGAGTTTTGATTTGAAAGAAGATAAAGAGGATATGCCGGAGAAGCCACCGCTTGGTATTATTAAAATTGGGTAATCATTCAAATTTTCTAATGGCGTATAAACATCTACAAAGGTAGCGGATTCACCGAGTTCCGTTAAAAGATTCGAGAACTCATCGTAGAATCCATTTGCGAGAATTGCAACTTCTTCTGGTTTGTAATTAGATGTAGTGGCGGTTGGAGAAGAATAACTGAGAACGGAAACATCGTAGTTGTCATCAGGATGTCCACCCCTTCTTTGTGGTTTTTTGTTTTTATCTTTTTTAAATCCTTTAATACCGTTAGTTGATTCGCCTTCTCCAGGGTAACAGGCTGACATACAATTTTCTTTAAGATAATCCTCAAGTGTTCCAGCCGCAAGTAATGACGTAAGAACCTTACCACCCCATACAGTTCTATGATACATTATCTGAGAAATAGGCCCTATCGCCCCAGGGAAAATATTAACACCTTTAAGAAAAAGATGTTTTATAGTCCCACCAACCATACCCCCCAGGATAGCTGTTGCAATACACCCAGTAAGTGCATTAGCAAGCACAGCACAACCGTGTTCACAGTTTGATTTCTTATTCCCAAACAACTCTTGCCCCACCAAATACGTCCCAGCACGTACTGAAGCTCCTACTATGCAATCTATGATTCTCTTTTTCCCCACACGCCATGCGAATTTACCTCCCTTCACTACCAGCCACTTCCCGCTACGCCATACTAATTTACCTCCCTTCACTAGCAGCCACTTCCCGCTACGCCATGCTAATTTACCTCCCGTCACTACTACCCATTTCCCACCCAGCCATGCATATCTTACTGCGCCTGACTCAGATGCGATAACTAGAATAGCAATACTACCCGTGGCAGCAGATACAGTGAGTGCACTTCGTGTTCCGTAATATGCCCAAGGGCAGGAATGCATGTGTGTATGAGTTTGTCCTAACCCGCTGTTTTTATATTGGCGAGCTATATGCTGCATATCACCTTTAGCAACACCTCTCCATGTTTCTACGAAAGATTCACCCTGCTTAGACCAGCTTTCTGAGAAAGCGTCCCATGCTTCCCCCCAACTTAGACCTTTCAAGGGACCAAAACCAAAGGGGTCTACTAAATTAACAGGATTATTATCTACATAAGTGTATGAATTAGGGACAATTAAATCTTTACTCAGGAATCTACCCACTTTGGCATCATAATACCTCGCACGATAGTAATACAATCCAATATCGCTATCGTATTCTCTGCCGGTAAATGTATAAGGGTTAATCACACTTCCAGTTTTTTCTTTTATCTTTCCAAATGCATCGTACCTGTAACTTGCCACTATGTTCTCTTTTACATCAGTCAAAGAGGTTACACTACCCAAGCCATCAATATGGTAATATGATTTAGCTCCATTCCTATCCATACTAATTGGGTCATCTATTCCTATTCCATGCGTATATCTTGACTTCTGCACTCCATTTACATCGAACTCCATTAGAATATCTTCAAATTCGTATAGGTAATGCGTTGTTCCATTGATATCTGTTTTACTTATTCGATTTCCAAATGGAGTATATTGATAAGTAACCTGGCTTGCATCTGGAAGTGTGACCTTAGTCAATCTGTTCTCGTAGTCGTATTCATATTTCGTTCCATCGCTTTTACTTATCCGGTTTCCATTATTATCATAAGAATAGCTTATTCCGTTTGTATTTAACAATCTATTATCTGCATCATAGGTATAGGTGATTGTAGAAGTAGCATTTGCTTCAGATACACGATTGCCTGCTTTATCATAGGTATACCGAGCAATATTTCCATCAGGATAAGTTACATTAATAAGTCTATTTCGTTCATCATACTTATGCTTAGTAATATTCCCATTAGCTTCAGCCATGCTCACCCGGTTGCCAAGATTATCATAAGTATAAGAATAACTCGAAATCATTTCCCCTTTTGATTTTTTATTTGTAAGCTTACTTAGTCTATCAGCAGCATCATAGGAATAACTCGAAGAAACACCATTTGGATAGTTGATTTTTAATACTCTGCCCGTATCGTCATATTGGTAAGCTATCGTTTCCCCGGACGGGTCTGTAATGCTTACAAGTCTATCAACTCCATCGTAGACATAACTTGTAATACCGGCGTCAGCGTCTATCATAGTTGCACGGTTACCGTTGGCATCATAGGTATACCCTACGGTTTTGGAGAATGAACTATAATTCACTGTGGTAGATTCAAGTTG
This sequence comes from Candidatus Methanophagales archaeon, assembly GCA_030612835.1. Lineage (GTDB taxonomy): Archaea > Halobacteriota > Syntropharchaeia > Alkanophagales > Methanospirareceae > Methanophaga. Next base: position 28,311 of record JAUWND010000008.1, on the reverse strand, counting down.
GTTAAGCTCGTTGTAAGAATTATTTGTAACAATTCCATTACTTGATACGTGAATAAAATTACCTTCCGCATCATATTTATATGTTATATTGCTTCCATCTGGATAAGTAGAGGATATCAAGCGACCTAATACATTATAGCTATAAGTAGAGGTGTCCCCATTGGCATCAGTTCTGCTTATAAGGTTTCCAATTGCATCGTAACTAAATTGGGTAGTATAGCCGAGGGGGGAAGTAACTTTTGTTAATTTACCTAAGTCGTTGTATTCGTATCTTGTTCTATGCCCATTTTCGTCTGTCATGCTAATCATATTACCTATATTGTCATAACCGTAGGATATTTCACTAAGGGATGGATAGTTTGCTTTAGTTTTAATCAATCTATCTAAAGCATCATACTGAAATCCAGTTACATGATTGTTGGCATCTGTTATACTTACTACGTTTTCCGTTGCATCATATTCGTACTTTGTCTGGCGACTGAGTGCATTAGTAACGTTTATTAGCCGATCCAAAGAGTCATAGGTAAAGGATTCACTATTTCCATTTGCATCCGTTGTTCTCACCAAATTTCCAACTGCATCATAGCTAAACAAGGTGCTCTTACCAGTGGCATCAACAACTTTTGTCACTCTATTCAATTCATCATAAAAGTAATTTTCAGTAAATCCTTTTGCATCTTTTAAAGTTATTATATTTCCTACCGCATCGTACTCATAGCTTTCAGCATTTCCAAGTGCATCTGTTATTTCTATTAATCTATTTAATGTATCGTATCTAAAAGAAGTTACATGTCCATTCCTGTCTGTTAGGCTTACTCGGTTTCCTACTGCATCATATGATTGAATTGTTTTTTTTCCAGTTGGGTCAATAACCTCTATCAAACGATTCAAAGGGTCGTATTTATAACAAACGATATACCCGTATGCATCCGTAAAACTTAAAAGATTTCCATTTGCATCATACGAAAACAAATCTTCATTGCTTAAGGCGTCAATAACCTTAACCTCTCTATCCAGAACATCGTATTCATAGCTTGTAGTGTGCCCGTTCTCGTCTGCCAAAGATAGCAAATTACTATTTTCATCGTAAGAATAACTAACTGTATGACCCAGCGGATCTTTCACTTGTATTAGTCTATTGACTGCATCATAAGTGTAATGGGTAGTATGACCATTTTTGTCTGTTATGCTTGTTACCCTACCTGCAGCATCATAGGTATACCTTATCGTGTTTCCAGGTGCGTCGGTTACAGAAATAACTCTGCCCAAGGCATCGTAAGTAGTTTTTGTTTTTCTACCATTTGCATCTGTAATCTCAATCAAATTTCCATTTTTATCATATTCAAAGGACGTTTCATTCCCTGAGGCATCTGTGGTTCCATCTATTTTACCAATAATATTCTTACTAACGGCGGTAGAATGACCATTTGCATCAATTGTATTTATTAAATTCCCTTCTGCATTGTATTCATATTTTGTTTCATTTCCAGTATCATCTAGTTCTTTAATGAGATTATCATTGGCATCGTATTCGTATTTTGTTGAATATCCATTTGCATCGGTTTCACTTAACAGTCTTCCACCTGAATCATAACTGTAACTTGTAGCATTTCCAGTGGCATCTGTGGAATTAAGTAAATATCCACGGGCATCATAAGCAAAAAGCGTGATATAGCCTCTGAAATCCGCTGAACTTATTTCATTTCCATAAGTATCATAACCCATAGAGGAATGATTTCCAGTTGCATCAGTGAGTCTTATTAAATTCCCTTTTGCATCATACTCAAAACTCGTTGTAAATCCTCGTGCATTTGTAGTATTTACAAGCAGAGAAATATACTTTCCAGTTGTATCAATATTATCGTATGCATAAAGAGCAGAATTGCCGAGAGCATCTGTTTCTTTGATTAAATTTCCAAAAGCATCATAATTAAAACTTGTGATGTGTCCATTAGCATCTGTAATACTTACTATATTCATATCACCGTCCCAGTTCGTAGTTATAACCCCGCCTAAGGGGTCAGTGATTTTTACTGGATTGCCATTTGAATTGTGCTCTATTGTTGTTTCATGACCTAATGCGTCTGTTACATCGGCGATATTTGAAGCATATTCGAGTTTGTAAAGAGTAAAGGGCATAACATCCTTCTCTCCATACTTAGAAACCTTGACATCTTTGACCTTGCCATCGTCATAGTAGGAAAATATAAGCATGCTGTCAACACGATCTACTTTACTCTTGAGTTTGTGATTGTCATAATATTCATAACGCGTTGAGTGACCCATCGCATCTGTCACTTTTGTCAAGTCGCTGACATCATATTCATACCGTATCTCCTTTCCCAGTGGGTCAACAACGCTGCTAATTCTACCACGCAGGTTGTAATTAAGATTGAGGTACAGCCCGGAATCATCGGATATGCGTGTGAGTCTCCCAAGTATATTATATGTGAAATTTAAGTGATTGTCATTTTTGTCTGTGATATTATTTATCTTACCATTTGAGCCGAAGTTGTACTTTGAGACGTCAGTAAAGCAGAGTGTAAAAGAATCATCCGCATTTTTAACTAATTTCGAGTGTATTCCAGGTGGTGCGGTATAATTGTTTCCTCCCGCGGGTGTGAAGGTATGTGCAGAGCCATCTTCATCGAAGAAAGTTACAGAGCCATCATCATTTTTCACGAGATAAATATTGTAATTGAAAGTCCAGCCGAAACCGAAGGGACCATGCTTTCCACTGTTATGGCTGTTATATGCCCTGACGAGTTCGATGTCGAAGCCACGTGCTTTTATTGAGATGTCCGCTTCAGCGAGGTATAAATTGCCATTTGCGGTATTTACAATACCGCCTGCGGCGTAGTAATACCAGGGTTCGTAGCCTGCGCAGCCTATGCATGATCTTGGATTGCCAAAGGCGAGGGAGGTATTCGCAGCACTTTTAGTCACATCCGCCGTCACCGCGCCAGCGAAGATCGAGCAGAGCATTATCGTTACGAGTAGCAGCGATACCGATTTCGCTTTTAGTTCGGTTTTCATGTTTACTTCCTTCTCCCCTTCCGCTTCGCTTTCTTCTCGCCTTCGCCCAAAAGCAAAGCACTTTGTAATTCCAGATACTTTTTTATATAAATACGTACCAACTGCAGAAAAAAAAACAAATCGTGCAAACTAACTACTCAGTCATTTGCTTCAAGAAAATTGATTATTGACACAGATGGAAGATGAATGCACCCCTGGGGAATTATTATAGCAACGTCACCCATTTCTCACCACCGCACGTATAGCGAGCAGATTCAGCCGCGATTGCGGCTTTAATATCCGCTGTGTCGGATCAATAAACAATACATTTCTTCCAACCAGGAATAATTTCTCTTTATTTATCCGATCATATCGTACAATCTCATCTTTCTCAAAATACTTAAACTCGTCTGTTATCGCCCTTTCCGAATATTCGACCTTTCCAAGTGCTATTTCATCGAATAATGACTGTATTTGACTTGTTCTAATCTTTAGCAACCTTTTAGCCTCTCCCTCTATCTCCTTTGCACACATTTTCGCATTCGTCAACTCGACCATACACACCGGCTTGCCGCCACAGTATTCCCATACCGCTTCTTTCTCTTTTTCACTAAATTCATATTTGTCCAGAAACACCATCGTTGTTTCATAGTCAAAATCATCCACCAGCAGATACCTGCACCGCCCTTCCAGCATTGCCTCGCTGTACACGCGTTCGATGAATAGCGAATCAGAAGTGATCACGAAGACGTGCGCCAGATGCAACTCCTTCGTCAGGTCTATGAAAAAGTTGAACAGCTCGTAGATGAGCGGGCCATTCACTTTTACGTCCCCTATCTTCTGTAACTCATCTAAAACCAAAACTGGCTGCTTCCCGGAATCTCGCACTGCCTCAAAGAGTTTTATTATGTACGAAAATGCGTTCTTTGGCTTCTTGTCCTTGAAGACGTAATCAAGAAACGCTCTGTTTATCGGTATGCCAGCAACCTTCGTGACAGAAGAAATCAGTTCCTTCAGTGTTTCTTTCCGCTTCCTATTTCTCTCTTCGGTCTCCAGTTCCATCTCAAACAGCGATTCGATGAAATCATCATAACTCGCTAACAATTTAGTTCTGAGGTTTATGTAGAAAACAAGATAATCATCCGGCAGTTGTTCGATCAGGTGGTTAATTAGTGCTGTCTTTCCACTGTTTATCGGGCCGTAGATGAACGTGATCAGGGATGGCTCTGCATCCAGCAGGTTCTTGATCTCTTTTAGCTCCTTCTCACGATTGTGAAATCCAATTCGTCTCATTCTTGTCCCCTATCTATCTGCCACCTGTCGCACTAATTTCTTCTTTAATAAGCTTTATAGTGGCACATAAATAAATAGATTTAAAAGTAAACTTTTGTAAATATCAAATCGGAATTGCGTGATGCCGAGGTAATGGATACTGATGAGGACGCACCATAGTCTTTTCCTCCTATTTTTAGAGGAGATTTTGCACACCTCTATCTTATATAGTTTGATTTGTATTTGTATAGCTAATCTTAAAAACCACGAGATTCCACAAGATTAACACAAGAAATTAAGGTTAACCTCGTATGGATGGGATAGCCAATAGTTTATTAAAACATGAGTACTATTATTGTTTTCTCGTGAAAATCTGTGTAATCTTGTGGTTTGCTAAACAAATACTTTGATTTTATTGAAACATACGAGATAAGGGTATATGTCTAAAGGCCCTTCTAGATGCAGTCATTTTAAACCTTAACTTCGAATCGTTTTAGGGTACATAAGCAATCCAAGTGCTTCATCCCGGTCCATCACCTTCTTTGGAACCTCAGAGATAATGCCGCGCCCACGTATTTCAAGATGGTAGACCTTGCTGTTCTAAATTTGTATAGCAGATCAATCGGAGTGAACTTATGATTGAGTTTCGCGTTCTTTAAGTGCTGTTCCAACTTACAGTGGATATAAAGAGAAAGAAATGCGATGAATACGTGCCCAAAGACACTTTCATCGTTCTGCAGATAGAGCTTGTCCGCATTAAGCACCGTTTTGTAAGTGTCAAACATCTTCTCAACCACTTCTCGCTTCTTGAGGAGCAGATAAATTTCCTGCTTCTCTACATCCATATCTGAAACAATAAGGATCTTCCCTGCTCTCTTCTGGTCAACATCAAATTTTGTATTTGTATAGCTAATCTTAAAAACCACGAGATTCCACAAGATTAACACAAGAAATTAAGGTTAATATGGATGAGATAGCCAATAGTTTATTAAAACCTGATTACTATTATCGTTTTCTCGTGAAAATCTGTGTAATCGGGTGGTTATAAAAAGGAGCTAAACAAATACCAAATTTTTCCTTGTCAATCTTGCGCTCCTCTAATTTCCTGTACAGCGTCTTCTGTTCTTCCAGTTTAAGATCCTGGTCCTCAAAGAGGTAGAGGTAAAAATCGTTGTATTTCCGTTTTCCACACCTTATCAAACGACCGTGGTAGGAAAAGTATTCGGTGAAGTGGATACGATTATCATAATAACGGCTATTCCTCTTTGCCGGGAGCACGTAGGAGATTTTCTTACCCTTCTTACCGCCTAAAAACTTTATTGTGCCGTCAGAGAAGAACCCCCTATCAAGTATGAGGACCTTCCCTTCAATATCGAGTTCATTTATCGAGTAATAGAGCGTTTTTATGTCATTCACTTCACACTGCCAGGGAGAGAGCGAATCATTGTAGGCAAGCCTGTGTCCGCGCTACACAGTAGAGCGAGATTTATCTGGGGTACCTGTATCTTATTCTTATTATATCCCTTCTCAGCCTGATTTATGCTCATAGAACGTGAGAACATGGAACTCAAGTCATAAACAAGTTGATTGCTCATATCTGCAAGTTTCTTGAATATGATATTCTGTCCATCACGATTTACTGCCTTTCTTTGCCCATGTGCCATCCTTGCTTCTCCTCGTCTTTGCTTCGTCTCCTCGCGGTGTATCCGCCTTAGCATGTCCAGGATCAGAAGTAATAAAAGTCGCATCTTGGACTACGCCACACTTTACTTTTAGACCCATGGAATCGAGTTGTCTCTGGAGTTCCTCCCATATTGCTCGGTCTTTACCTGTTTTCGCTAATCGCTCCCTGAAATACCAGACCGTGGTAAAATCAGGGATAACTGCTGGAAATACAAGAAACTTCCTGAACGAGATCCTATCAGTAACCTGCTTTTCGAGTTCTGGATCTGATAGGCCATGCCACTGCTGAAGCACTAACAGCTTGACCATTAACACCTCATCGATGTTTGGTCTGCCGCCTCGCTCGCTCCTGTTCTCATACATTTCTCCCACTCTAAATTAGACGAAAAGCTTCCCAGTCAATTACTGATTCGATCTCCATTAGCCTGTCTCCAAGCTGTTTTACTCGCTCATACTCCTCATTAAGTGCAAAATCGATTAATGACTTCAGGTATATAATTATATCAATAACAACATATAAACTTTACGCTTTTAGCGCTTTGGGACTCAATTTGTGCATCTTTATTCTCAAGAAGAGGAACCTGATGACGTGTATGCGACTTCTGTTTATGTGCTGGCACCAGATGTCGCTGTGGATGCAGTGAGAGAAGAATTGAATCTATCGAGTAACTTAGACAATATTTTTATACATATTTATGCTAACGATCAAAATGTGGCATGGATCTATATTGGAACAGAATCTGGCATACTCTTGTTGTATCCCTGGGCGTCTGGGATAAGTCATTCCTTTGACCACAGAGTTCGCGTATGGTATAAGAGAGCAAAAGAAACGGGCGATATTGGCTGGTCAGAACCCTATATTGATGTCCTTACTGGTGAATTAATGGTCACCTGCTCAAAACCTGTCTATGACTCAGAACATAATTTAATTGGCGTGATTGGAGCCGATGTGACCACAGAGACAATTAATCAACAGATTATCAACACGCAGGTTGGCGAACTTGGATATGCTTTTTTGATAGATAATAAGGGCGAGGTTGTTGCCCACCCGAGATTGTCGGGCGAAGATAAAAGCGGGGATGAATCTTTTGAAACGGAGAATTTACTTCTCAGCGATAGCACAGAATTGGCGGCGATAGCAGAGAATATAACTACAGGGAATACAGGAATCGCCAAATGCAGCTTTGAGGACGGAGAGAAAGATATCGCTTACGCACCCATTACATGTGCAAATTGGAGCGTGGGTATAGTGATGCCAGTTGAGGAGATAATAGCACCTGCATTAACCACGAAGAGCAAAATAATCTCGGCAACACAAGATACCTGTGAACATATCAACAGGCAAACAAATAATATGCAAAAGAGCTTCACTGTCATCTTCATTATTATACTTCTCGCGGTCTTTGGGATTACTGCTTTGCTTGCGAGGCTAATCACGAAGCCAATCTTGGCACTCAAAAAGGGTTCTGAAGTCATAGGTGGCGGAGACCTTGACTATCGGGTCGAAGTGAAGACCGGAGACGAGCTCGAAGAGCTTGCAAATTCGTTTAATAAGATGGCATCTGACTTGAAGGGGTATACGAAAGCACTTGTAGAGAAAGAGACGAGGATAAAGGAACTTGAGATTGAGCGATTGGAGAAATACAGCCGGAATTTGGAGAATAAAGTAAAGATGCTTGAGATTACGATAAATCGCGAGAAGACAAAAAAGCTGTTTCTGAGATCACTGAGACCGAATACTTTAAAAAATTAAGGGAAGAGGCGATGGATATTAGAGAGAAGAGGGGAAAGGCATGAACGTGATAAAAAAGATATTTGTTTAGCTCCTTTTTATAACCACAAGATTGCACAGATTTCCACGAGAAAAAGAATAATACTAACATGGCTTCTGTACACTAGTAACTACTTTATACCCTGATAATCCCAAGTTCTTGTGTTAATCTTGTGAAATCTCGTGGTTTTTTTAGTTAGCTATACAAATACCAAGAATTTAAAACATCACAACGCTGAAAAACCCCTTCTCTCATATTTCGCCCATTCCAGCCCTTTTAGCTCTACACCACCTTCAACGCCTAGAATCTCTGCGCCGTCGAACTCATTCATAGCACAGAGTAAATGCTGCTCGGGATGCGTACCCGGGGTAATATCACAGCTCAAGACAATTCGCTTGCCCGCAGCTAACACCATTTTAAGGCGCGCAGATGCAGGATGGTTCTTTGGCAATACAATCAATGGCGAGTTCAATTCCCTTATCATGTATAGCACGCACCTCAACCCTTTTACTATCTCTTCGCCAGTGCCAAAGCCAGAAGCTACAAGCAATTCATCCGGCCCCATCGCCAATACAATCTCCCTTTCTGGCGTATCAACGAAGAACTGCCTCTGCACTCCCACCTTAACTACCGCTACAGTGCCGCTATTACCAAGCACCAGCAGCATCTCATTACTGCTTAAACTTATCATGCCAGCTACTCTTTCACGCTTTCACTACATTTTCCGACCGACATGACGGACAGACAACTTTCTCGCCCATTGCATCAAATTTATTTCCGCAGTCACTGCACTTGTATCGTTCTACTTCTATCTCCTCTCTCTCAAATTCAAAGTCGGTACCGCCAACACTACACATGACTATCACCTCCTTTATCTTATGTTTTTATTTATTGTATATAAAGTATAACTTCCTTCTCTTTAAGACACAGATTTACACAAACCTTTCTTTAAAAAAGTTTTAAAAACTTTACCAAAGAAATTGGCTTTTGATAAAACTTTTTTTCGTATTTGTTTAGCAAACCACAAGATTACACAGATTTTCACGAGAAAACAATAATAGTAATCGGGTTTTAATAAACTATTGGCTATCCCATCCCTATTAGCCTTAATTTCTTGTGTTAATCTTGTGGAATCTCGTGGTTTTTAAGATTAGCTATACAAATACCTTTTTTCTAAAAAGTTTTAGTGTACTTTAATCTGTGTCCACAATTTATTTTTTCTTGTGAATTTTGAGTTATAAGATCTTTGTGCAGTCCGTTTCTTTTCCCGATATTACCGCTATTATTCGCTCTGTGAAGTTGCCATTCACAATCACGCAACTCATTTCATTCTGCATTAAAAATAGCGGCAGTTCCGCGTCTACACAGCCGGTACGCACGTTCTTTATCATCGCCTTTGCATGAATCTGTCTTACCAAAAGCCCCTTATCATCCATTAGTCCATCCACATCGGTTAGTTTTATGAAGCTCTTTTCGCCTACTTTATTTGCGACAAATGCGGCTATCGTATCTGATGTGACATTCCACGTATGCGGTAAGGAATCATCCGCCTTCAGAAGAGTATATGGCAATAATACGCCTATATGCACCACATTGCGGAGTTCTTCCATGCTCTCAACTATTTCTGTTCCACTACCATCTGCGAGGTAAAAACCGTATTGGTGCATACCAAGAACCGCCATCCAATGCGCAGCATCATCGGAGATAACCTCTTGCTCTGAGAGTTCTTTTATCCGCTTTACAAAATGACCGCCGCCTGGGATTATAATAACAGTATGGTTTTTCGTCTCTGCATAATCGCTAAGAAACCGTATGAGTTCTCTTCCTTTTTCTTGTAAGCTGCCACCTAGTTTTACTATTTTCATTCGCTATCGCTATCCTTACCGCTATAAAACGCTTTTAGCCCAGCAGCGGTATTTTTCAAGACCAAATATGCCAGTTCCTGATTGGGGAAAGAACCCAAGCCACAGTCGGGACCCACATATTTTATTCGGTCACCAAAGATGTCAAAAACTTTCTCCAGCCGCTTCTTCACATTGTCAGGGCTGTTATATTCGTTAACTATGGTTTCCAAAACGCCCTTATCTTTAAATGCATTTGTATGATGTAGTTCATCATATTCCGCAGCCATGCTGAGTATATCTGTTCTTGAAACACCAATGCGCAGGAATTTATCGTATTTCTCTAGTTGCTCTTTATCTATAAGAGCTAAAAGAGACGGATTCGCTGCTGATTCCATCCCTATCACGTTTATCCCTTCTACCTGGCACACGGTCTCATAAAAAATGGGTGAGTGGAGGTGTATTTGTGTATCAATGCCCGATCGGAAAGCATATTCAGAAGCGAGTTCAAGTGCGGTAATTATACCTTCCTCTTCTATACGCGGATCTAAGCCCATGCTTGGCTCGTCTATAGAGACACAAACAACGTCGTAGTTCTGCGCTCCTTCTACCGCATGTTTTATGAATCGGCCTACTGATTCCGCGAGGGGCGATAACATGTCCATATACACCGGTGGCGTGAATAGGTTATAATATAGCTCTATCGGACCTGTGACACAAATTCGGACTCCTAACTTTTTACCTTCCTTCTCCTTGTACTCCACTGCCAGTTCGGCTAAGGCATCCATTTCGACCATCTTCGCCTCTTCTTCTTTTATTAGCAGTGGCGCTTCTGTTCGTCCATCGTCCATGATGTACTCGCTAAACTGAGTAATCATATTCTGAAACTGCGGATAATTAGGGACTTCTACACCTGCGTTTATCTTCTGCCACATTGACCCTATTATTATCTCGTAGAGCTCATCTTTGTGTGGTTCCGGATTAGCAAAGGCGGATTTCATCCATTCTTTCGTTCTTCCTTCAGGCAGTGGATAACTACCAATATCGTCAAATAAAGCGCTTTTCATTTCTTGTCATTTCTACTATCATTAATTATAGATATATTTATCATTATAATCTTTATCTTCGCATTAGATTATATTAGGTTAGGTTAGTGAAGAATGAAAACGCAAGAGAGTGTTACATATACAAAAGCGGGAGTTGACACAGCGAAAGTGAGCATTGGATTAAACCGACTACTCGATCATGTGGGACGAAGCCTTACCTTTAGAACAGATATAGGTTCAGTGAAGCTAGGCATAGGGTATTTTGCGAATGTGATCGATATTGGACATGGGTCAGGTTTAGCAGTCGCAACCGATGGTGTGGGAACGAAAATACTCATCGCTCAAATGATGGATAAATACGATACTGTCGGAATAGACTGCATTGCGATGAATGTTAATGACATCCTCTGTGTGGGTGCAGAACCTATCTCTCTGGTTGATTATATCGCCCTTTGTGAACCGGATCCGGAATTGCTGGAAGAAATAGGTAAAGGGCTTCTCAAGGGTGCAGAAATAGCCAATATAACTATTCCGGGTGGTGAAATAGCGATTGTAAAAGATATGGTGAAGGGAGTGCGAAAGAATCGCGAGTTTGATCTAGTAGGCACCGCGGTTGGCACGGTTTCTCTTGATAAAGTAATCGTAGGGGCGAATATCCAGGAGAAAGATGTAATCATAGGTCTAAGCAGTAGTGGTATCCATAGTAATGGCTTGAGCTTAGCCCGTCATATCTTTTTGAAAACAGGTGCTATTGATGAGTATTTTGATGTCTTAGAAAAAACAATCGGAGCGGAACTGTTGGAGCCAACGCATATCTATGTCCCTGAGATTATGGAGATGATAAATTCTAATTTAGATATAAAGGCGTTAATGCATATCACGGGTGACGGGTTCTTAAATCTAACCAGGGTCAAATCAGATGTGGGTTTTGTAATAGAGTATCTGCCGGAAACACCGCCAATTTTTACACTATTACAAAAACGTGGCAATGTCACTGATGAAGAGATGTTTAGGGTATATAACATGGGTATAGGATTTTGCGTAATATTACCGGAGCAAGAAGCAGAAGTGGCTATTGAAATCGCGGGCAGGCATAAAGTGGATGCTTTTAGACTTGGCTATGTTGTTAAAGACCCCGATAAGAAAGTTATAATAAAACCTGCGAAATTATGTGGGCAAAACGGTCAATTCTATAGATATTAGCTTGACAATGTCACCTTAAATTTCATTTACCGCAGAGAACGCTGAGTTCGCAGAGAAAATTTCATGTATGTGCAGATTGTTATTTCCAAACGTTATGTATTGGTAACTTTCTACCAACATATGTAATCATTGGGTAATAAAATTGGTTCAGGTTGTGAAGGAGATAAATTATTAGGACATATCTCCTCTCGTATTTGTATAGAGCGAAAATCTCAAATTACAAGCACCAAATCTCAAACAAATCCTAATGACCAAAAACCAAAATTCAAAACGGTATGATCTGGAAATCTTTAGTTTGATATTGAAAAAATCCAAATGAGTTTATAAATTTGAATTTGGTGCTTGGAATTTGTTTGTAATTTGATGCTTGGTGCTTGGAATTTTTACTGAGCTATACAAAACAAATACCTCCTCTCTATATCCTCTGCGCTCTCTGTGAACTCTGCGGTTAATCTGACATTGTCAAGTTACCTATATAAATTATATTCTTACAGAACCTATAACTCTTTGGTTGTCATGTCTGGAAATTCTTTTGGAAAAATATTTAAGGTGACTACCTGGGGCGAGTCACACGGGGAAGCGATAGGCGTGGTTGTGGATGGCTGCCCGTCAAAGCTTGAGCTGTCAGAAGCGGACATACAGTACGAACTGGACAGGCGAAAACCGGGCGTTAGTGAGATAACCACAGGGAGAAAGGAAGCGGATGCAGTGAAAGTATTGTCGGGCGTGTTCGAAGGGAAAACCCTGGGCACTCCTATCTCTATGCTCATCTGGAATAAGGATGCCGATTCGAGTCCTTATGAACCACTAAAAGATATTGCAAGACCTGGTCAAGCGGATTTATCATATCAGATGAAGTATGGGATAAGAGACTATCGGGGTGGTGGAAGAGCTTCCGGACGCGAGACGGCAGCGAGAGTCGCAGCAGGCGCAATAGCAAAGAAGATCCTGGCTTTGCAGAACATGCAAATTATCGGTCATGTGCTGGAAGTGGGCGGTATAAGGGCGAGGGAAATGCAAGTCGAGGAAATAAAGAAGAATGCAGAGCAAAATGCAGTTAGGTGTGCAGATTTAGAAGCCGCGAGCAGAATGGAAGCGCGAATAAAGGAAGTGAAAGCAGAAGGCGATAGTGTGGGCGGCATTGTAGAAGTAATTGCACTTGGAGTTCCAGCAGGTTTGGGCGAGCCGGTCTTCGATAAACTGGATGCCGAGCTTGCAAAGGCTTTGATGTGTATCGGCGCTGTGAAAGGCGTGGAAGTAGGCGCAGGATTCGATGCTGCAAGGATGATGGGGAGCGAGATGAACGATGAATATTATATGAATGAAGGAAGTGTAAGAACAAGAACGAACCACGCAGGCGGTATTTTAGGTGGCATCTCTACTGGCGAGCCAATAATATGTAAAATGGCGGTGAAACCTACGCCTTCTATCTCAAAATCGCAAAGAAGTGTCAATATGGCGAAGCTGCAGGAGCTGGAAATATCTATTTCGGGCAGGCATGACACATGTATATGCCCGCGGATAGTGCCCGTGGCAGAAGCGATGGTTGCTCTGGTGCTGGTGGACTTGATGCTAATTTTTTATTCTTCTCGTTTTCTCCAGACATAGACAGGGTCAATGATACCATCAACCAAAAGGTCAAAAGGGATAACGTCCGGCCATTTCGCTTCGAAAAGTTCGCTCATATAGCATGCCCCGACTATCTTTGGTTCGTACTTGGAAACATGATCCAAAGCCATCTCCGCCGATATATGAACATCCGGCATGGTAAGACCGCCCATGAGTACAACTACCTGTGGATGGACTTCTGTTGTCTCTTCCGAGACCTGCATCCCTACATCAGGAACAAATTTGATCACTTTTGCCTTTGATTCATCGAGTAACGGTACGAAAACCTGCTGTACCTGTAAATTCCGTATCTCATAACTCTTCACCATAATATATGGGACACATAGTGCGGGACGCCCATAATAGACAATCTGTGCTCCATCTTTCAGCTCGTCTTCCATGAGCAATTCCTTGAATGGGCGAGATAATCCTTCTACACCTTTGCGCTTCTCCTTTAGTTGTAACATGTTACTACCTACTATTATTACCGTATATATAAAAAATAACTGGTAAATGGAATAAATCGGAAAGCTTTTTATACTCGGGAACTCAGATAGTGAATTGTAACAATTCCTGATGGGTACATGAATATGAAGACTACAAGAAGGCAGGATGGAGGTGAGATTTGATGTTTGCGGAACTAGTCATACTTTTTGCGGTAATTGTAATGGTAATCGTGTTGTACTACCTGTTCAAGGCAGCTAAATATCTCATAGTTAACTCGATCATTGGCTTGATCATTCTTTTTGCTGCAAATACCCTCTTTGGATTGAAAATCGCATACTCGTGGCTTAACATCCTGATATGTGCGATCGGGGGCGTTATCGGTGCTGTCATTGTCATTATTTTAAATCTATTTTAGGGTATGTTCTGATGTCTGCCCAAAAGAGTGTATGAGTTTCATAGGTGTTCGGTTAAGTACGACTCAACATAAATAATGATCCCCAAAAATAAAATAATATAACAACACATTTCCGACACGGATTTATCTTTTTTGTCTTTCATACGACGTTTTACCGTCACAGAGCAGAGCAGAGCAGAGCAGAGCAGAGCAGAGCAGAGCAGAGCAGAGCGACCAAAATTAATTAAAAGTTTGTGGTTTCCATCTGCGTTAATCTGCGTTAATCTGTGTCCATAAAATACTTTTTGTATGATAATCTTTTCTTTTTGTTTTGTGGGCCATAAATAAATACTTAACCGAACACACATGGTATGAGCTCACATAAAAATTTGAAACCTTATAAAAACAACAGCCTATTTATTGTTTACTAGATGACCATAGGGATCATAGGTGCAGGACTAACAGGATTAACACTCGGGAGTCTAATAACAGACTGCGAAATATTAGAAAAGGATAGCGAGTGTGGCGGGTTATGTCGGTCAATAACAGAAGAAGGCTTCACCTTCGACTGCTGTGGCTCGCATATTATATTCTCGAAAGACAGCGAGGTATTGGACTTCATGCTCGAAAAGCTAGGTGCTAACATCGTGAAACGGCGGCGGAACACGAAAATAATGTATAACGGCATTTATGTAAAGTATCCATTTGAAAATGGGCTATCGGACTTACCATTAACGGATAATTTCGAGTGTCTCATGGGCTTCATCGAAACCTTAACCAACGTTAATGATAAACCCGGGAATTTTAACGAGTGGCTCTACTACACTTTTGGAAAAGGTATGGCCGAGAAATATTTGGTGCCATACAATGAGAAGATTTGGAATTATGACACATCCAAGATGGGCTCTTTTTGGGTTGATGGTCGGGTGCCGAGACCGCCTGTAGAGGATATAATTAAGTCTTCTCTTGGAATCATGACAGAGGGCTACAAGCACCAATTGGAATTCTATTATCCAAAAGAAGGTGGTATAAACGCTCTAATCACCAGTTTAGAGCGGGAATCCAGAGCTAAAATAGTGAAAAAATTTGATGTAAAATCGATCTTTCGTGGGAATAACCACTGGATCGTATCTAATGGTATAGAACAAAGGCGATATGAACAGATTATAGCAACGCAACCGATTTTCGATCTTATGCACGCAATTGCAGATGTTCCACCGGCGATTTACAATGCACTGCACGAATTGAAATACAATTCCCTCATCACTGTAATGCTCGGGCTCAACGTGGAGAATCTAAACGATTTCTCATGGTTGTATATACCCGATGGTGATTGTCTCGCCCATAGAGTCGCTTTCCCATCGAATTACAGTGAAAGCGTTGCACCAGAAGGAAAGAGCGCTGTTCTCGCTGAGATAACTTATAATAACGGTGATTCAATAGCTAAAATATCGGACAAAGAGATAATAACTCGTACAATAGGAGAACTGGATAAAAAAGGGATTATCAATAAGGATACAGTATGCTACAGCAAAGCAAAGAGGACGAAGTTTGCATATGTCATATATGATTTGAGTTATAAGAAGAATATCGGGGTGATAATGAGCTTTTTAAACCATATAGGGATTTGCCCGGTAGGACGGTTTGCGGAATTCAAATATCTTAATATGGATGCATGTATAAGAAATGCACTGGATTTTACAAAGGGAATGAATGAATAAATAATGAATAAGAGAATATCAGTCATTATCCCAACGTATAATGAAGAGCGATATGTAGAACGATGCTTGAAGAGCCTTGTAAATCAAACATTGTCTCGCGCTGAATTTGAGCTCATAGTTGTAGACGGCGGGAGCACAGACAGGACAGTAGAAATAGCACAGGACTATGCAGATATAGTAATGCAACAGAAGAGCAAAGGTGTCGGCGGTGCGAGAAACGATGGTGTGGATGCAGCAAGTGCGGAACTTATCGCGACGACCGATGCCGATATAATTCTACCGGGAGATTGGCTTGCGCGTATATGTGCAAATCTCGCACGTGAAGGTGTTGTCGTGGCTTACGGACCGATAAAACCTATTGAAGACAAATTTAAATACCTGTTCTTAATCGGGATGTTTAATAAGCTCATGCATGTATTCGCTATCCTAAGGGTATTTTATTTCACTATCGGGTCAAATACGGCATTCCGAAGACGTGCATTCTTGCAGGTGGGTGGCTATTCTGATATGCCGGCAGGAGATGATTATGGGATCGCACTGAAGCTAAAACGCAAGGGCAGGATAATCTATGATCCATATCTTCACGTATGGTTCTCTATGCGGCGCATGGAGAAGTTCGGCATCCTGCGAGCTTTATATGTCTGGATACTAAATATAGTATCAGCAAAAAGGGGCAAGCGTCCAAAGGTAAATTACATGCAACAAACATATAAATAAACCTGCTACCATGAAGATAATTCAGGCTTCTTGTTACTACCCGCCGCATATTGGCGGTGTGGAAAATCACGTTATGGAGCTGACAAAGGCATTAATGAGGAAAGATAATGACTTGCAGGTTCTAACTTCCGACATTCCGAAGAATGTGTATAACGACTGTATTAAGTTCAAGGCAAAGGAGATTTTTCCTCATTATGTGCCTTTCATCTTCGGATTATCTAAAATAAAGTACATGGACGCAGATATATTCCACTCCCACTGTCCACCGCCATTTTTTTCTAAAGCTATCTGTAAAGCGAACAAAAAACCACATGTCATTACTTATCATTTCGATGTCAAAATCCCGAAAAGGGCAGGGAATATTAGAATTCCTACGTTGCTGGGCGAATATGTAGAAAAGTATTATGCACAGCATTACGCTTTGAAAGTAATAGACGATTGTGACGCTATCATTGTAACCGGTAAGAGCTATGCCGAGACATCGCCGATTCTTCATAATTTCCTTTCTAAATGTCATGTCATCCCGAATGGGATAGATATAAGTAAATTTGATGCTGCGATAAGGACATTAAATGTGCGAAGAGTGAAAATTGTGCTCTTCGTCGGTCGGCTCGTTCTGCCAAAGGGTATAGGCTATTTAATAAGAGCAATGCCAGCGGTCTTGAAAGAGGTCCCGGAAGCAAAGCTTGTAATCGTGGGAGAAGGCGAAGAGCAAAAAAAATTGGTCGCGCTAGTAAGAAATCTGGCTTTAGAAGATAAAGTTGAGTTCCGGGGCTACGTGAAATTTAAAGAGCTGGCAAAAAGTTATTTAGAAGCTTCTGTTTTCGTTTTACCATCATTTACAAGACTTGAGAATTTCGGTATTGTGCTGTTAGAAGCAATGGCATGCAGGACACCTGTAATAGCTTCTGACATCCCCGGTGTAAGGGAGAACATAACAAAGGATAATGGGCTATTATTCCATCCAAGAGATGTGGATAGCTTGGCGGATTCCATTATAACGATAATTTCCGATGATGAAAAGGTAAAGCGTATGGGCGAAGCAGGAAGGAAGCTTGTAGAAGAGAAATATGACTGGGATAAGGTAGCCGAGCAAGTGTCTAAGTTGTATGGTGGCCTTTAACGCATCTCGCTGATCATTTTTACGCTCGTTATGCCGCCCGCAATCAGGTTCAGATAATACGTGCACAATCGCCATAGGAACATGAAAACACCTAATATGGGTGTTCCTACCAGGCTATGATATAGAGCAGTGACACCGACTTCCGCTATGCCGCTGCCACCGGGTGTTATAGGCACTGCCACGATTATCGTGAGGATAAATTGTGCGGCAATTGAATATAGCCAGACAGGATCTGCGCCGAGGCCAAGCAGTAAGAACGAAGGTATCAAAAATGCAACCAGCCAAAATGCAGCGGTAAGGAGCAAAGCGAGTCCAAGAGTGCTCTTTCCGTCTGATCGGAACCTATTTATAGCACTAAAAAAATTGGCTATCTCTATAAGTATCTTATCCTTTATCTTTTCCACTCTTCTACTCTTTATCTTCGCGAGCAAGGCTTTAATGACTTTTGTTGCCTTTTCTGGCTTCGCTACTGCATAAGCCATGAAAACAACGCATGCGATGATTAAAACACCGATGACCGTAAAAATAATGTATATGACTGTATTGTTAGCTAATACTGCTCGAAATAGCAGAAAACTCAGTGCCGTACCAATCGCTATGACGACAAAGTCCAGTACTCGCTCACCCAAAACGACTGCTGTTCCATCACCAACGCTAAACCCGTCTTTATTCAGCAGGTATATCCGCACAGGTTCGCCGCCGAACTGCGACGGTGTTATGCAAGCAGCAAAGAGGCTGGAAAAGATTATCTTTAGTGATTTCGGCAGGCTCAACCTTTTTACTTCTCCGCTACCATCATGAGTTCCGATAAAATTACCCATTATCTTTAACCGACAGCCCCATAGTATCCAGGACACGGCATGCATGCCAATTGCTAATGCAAGATAATAAGGGTTGATTTCTGTAAGATAATCCAAAGTCTCACTGGTTATTTTGTAGGGAGAGTAGAAGAGGATGAAAAGTATAGTCGTGATACTTATTAGAATGGATGTGGACAGCAATAGTAGTTTCCGACGTTCTGACATAAAAAGGTAATATGTTTACCAACATAAAAACCACAAGATTAACACAAGAAATGGGTGTTAATATGGAGGGAATTAACTATCCACTATGCTCGTCAAGGGGGTACTGAAATCAGAATAGAATTAATGTTCTCTCGTGGAAATCTGTGTAATCTCGTGGTTCATAATGCTCCGGAAGCGCCTGAAGAGCTGATCTGCGAAGACTTGCAAAATGTTTTGGCTAGATAATACGTGAAAAGAGCTAACGCTATACCTGCAAAGACATCTATTAGCCAGTGTATGCCAAGATACAATACGGCAAAGACCGTGGCTGGGACTGCAAAGTATGTGAAAGTCTTATAACGTCTGTAATTGGTGCCACACATAATTAAAAATGCACTAAATACCATTGCCACATGCAAACTCGGAAAACAGTTGTCTAATGGATCAATAGTAGTAATAGCCGCGCATATACGTGGAAATTGTTCGTATATGAGTGGTTCCATACCCGGTAAAGTTGCTCCGGTTGTGGAAACATTGAAGAGCATGAAAAAAGGAAATGCTATCAGATAATCGAGCGAGAACATCAATGTCGCTCGTTTGAATAAAACCGTCTCCCTATAATGGATCAATAACAAGATTGTGAAAATCAAAACACAGGGATATATTATGATATAAGTAAATGTCATTAAATATGTAAGTGACGAGTAAATCCCTTTTTGAAGTATCAGCGCGAAATCAGGATTAATTGCGCTAATAAGTGAGGTGTAATCATAATAGCCAAATCGCATAGTGATTTTATCCTGAATTGATGCTTGTTTCAGGCAGAGGGCAAGAACCAGTAAGACTAGTAGTATGTAGAACCGACATTCTTTGATAAATTCCTTTTTCGTCCGTCTTGCTTCTGTCATCGCGAGCCCACAATATATAATTTTCTGTGTTACTAAAAAAAAGACAGCACACCCATATAAACGAGTGTTATAAGGGCAGATCGAAGAAAAGAGCCAAGAACCACTGCAAGCCAGGTCATCAAGGACGTCATTCCTAATATCCTGCCTGCTATTGATCCCACAGCAGCGCCCGTATACTGAAACGGTATCATGACAAAAGCAGTAAGCCCTACAAACCCTAATCTCTTCGCCCATTTATATTTCCTTAATGCTTTTTCTCCTTTCGCCTCTGTCCATTCTACAAGCTTTCCTAGATACGGTATCTTCTTCGCATAGTCTAAGTTCCAGACCAGGAATAAAGAAAGGGTAGCGTCAACAAAAACCATAAAGGCTATAACGGCTGCGGGGGGGAGGGAGATGCCAATGTTAGGGTGTAAAGCCGCAAAAATAGCCGCTTCCGTGCCGAAGAGCGGCATAAAGAAATAAGTGGTAAGCACTGCCGCATATGTTGCATACACCTCCGGCTTGGTGAATAGCCAGAAGGATACCCCTGCTGCGCCAGCGAGGCAAAAGGGGATAACGAATTTTGCTATAGCTAGCTTATTCATCTGTAATACTCTATATATATTCACCTTCACATTCCGTTCCATTTCTTTCTTTTAATACTAACAAATAATAAAAAATTATCAGTTATAAAGGGTGAAAAAAAGTGAAACTGAGAATAGTATATGACAACGAAGCGAAGGGCAGTTTAAAGAGCGACTGGGGCTTCTCCTGCCTGATCGAAGCAGATAATAGTAAGATACTATTTGATACAGGTGCATCTGGCGATATTTTATCATACAACATGAAGCAGTTGGAGCTGAAAAGAGAAAGCATAGATGCTATTGCACTATCGCACGAGCACTGGGATCACGTTGGTGGTCTTGATGCAGTATTGCACCCAGAAGTTGAGGTGTATCTACCCCGATCATTCTCAAGCGAATTAAAGAAGAGGATTGCGAAGCAGGTCGCGAAGGTTATTGAGGTATCAGGACCAGGAGATATTACTCCGGGAGTTCATACAACTGGCGAACTTGGGCTGATGACAAAAGAGCAGTCCTTGGTTCTAGAGACAGAAGGAGGTGTAGTTGTTCTAACAGGCTGTGCGCATCCGGGTTTGAAGAACATTGTAGATGCGGCAACGTATTTCGGTGATGTATACTGTGTGATAGGCGGTTTTCATGGGTTTGATAAGCTGGAGCTGTTACGTGGGATAAAAAAGATAATACCCTGTCATTGCACTGCACGTAAGAAGGAGATAATGGCGATGTACCCCGAGAAGGTAGAGTGGTGTGGCGCAGGAGCGGTAATAGAGCTATAGCAGAAATTGTTATAAACCGGTTTATTGAGCCGATAAGGATAAAGAAGTACCCAATAGAAGCGGAAGATATAGAAGAGAAAAGACACAAACCTTAAAAGGAGTTGCTTATGGTTATATTGTAACTTACGAGTCACCACTATGTTTTTGTATAGCTACATAAAAAAACCACGAGATTTCACAAGATTAACACAAGAACTTGGGATTATTTTTTATGGCATAAAGTAGTTAGTGGTGTACTAAAACTATGTCAATATTATTCTTTTTTCTCGTGAAAATCTGTGTAATCGGGTGGTTATAAAAAGGAGCTAAACAAATACACCACCATTAATCGCCCATCCCAATCGCCATCAAATATCCACGTGCTCGCTCAGTTTTGGGAAATCTATTCACAAGTTTCCAGAATTCAGGTCCGTGTCTTGGCACCTTCAGATGTGCAAGTTCATGCACCACGACATAATCATGAACAAATTTCGGCATTTTTCGCAGGCGATCGGATATCAAAATCGTTTTTTTCGTCGTGTTACAAATCCCAAACGTGCGTGCATTCTGCTCGGTCGTATAGCCTATCTGTACCCACGAGAGCGCACCGCCGAAATAACGCTTGTTCAGTTCACGAGCACGTTGTTCCAGCACGGAATCAGCATTATCCGCCCACAATTCCTTTTTACGCCGCTGTGCCTCGAACCGCTTCTTCGTCCACAGAACGTATTTGGATTCCTCCTCGCGTGAGAGTCCCAGTGGCAGAAATAGCTGTATTACACCGTCCACTTCTTTCGCACTTATCGTCTTCTTCCTTTTTCGGCTGCGGATTATTTTAACGTCCATTACCGGAAGGATGAAGAGAGCAGTGCTCCACCAACTGCACCTATATACTGTGGATATTTCGGCACGATCACATCAAATCCTAGTACATTGTTCATCTCTACTGGCACGCCCTCGACCAAAGCAGTGCCACCTACTTCTATTGCCGGGTGTCTGAGATCTATCTCCTGTAACAACTGCTCCTTCACCTGCTCGACTACCGAATGACAAGCAGCAGCCGCAATATCTTCTCGCCTCGCTCCACTTGATAACGCGGATACGAGGTCCTGAATACCAAAAACAATACAATAACTGTCTGTCTTCACATTATCATAATCGCCTTTAAGTGCTAACTTACCCATCTCTACTACATCTACACCCAACCGACGTGCTATCATCTCCAGGAACCTGCCAGAAGCTCCTGCGCATATCCCACCCATCGTGAAATTATCGGGTATGCCATCGTTTGCCGTTATTATCTTGTTGTCCATCCCCCCGATGTCAATGATCATTGCTTCGCCCTTCTCAATGCCCGCGAGATACATTGCAGCCTTCGAGTTTACTGTTAGCTCTTCCTGCACCAAATCCGCTTTGAAATGCTTGCCTAATGTGTGTCTGCCGTAACCCGTTGTTCCCAGTGCCTCTATATCCTCTCTCTTAACGCCCGCGATCTTCAACGCATCGGCAAAAACCTTCTCCGCCGTCTTTACTACCTCTCGTGACGGCGACCACGTCGCCCCTAATATCTCGTCATCTTGCATTATTACCGCCTTTGTCGTTGTAGAGCCGGAATCAATACCCGCAGTAAGCCCCTCTTGCACTGTCCGCTCCAGTATCCATCGCCGTCTCACTATTGTAATCAGCGCTTCCAATCTCGTAAGCAATTCGCCTGCTTTCGTCCGTTCTGAGAAGGGATACATAACAAGCGGTAATTTTGTGCGCTTCTGTAGTATTCGTCTTATTTCCGTCCTTATAATCGCACCTCGTGGACATTTATGGCAGCCGGCAATGAATACCGCATCAGCATCATATAGTCCTTCAGCCACTGCATATCCCCTTGCCATCGCTACTTTTAATCCCCAGCTTGCGCCAAAGTCATATCCAAAATCATCCACCTTCTCTGCTACATAATTCAGGTCAACTTCGGGCACAAATATCTCTGCACCTATCTCCGCAACGGCACGCTCTATCTCATGCTGCACGTGCCCATAGATGGTACCACAAGAAACCTGCGCTATTCTTATCTTTTCTTCTCTCTCTTCCACCTTGCTCGCCTTCTACACTGTTTTTTAAAACCCTTTCTTTCCGCGAAGCTTTTACCGTAAACACTTTTCTAAAGGGTTTAAAGAAAGCATTCATTACAAAAGAAATAATATCCTTTGTATACAATAAGATACATGCACGGTTTTAGTTAAATAAATTATTACGTAAACACATTTCCAACTGCTATATCCACAAGGTCATAGATGTGCATTGAGAGCATATCTACATATGGGGCAAGCACATCTACCGGTCTCAGAATGAACGCTAAAAAGAATATAATCGAGAATGTCGCAGTTATAGCTAACGGAATGACCACAGACGGAGGTGCTTCTTTTACCTTTGGCTCTCCCGCCACACCTTCCGGATCCTTAAAGAATGCGGTATGTATTATGGGGAAGAAATAAACGACATCCAGCAAAGAAGCTATCAGAAGAACGAACAGGAACATAATCATTACCGGTGAAATTGTTTCGGCTGCTTCCACGGACCCTGCGCATAAGAACCATTTGCTTATGAAGCCAACCGCAGGTGGAATGCCACACATACCAAGTGCACCTACGGTGAATGCTAGCATCGTTACCGGCATTGTCTTTCCTATGCCTGCCATCTCACTTATGTTCTTCTTTCCCGTAGCCACCATTATCGCACCAGCACAGAGAAAGAGCGTTATCTTCATGTAGCCGTGGAAAGGAATGTGCATCATTGCACCTTTTACGCCATCCGGAGTTAACAACGCCGCACCCAGCAGAATATATGACAACTGGTTTATGGTGGAATAAGCAAGTCTTCGCTTCAGGTTATCTTGTGCAATGGCAAACAGATTGGCAACGATCATTGTAAAGCCGGCTATGCATGCAAGCGCCAGGCCAAGTCCGAGCGAGGTCATTAAATCAACACCATATATATAACATACAATCCTGACGATCCCGAATACGCCCGCCTTCACCACTGCCACTGCATGTAATAACGCACTTACCGGTGTAGGCGCTACCATAGCAGAGGGTAGCCATGAGTGAAATGGCATCCACGCCGCCTTCAAAAACCCTAACAGGAAACAGAAGAATAAAATTATCAGTGTCCATTTATGCGCCGGATTAAGTGCTCCAAGTGCTGCTATCCCGCCATTCGTAAAATCCGTGGTGCCCGTAAGATAGTAAACCAGCATCAAACCAAAGAGGAAGAAACAGCCTGAAGTGAGCAGATACGCGAAATATTTATGGCCTGCACTCAACGCCTCTGCGGTTTGATCGTGAATGACCAGCGGATATGTCGAGACAGTTAATATCTCGTAAAAGATGAACATCGTGACTAAATTCGCGGACATCGCAATGCCTAAGGCGCCGAATATAGCAAGAGCGAAGCTAAAGAAGAAACGTGTCTGCGCATGCTCCTTCAGGGACCGCATATAGCCTATGGAATAGATAGTGACTAATATCCAGAGGGAAGACGAAGTGAGAGCGAAAAGCATACCGAAAGCATCCACTTTAAAGCCAACTGCCACACCAGGCAATAACGTCTGAAACGAGATGCGGATAACATCTCCTTCTAAAATCGGGTTTATCATGGAGAGAACGAGCGAGAACGTCGCTATGCCTGCGGCGATCGCCACGCCATCCCTTATATTCGGCCATTTACCCAGTAGCAATATCAATGGCGCTGCAATTAGTGGGCATAAAATAACAAACAGCGGCGTCAGCATCTCTACCATTGCGGCAACACCCCCACTCCTAAATCAGCCAACACCTGTTCAATAAAAGGTAAAGGTAGGTTTGTAAGCCATAAAATACCAACGACAATACAAAGAACCGCAAGGATTAACATCGGAACAACCATGCTAAAAGGAACATCTGCCTTCTTTATTTCTTGTCCTCCTACTTCTTCATGCCCCTCTTCTGACTTAACGAAATAAATGCGGTCTATTACACGCCAGAAATAAGCGAGGTTTAAAAGTGTACTGGTCAGGAGCACAGCCACGAAGAAGTAGCCGGAAAAAGGTAAAGTTTCCGTAGCCTGTAACGATGCTAAGATTAAAAACAGTTTCGATGCAAAGCCCGTGCACGGCGGTACCCCAATCATAGAAATCGCAGCTATCGTGAATGCGAAACTAGCATACGGCATCTTCTTCCCCAAACCTTCGAAATCTCGTATGTCCCAAAGCCCTAACTTATATATGAATGCGCCCGCAGCACAAAACAGGCAGCCTTTCATTAGCGCATGGTTTAATATGTGTGCGACCGCACCGACGAGCCCCCATGCAGACATTGGTGCTAGTCCTATTCCCAGTACTATATATCCTATCTGCGCAACGCTGGAATAAGCCAGCATCCGCTTCAAATTTGTCTGCATAATCGCAAGTACCGACCCAGCGATTATTCCTATCGCAGCTATCCAGCAAAGAGCAACGTCTATACCTACATAACTCTCGATGAACTCGATCGTGAAGACGGAGAAGATAACCCTTATAAGCGCATACACAGATACTTTTGCCATCGCAGTTGCGATTATCACGCTCACGACAGAAGGTGCGTACGTATATGCATCCGGCTGCCATACGTGCAGCGGAAATAGCGCGACCTTTATGCTCAATCCGACTGCGAAGAATACAAATGCCGCTTGCACTGCCCTATTCTCATATAGCGGTGGTAACAGCCTAGAAAGGTCCTCCATATTTAGCGTGCCCGTAACGGCGTACAGGAAACCAGCGCCCAACAGGAAGAAGCAGGCACCCAGGGAACCCATTATCACATAGTTATAGCTCGCCTTCAGCGCCCTTCCACCGGCAACGGCTATTAATGCATATGCCGCTAAGGCGGATATCTCCAGGAAAACGTACAGATTGAATATATCCCCTGTAACGGTAATACCGCATAAACCCGTAATGAGAAGCTGAAAGACTACATAGAACAGGACAATATTACGCGGTTGCTCTTTCTCTATGCTTCGCTTTGAATATATAACACACATAAAACTCATGAACAGAACTACAACCAATACAAACGCATTTAGCGCATCTATTACGTATTCGATACCCCATGGTGGCGACCAGCCGCCCAGCCAGTAATGTATGGTCCCTTCTGTCAGAACACGCTTCAAGATAGACAAGGACAACAACAGTTGTATGAATATGGTTACTAAGGCGATAGGGAATGCTGCCTTCTTGTTCACCTTTCCGGCGAGCAGAATAGTAAAGGCTGCAAGCATCGATATTACAATGACAAGCACCGGAAAATGTTCAGCTAAAACCAAAGTTCATCACCCTCCTTCATACCTTCCTCTTTATCTCTGAGCATCTGTCTCAGGTGCCCCCTTCTTTCTGACATCCTACCCACTAGTATATGCAGTGCATATGTGGCGGTTTATATATATTTTTCGTTTTTATCCGATGATTAGTCTGGGAAAGAGAGACTCCACTAAAAATTTGGTCGTACAAAAAGCATTAAGCAATTACATCGATCCCGATTTTGAGGATCGTCGTAGGGATGTGTATCCTGAAGCATATATGCTGTTCGATTTGTGGCGAGAACGTAATGAAAAGTCGGGCGGTGGCAGAGAATGAGGAATATTTTTGCTTCCCTTGCTACAATCTGGGATACTATCAGATGTGAATCAGGTATTTCATTCGAGGAGAAATTTCTTCAAGGTGAAGGCATAAGTGAGAGTGCTAACAAAGATGAAAAATAGTATTACCTAATTACAACTTCTACCTGCTTTTTTACTTCTTTTATAGCCTCTTCTCCTTTGAGTAGCAACTCTATATATATATCAGCCAATTTGAAGGAGAGAGAATTCAACAACTTACCCACAGGGCTGTTCTCATTGAATTTATATCGTTGGAGGCGCTCCACTTTCCTTGTGGGTTTCATAATCTTATAATGCAAAAACTTGTCTTTCAGTGCGAATACCATGGCCTTGGATACTTCTGCATTCTCTGCTAATTCGATGAGACTGTAGTCAAAATCGGGATGTAGGACCAAAGTTTCTACAATTTTTACCTGCGGGTGAGTTCCAAATATAGCTTGTAAAGGGCTTTCTTCTGATACTTCCATCTTTAAATTTAAATCTCCCATAATTAACTTGTATCAATAAGAATATAAGTTTTGCTATAATCTGGTATGAATATAAAAAGGCAATATTGGAAAAACTTTATAAAAATAGGCACGTGGGAAGGCGACATACCTCAGAGGACAATGTAATAAATGGCTTTCCAAAACATGTACGGGGAGATATAAAGAAGGCATTGAAATTACTAATCAAAGAAGGATACATTATTTCAAAGCCAACGTCCTATGGCTTAGAAGTATCCCTAAACCCAAGGGCAATAGAGGAGATTAGACGAATCTGTGAAATTGAATGATCCCCAAAAGTTTTACCCACTCAGCAGAGTGATTTTACCAGGGTACATTCTTCTTCCCCATCTTAAAGGCGATGTAATTTGCAGACAGATGCAACAGAGGCGTAATAATAAGAACTGCAATGATTACATCTAAGGTAAAAGCTTCAAAGAACCAATCTCGGGCAAATATGAGCAGGAGCAGCCAGGCTCCGGCTACGAAGTCCAGTTGGTCTACTAAAGGTAGGGGAGCACCACGTTTTAGCCCTATTTTCCGCTTTATTAAACTTCCAAGCAAGTCGCCAAGCATTGCACCCGCAGATAAGCAAAATAGAGTGACGATAAAGTATGGAAAACTACCAAAAGAGTCAGAAAACAGTTGCTGTATGATGCCGACGATGAACCCGCAGAAGAACCCCTTTAAGAAGCCTTCGTATGTCTTACCATCACCTAGCAACCTGTTTTTACCCCAATAAATACCCCGGTCTATGGGCGTTTTACCGCCAAAGAACGCGGCACTTGAATTCGTTATGTACGCCGGCAGCATCAGCCATATTGCAGCAATGATGGTCTCTATAATCATGGTGCTCTAATTTCCTCTTGATCATATGAATGTAGCTACTATAACCTATAGTTCACATCGGGAAATATTTAAATCTGAGATAGCTATAACCTCTACCTATTTGCTATTAGGCCATATGACCTCCTCTGCATAAGTCCTATAGACATACGACATAAAAAGCATTCCGGATTGAGAGGAGGCGAAAAGAATGAAAGGAAATAAAACTGCATCTGAGAGGTTAAATGCAAAAACGCTCGAC
>JAUWND010000180.1 GCA_030612835.1 Candidatus Methanophagales archaeon | reverse complement strand
TTGTTCGCATTTTGCAACCCTATAACCCACACAAAAAAATAAATAGAGAGGAGGATCGGCCCTCCCCCCCTCTCCCCCCATTCCCGAAGCGCATTCGTAATCATATCCGTAAGATATATTCCCCCGTGATAACCCATGATACCATACCTGTGGTATCCCACCCTATCGTAGACAGGGAATCTGCATCTCACGAATGCAATGTCCTCGTCCTTAGCAATCGGCGTGCATTTTGTATTTCCAAACAGAATATCCACCTCTTTGTCTTTCACTGCGCGCTGCAACTCGTACAAATCGCGTCCGTTCAATATCTCACCGTCAGTTACCGATTTCGCATTCTGTAAGAACTTCCTGCTCGCTGTGCTGCTTTAAATGACAAGGTTCCTGAATATTACGACTCAGTGCTGCACAGAGGAACGCACTTGGTTGCGTTGGAAGATTTAAATTTAAATATCAAGATATTGGTAAAATAAAAAGTCCGTTGGATAATTTACAGATAAGGGTAGGGCGAAATGATTAGAGATGGAGAAGTTCGACCAGAGGAATGTATATGCGAATCATGTTCGGGTATATTGCCAAATTGGAAGGATATACGAACCAAGTTAGGATATACTACATTATGTGAAATTCCGGCTGACATGATTAATATAAATTGAAAATGCTGTTAGCTGTCGGAGGAAGGAGAACCTATGAAGCTATACCGCGACTTCACCTCGCAGGAGGAGATTGACCTTGAATACAACATGGCCATCACGGTGCCCGACACAAAGCGATGGATGGAGAAGGTGTATGTCCAGGAAAGCGCAAAGGTCCGACACGAGCTCAAGTGTGAGTTGGACGTGCGCTTCGGCCCGACAGTGGACGAAACGGTCGATGTCTTCCCAGCCAAAGAGCCCGGCGCTGCGCTTCTGGTCTTTATCCACGGAGGTTATTGGAACTGGGGCAGCAGCAAGGAATTCAGCCTGGTAGCTCGCGGTCCCGTCGCCCACGGAGTCACCGTTGTGGTAACCAATTATTCGCTCTGTCCGAAAGTCACCATAGCCGAGATCACACGCCAAAGCCGCGCCGTGATTGCCTGGCTACATAGAAAAGCATCAAAATTCAGCAAAGTCCCTATCTCAACATCCCGCGTTCGGGACCGCCGCTACTGGTCACATTCGGCAGAGAGGAATCAGAAGAGTTTCACCGGCAATCGACCGACTATCTTGAGGCGTGGCGTGCCAACGGACTCCGGGGAGAATTACTCATACAGGAAGCCAAACATCATTTCTCCGCCATCGAAGGCCTGACCGACACAAACAGCCCGCTCTGCAAAGCACTCATAGATTTCATGACCCGATGCGAGAACGGATAGGACCAGGATTTGAATCCGATCATTTGGTATGAAATTGCTAAAGCGACATACGAGTTAATAATAGCACTAAGTTTTTTGGAAAAACATATGAAGACTACGATGCGTGGTTTCGACATATTTGGAATATTCTTGGAGCATCAGCAAAAAATCATACGGTCGCAACGTCGTATGCGCTCGGAACGTTATATGAAATTCGGCGTGGGTTTAATCAATCTTTATATAGTAGAAACGCATTGTATCAATAGTGATAAAATGAGAAACTTTACAGCAATTATCTATAAAGAAGAGGATATCTATGTTGCTGAGTGCTCTGAAGTTGGCACAGTTAGTCAGGGAAAAACTATTGAAGAAGCTATAAATAATCTTAAAGAAGCTACAGAGCTTTATTTAGAGGAGTTCCCGTTTAAGGAAGAGAGAAAACCACTTCTGACAACATTTGAGGTGGCTGTTAGTGCCAAAGCTTAGGAAAGTATCTGGAGATAAAGTAGTAAGAATTCTTTGTAATAAGTTAGGGTTCAAGATTACAGGGAGAACTGGCAGTCATAGTAGACTCTCAAAAATGACTCCTAAAGGGAAAGTGGGAACTGTTGTTCCTATGCATAACGAACTAAAAATAGGGACTTTGAAAGGAGTTCTCAAATTGGCAAAAGTTGATACAGATGATTTCTCTAAATATCTTTAAAAACCCAAGCCGAACTCTGCGGAAACTTTCGGTTTCCTTGCCTCGCCTTCGGTTCTGTCATAAATCGGGTATGCGGTGAAATTGAGTCCTTCTTCCTTATACCACCCTTTCTCCTTCGCCACATAGGCACATGCGGCATGGTCGTTGAACTCCACAGCCATGCCGACATCTGATTGTTGTTCTTGTACACAGCCAGTTGTGAAGATGGCCACGCCGAGTATTCCTGCAACAAGGACAAACGCCAAAATCGAACTAATCTTCATCTTTTACACCTCCTCCTTCACATTTCCCACAGACCTCACAGTCTTCCTGACTGCAATGCCCTTCACAACCGTAGTTATCAATTCTTTTGAGTTTTCCACCGCATTCTGGACAGTTTAAATCTTTTCCACGCAGCCCATGAGCGCAGGGCGACATCTCGAATGTATAGCCTCATACCCGGCACTGGAAGTGGCGAGGAGGCTTCCGCACAATCATATCGGGAATCAACTGCCCTCGCCCTACCAGTGTTTCGCTTTCCCCCTTCCCTTTTCACTCTTTCCATTTTTCTTTTTTAACCTCCTGTTCAGAGTTTGCTAAATGCCCCTTATTAGACTATTTGAGAGATTTGCATAGGTGTGTTATGAAGAGATAAGAAAGACCTCACCCCCTCACCCCCCACTCTAGAATCGCATTCGTAATCAGATCCAGAAGATCTATCCCGCCGTGATACCCCATGAAGCCATATCTGTGGTATCCCACCCTATCGTAGACAGGGAATCCGCATCTCACGAATGCAACGTCCTCATCCTTAGCAATCGGCGTGCATTTCGTATTTCCAAACAGAATATAGCCGCTCGCTTGCCGCATGTCTTCATATGCACATCCACCATCGCATCAATGAGCCTGCCTCGACCCTGCTCAAGCGAATACGGTATCTCCGCACCGGTCATATCACATACGGCATCCAGGAATCTGTCAGTATTCGAGACTCCAATCGGGCAAATCGTATCTGCAGCCATACCGTATTTACCCTTCAGGTATACTGCGGCAGAACCACCCGCATGCTCGCATAATGCAATAACGCCTCGTGCTTTTGCCCAATCTTCTAGTTCGGCTACGGACGATCCACCCCTGGGAAAAGGCGGCTTTGGCAGAATAAGCGGGGCATTGAGCGTCTCCGAAATGTCGCTCAGAATCGTGTATGATATATTCATAGGATCGAGCATCTGCTTTATCTCCATGACATCGCCCGGATTCACCATTCCAGGTAGGATATTCAACTTTGCGTTTGCGGGCTCAGATTCTTCAGAAAGAGTGGTTACAAGCGCTTTCAGTGCGTTGTCATATCCCGTGACGTGCGATCCAACATAGCTCGGCGTGTGGATTGGAACCACCTTCGAGTCTTCGTAATTACCTTCGCTGATGATACCGTCAATGTCATCGCCTATTGTCTCCGAGAGGCAGGTAGTAATCACGCCTATGAGCTCCGGATGCCGTCTCGCAATTACGTTCTTTATTGACTCTACTAGATTCTTCTTCCCTCCAAATACAGAGGCATCTTCACCGAGCGAGCTCACCGCCACCTGCACGGCCTCACCGAAATGACGGTTAAACATCCGCATTGGATATGCACTGCAGCCCTGAGAACCATGAACGAGCGGAACCGCAGCGTGAACACCGAAGAGCGCGTACATTGCACCTATTGGCTGGCATATCTTGGCCGGATTAATCGTTACGCTACGCATCTTTTCCCCTCCTGTGTTTGTTTAGCAGACCACAAGATTACACAGATTTTCACGAGAGAATCGCAATAGTAACAAAGTTTTAATACCATGTTGGTCATTTTACCCCCCTATTAGCCCTATTTTCTTGTGTTAATCTTGTGAAATCTCGTGGTTTTTTACTTCCGCTATACGAGTACTCGCTCCTTATCAAACCCCACACCGGTGCGAATAGCGTCTTCTCGACGTCTCTTGCGAAGTTCAAGAATCCGGAATAGACCGCATAAGGGCCCTTCTCGTAAGCATGTCCGTTTATGAATGGCACGCCAAGCTTATACTTCACACCGCCACAGATTGAGCTTTTTCAAACCTCTGAAACCGTAGCGTAAGTAAAGAGTCAAGTTCCTGTTTGTGGGTGGTATCAGTCTGATTAAGGCAGTCAGTGATAGCATTTTTAAAATCCTTAAACTCAG
>JAUWND010000120.1 GCA_030612835.1 Candidatus Methanophagales archaeon | reverse complement strand
CAAGGACTCGTTTCTCTTCTTCTCTGTACAGGACTCGATAATTTCCAACTAAGACCTCACGATATGGTAAGTGAGGGAACTCGGGCACTTGCCTACCAAGAGATGGGAACACAGCAAGATTTGAAACTGCTTTTTGAATCTTTTCAATCTGTATTTGAGCATATCGAGGTGAATCCCTAGCTATAAACTCGTGGATTTCGCACAAATCGTTGAGCGCCCGGTTCGTCCATTTTATTTGAACCACTTGGTGGTCTCCTTTACTACTTCCTCATGAGAAATGAGACGGTCTTCACGGACGTCTTCCTCTGCCGCCTCGAGTTTTTCTCTAAGGTAAAGACGATACATCAATTCATCAACATCAATTCTCTCTGGAAGGCCTTCAATCATATCGATAACCTGTTGTTTTGCTATAATCATTGCGATACCGCCCTTATCTTATACATTCTTTATTACGCTACCTGTATATAAATACCTATTACTTGCTCGACTATAAATGAAAAATCTTAAATCATAAGCACCAAATACAAAAAGCATAATACATGACTTTCGGCTATTTAGATTATATCAACGGATTAAATTAGACCAGTTCAAAATTATACCTGCACCCCCTTGTATCTTTTATCCCCATACGATTAATGACATTAAGTGCCGATTCCAACTTCCTCATAATATATTTCTGTTTTGGATTTCTCTCTATAAATACATTTCGTTGACCACCCTCGACTCTCACCCTACCGCGAAGCTCAAATATCGTCTCAAAAAGCCGCTCTAAAGTCATCTTCTCACTCCCAAAGCATTCATCCAGCAGATAAGCGCAGATATTCGCGAATGCAATCCTGAAGCAGGTCATAGTCTGGTCTAACTCCACATCCACACGGTAAATCTTCTTCTTATCTACGATTCTTGCGAGTTCCTTCCTTTTCTTCTTCAACGATTTAAATGGCTTATCGTGACTCTTCTCTATCTTCTTTATCTTTCTCTTAAGGCTATTTATCTCCTTCTGGATACTTTTCAAAATTTCCGCATCGTGTTCGGATAGCTTTCTCTTTCCGTCCTCTACCGTGGACTTCTCCCGGTATATCCTCTCCTCGTTGATCTTCGATTGTAAATCCCTCTCTATGCCACTTACCTCATTCAAAGGACCTTCTAATTCTCTCTCAAGCTCGCTTATCTGCCCCTGGAGTTGCTCAATCCTCTCCAGAACCTTTGTATTGTCCACCAATTTCTTACCGTAACTCACCACGCGATGTAGATTGACACCAGCCTTCATATCTTTGAAATCCAATTCCTGCATGGGCCACCGGTCAAAATAGGACTTCACGACGTTATCCGTGGAGAATATTGCCTCGGGCACACTTGTAATGAGAACAGATGTTCTACCATTGTCCCAGTGGACTTGCACTGCCCTCGTCTCGAATATGTAACCTTTATCGTAGGAATCCTCCAGCTCCACGGTGCAATCCACCAGACGCGCATCGCCGTAGTCGTATCTCTTCTCCCCTGATGCCGACTTTACCTTCCTCTCGTTAAACTGATTGGAATCCAGCATCGTTATGAAGTAGTAATTGGATTTGGAATTTGACAGCTCACGCAGCGTTTTAACGCCATTGCCAGCAGCATCCATTATCAAAATCCTGTTCACCGTGAATTGACTTAAGGTGGTAGTATTCTTGAGATATTCGCTTATCGTATCCATCATCCTTAATGCGTTCTTTCCGAGATCGGCATGACCATTGAACGTCTGGACGTATATGGGGTGCCCCTGCCCATCGTGAATGAACACCTGTTCCAGGCAGTTCATTACCCTGCCCAGCATCGTAACCTTACCCTTATGGCATGACTTCGATGACCACAGCGCCTTGGTGTTACCGTCAATGTAATAGCATGCGAAAATGGTGTCCGACTTGTTCCTGCGGCTCCAGAAGTCAATCCAGAACTTTGCCGTCGCTTCTATCAGTTCATTAGACACCTGAAGGTATTTCAATTCGCTGATGTACTTATCTACGGTTGACGCTTTGTAGTTGGACCCACACAGGTATTTTAAAGCATTGCCTCTGGGATTATCGATACTTCTGACTCTGCCGTTCGCGGTGACCAGAGGTAGTGAAAAGAGGGCAAGCGTGTATCGCATAATGGATTCCCTTGAAAGATTGAATATCCCCATTGAGGCAAACCTTTTGTCGCCTACTTTCTCTTCTAATGGCTTGAATCTCGATTCTCTCACCTGAGGAAAGTTATTATATTCGGAAGTGAACCTGCCTTTTGA
This sequence comes from Candidatus Methanophagales archaeon, assembly GCA_030612835.1. Classification (GTDB taxonomy): domain Archaea; phylum Halobacteriota; class Syntropharchaeia; order Alkanophagales; family Methanospirareceae; genus Methanophaga. The sequence continues at coordinate 5,400 of JAUWND010000120.1, read as the reverse complement.
GCGCAGGTCGGGATGATCCTTCTGAATCAACGCACTTTCCTTGAACGCCTCGGATTCTCTCTTCTTTTGCACGCGCAGGCATATTGAATCGGCGATTGCATCAATTAAGCCGGTGTCAAGGGCAAGAGCAATTGCTATCTCTGATGCTCCCGATTCGTCCAATGGTTTACGGTCGCTCTCAGGGCGAATCCAGCTCAAATCGTTCTCCCTACGGAAGTCGTTGATCACCGTATTGGAGATAGCAATCCAAAATTCGTTTTTGATCGCATTTTTAACCTCTGAAGACGTAATAGACTGATTATAATCGAGTAATCCTTTAACAAAATTCTTCACTTCCTTCGTGAATTTTCGGTTATTGCCCTTGCCCCTTTGGTCGTGTAATCCGTTTGCTCCCTTTTCCCTAAGCGCCTTCTTGTAAAGAAAATATTGAGCCCGCCCAAATGGCGCCTCTTTCTCTTTGAAATACTGATTAATCGAGAGTGGGGAGTTTTCTACCTCATCCATGACCTGGAGAATCATAGATGCCCGCACATCTTTATTTATGTGAGCCATGAATATGTAAAAGCAGTTTCAATATATAAAAGTAGTCCAATCTAATCCGTTACAAAAATTATTATCGCCGAAAGTCATGTAATATCCAAAACAGACTTTTTACATGGTTTGTTTTGAATTTAGTTATTTGAATTTGTTTGTAATTTGATGCTTGAGATTTGGAATTTCTCCACCATTTATTGAGCAAATACGACAAAAGAAAAATATCATGAACAAACATATCGAAAGCATAAATAGCTTTGTCACGAAGATGAGGGAGAAGATGGACATCCTAGAAGCCATTTGTCTTTCATACTAAGTAAGCATCATGAAGGAAATTGCTGAGTAGTTTGCACGATTGATTCTTTCTGCTGGGTAATTTGTTTAAATACCAGTAGCTCTTCTCTTTCACTGCAATTGCTCTCAATCGCTTTTCGCAATTGTGACATCGGATTCGTGATGTACCCTATTATTAAATCCCAATGTCATAGTCCCGCCTTCATGTTGTTCAAGGAATTATAACCCGTTTTCTCGCGTTTTGAAGCGGCATAAACGCACAAATAGCAAAAAATTGACCATACAGGAAGCCGAATATTTGCAGCCATCGTATGCCCTCAATCCTTCGATTCCCTCGAGATTGTAAATAAAGAATAATTAGAGATAGCACATATAATCTGAGGGGAAGTTCAGATTCTGGGAAAAAGTCAACTATAAAGGTTATAAGAAGTAGACAATAATTTTATATTAAAGAGCCAACAACTAAATTAATATGACAGAATCACGATGGACTTTTGTAGCTCATGTACTGAGAATAGCAATAGTTTTTTTCCTGGTCGTAGCAATATTGAATCACGATTTGCAATGGACACTAGAATGTATTTCGGGTATTATAATATGTTCGGTGCCCATTTTACTCAAACGTGTTTGGAACTTTAAACTACCGGTGATTATAGACTTTTTAATCGTATTTGCATTGTTTTTGCATGTCGGTCTGGGCGGTGTATTTGACGTCTATTATGCCTTTCCGGATTTTGACATAATCACGCATTTTGTATCTGCGGTTCTTATTGCGTTCTTGGCATTAATCGCTATTTATCTTTTAGATAAAAACTGGGATGGACTCTACATAAATACATATGCGATAGCGTTTGCCGTTGTAGTTATCACAATGGCATCCGGAGTTGTATGGGAATTAGGGGAATGGACATCGGATGCTCTTTTCGGGCTAGGGGCACAATGGAGTCTTGATGACACAATGACTGATTTACTTGTTAATACCATAGGTGGGCTATTCCTGGCACTAGTAGGTATAAATCTGATAAAAACTGGTAGATTAGAAGAGATGACAAAGGATATGGGGAATCGGTTTGACACACTGATAAATCATAAGAAGTGATCGGGATACAGGATGCAGGAGGTAATTGATTAGGTTTCAGACGTATAATGACTTGGGAATCTATCAGTCAAGTCATGATTTGGCAATTGACATACATTAAAGCTGTGGAATACGGCCATAAATCATAGTTCTGCATCTTGCATCCTAACCGCTAAAGATATAGAAAAAAGCGAAAAGCTTTTATACTGATTAATATAAAGCACTTCATATCATAGTTAGTTGGGCTAAAAGAGAAGATGGGAAAGGGGAAGCATAAAGAAAATAGTAATAGTAAAGAGATCGGACTAGGCGATAAGGTCATGGGCGAGAAGGTAGATCGGTTTGTTTTATCTCAGGAGTGCTGGGCAATAACACTGGAAGGCATTCTCGCCTTGCTCTTTGGTACTTTCGTTTTAATCATGCCAGGGATCACGATAGGGTGGTTACTCATCTTTTTCTGCGTATTCGTATTTGTGTGGGGTATATTAGAAGTTATTGCCTCGTTTCATGCGGATGAAGGGCGTCGCGGAATACTAATCGTTAAGGGCGTGAGCAGTATCGCAATTGCGCTCCTCGCCATCCTTTGGCCGGAAATCAGTCTTGTTGTACTACTTTATTTGATCATGGCTTGGCTACTGATTAGAGGTATCTATAAGCTCGTATCAGCCTTCCGGCTACCGGCGGGCGATAATAGTAAATGGTTAGTCTATGTGGACGGATTTTTATCGCTAATCTTCGGCGTGCTTGGTATTGCCCTCCCAGGAATAAAAGGATTGGAGTTCATATGCCTTCTAATTGGGATTTACATGATCCTATTAGGCTTTACGCTTTTGGCTCTCGCCTTCATGGTGCGGCGTGACAAGCAGGCGAAAGCACGCAGACGCAAACCCGGTAAGCACAAAACACGATAGGGGACTCATAAAGGGTAATTTACCAGAACTGTACTAACATTTTCCAATGATTTTTAATTTTGATTCAACCCATAAATACATAATAATCAGGACAGTAGCATCTGTGTAAATCTGTGAAATCTGTGTCTATGATGATTATTCTTTATTGTGCACTGCCCTAAAAAAATAAGGGAGCAAAGGGTAGTTATACCCTTTTTTATGCTCATTACGGCGACAACTAAAAGGTACTCATGCTGGTTCTTCTATCAGTGGACATTCGTACAGTGGATCGCTGTCTTCACTCCCGGCAGCGCCTGGTATGGTGTAATTGCCCCCTGGCATGGGAGACCAGTAGTTACTCGTCCAGTTATTATCTGTCCCGTCATCTATCGCTTGTGGCTCATTGTCAATGAAGCAGTTTTCATGTGTCTCTGTGTTTATACCGCTGCTATCTATGCAAACTCCTACAATGGTGTTATTTCTGATAATATTACCTTCAATTGTGTTGTTACTTCCCGATGCAATCAGTATTCCATGTTCGCAGTTTATTATCTCACCATTAGAAATCGCATTTCCGGATGAGTTAAAAACCGCGATACCAATGGCGCTGCAGTTTCCCATGACTGAAACGTTCATTATACTACTGTTTTTAATCACACAATTGCTCGCATTGTTCATATATATGCCTGCCTGTAGAGGACATGGAGTTAATATCGCATCTATGTATGCCGTTTCGCCACTCGTTACTTGTATCTCTTCTGTCCAATCCTGATAGCCAGCAAGAGTAAGTTTTATCGTATAGTTGCCCGGAGATACCGCAGTATCTGTATGTGGCGTTTCTTCTATATAGACATCACCCAAATACGTCTCTACATATATCGCTGCACCAGACGGTGTAGAAGTGACTGTGGCAGAGCCGGAAATCGGAGCCAGTGTTGCATCTATCTCTACCGTTTTGTCAGCCGTTACATTTACCGCTTCTGTCCAATCTTGATAACCCTCGAGAGTGAGTTTTATTGTATGGGAGCCAGGATCCACATTTTGTATCGCGTAGGGTGTTATTTCATTTATGGTTACACCATCGAATGATATACCTGCACCCGAGGGCGTAGAACTGGCACTGATAGACCCTGTCGCTTGATCCAAAGTTGCATCTATGTATGCAGTTTCGCCACCCTTTACTTGTACCTCTTTTGTACAATCCTGATATCCAGCAAGAGAGAGTGTTATTGTATAGTCGCCTGGAGCTACCGCAGTATCTGTATATGGCGTGTCGCCTATATAGACATCACCTGAATACGTCTCTACATATATCGCTGCACCAGACGGTGTAGAAGTGACTGTGGCAGACCCGGAAATCGGAGTCAATGTTGCATCTATCTCTACCGTTTTGCCAGCCGTTATACTTACCGTTTCTTTCCAATCTTGATAACCCTCAAGAGTGAGTTTTATTGTATGGGAGCCAGGATCCACATTTTGTATCGCGTAGGGTGTTATTTCATTTATGGGTACACCATCTAATGATATACCTGCACCCGAGGGCGTAGAACAGACACTGATAGACCCTATCGCTTGATCCAAAGTTGCATGTACGTATGCAGTTTCGCCACCCTTTACCTGTACCTCTTTTCTCCAATCATGATAGCCCGCAAGAGAGAGTGTTATTGTATAGTCGCCTGGAGGTACCGCAGTATCTGTATGTGGCGTTTTTCCTATATAGCTATCACCTGAATGCGTCTTCACATATATCGCTGCACCGGACGGTGTAGAAGTGATTGTGGCAGACCCGGAAATGGAAGCCAATGTTGCACTTACCTTTGCCGTTTTACCAGCAGTTACACTTACCGTTTCTGTCCAATCTTGATAACCCGCAAGAGTGAGTTTTATTGTATGATGGCCGGGTTCTGCATTTGGTATCGTGTAGGGCGTTATTTGATTTACAGGTACACCATCTAATGATATACTTGCACCCGAGGGCGTAGAAGTGACACTGATAGACCCTGTTGCTTGACTCAATGTCGCATGTACGTTTGTAGTGCTGCCACCCTTTACCTGAACCGGTGGTGTCCAATCCTGATAGCCCGCAAGAGTGAGTTTTATTGTATGGTGGCCCGGCATTAATGGCGCCGTGTGGGGTGTCTTTTCACCGATAGCCCTACCATCTATTAATATATCTGCACCCGCGGGTGAAGAAGTGACTGAGAGAAACCCATCAATTGCGGGAATTGGGGTCAATGTTGCATCTACGGTTGTAGTTCTGCCACCCGTTACTTGTACACTTTGTGTCCAATCCTGATAGCCCGCAAGAGTGAGTTTTATTGTATAGTCGCCTGGAGAAACAGAAGTAATTGTATTTGGGGTTTGTCCTTTAGAGCTCCAGCCCAAATACGTATCCACATATATCTTTGCACCCGAGGGCGTAGAACTGACTTTGATAGACCCTGTCGCTTGACTCAAAGTTGCATGTACGTTTGTAGTTCTGCCACCCGTTACGTGTGCACTTCCTGTCCAATCCTGATAGCCCGCAAGAGTGAGTTTTATTGTATGGTGGCCCGGCATTAATGGCGCCGTGTGGGGTGTCTTTTCACCGATAGCCCTACCATC
>JAUWND010000194.1 GCA_030612835.1 Candidatus Methanophagales archaeon | reverse complement strand
CGATGCAGCATTTTGATGAGGTCATTGGACTTGAACATCTGAAGCTCATCCACCTCAACGATGCAAAGGCGGGTCTGAACTCGCGACTGGACCGGCATGAGCATATTGGGCTTGGGTATATAGGGGAGGATGGTTTTCGGGTGATTCTCAAAGAAGAACACTTCAAGGAGTTGCCGATGATCCTTGAGACTCCTGTTGATAACCGGAGAGGAGATAGTGAGAATATCCACAAGGTGAGAGAACTTGCCGACTAATATTGAGAAGTTCGTGCAGGTTCTTAAAGTGCGGTATCAAGACAAAACATCGGCATTGATGGATGTATCAACGAGAAAAGACCCTTTTCTGACACTGATTTCATGCCTTTTGAGTCTTAGAACCAAGGATGAAGTGACTACCAGGGCTTCAGAGCGGTTATTTGCACTGGCAAAAAATCCTGAAGAGATGTTAAACCTCAAAAAAGAGGAGATAGAGGCTGCAATCTATCCTGTTGGATTCTACAAAAGAAAAGCTGAGCAAATCCTTGGAATCTGTCGTGTCCTGGTTGAGCGCTATGATTCTAAGGTCCCGGACAGGATAGATGAGCTCTTGAATCTTAAGGGTGTTGGTAGAAAAACCGCAAATATCGTTATCACGATGGGCTATAATAAACCCGGTATCGCAGTTGATACTCACGTCCACCGTATATCCAACCGCCTGGGGCTCGTATCAACCAAAAGTCCGAATCAGACAGAATTTGCTCTACGAAAAACACTTCCAAAGCAGTACTGGATAGTCTTTAATGACCTTCTCGTCATGCATGGCAAGGCGGTATGCACACCGATAAGCCCGAAGTGCAGCATCTGCCCGATTACTGAGTACTGCAAACGAGTTGGCATAACGCGTTTTAGATAAGCCTCATTTGAAGTTGCGTGTATGACTTTATACATAACTTGGAGTATGCGAAAGTTTCATATTTTATTTGTGCCTTCAGTTTACAGTATTAAATTCTTTGTAAAATTTACATGCGTTCGAGTAAAGCCCACCTGCTCGTAAAATCGTTGTGCATCAACGCGATAGTTCTTCGTTGTCACTTCAATAGAGACACAGCCTCGCTTCTGTGCTTCCTGTTCAAGTCGCAACACGAGTTGAGCGCCGGTACCTTTACCGCGAAACGTTTCCTGCACAATCAATTCCTGAATCTCTCCCACCAGCCCAGCATGATGGAGCTGAGGCTCGATATGGAGGCTTGCAAAGCCCACAACACACCCATCGCTCTCGGCAACGTAGTACAACACTGTGTCGTCATGAAGATTTTGAACGAAGACATCATGAAACGACTCACGATCAAGCGAGACTTCCATCAAAGAAGTGACCAGATTATAAACCGATGCTTCATCGGATTCCCTAGATGGTCGAATGCCCACCATACCTATTTCCTTCTATTTCCTCCGCACAACCACCATTGTGTACCTACATACTGGAGTTTTACTTGACCGGTGAGAGCTAAAAAGATCCATTTTAATCGATTTCTCAGTGGGCGGAAAGGTCAAAATCAGAATTAGATATGCTAAGTTTTTTTTGGACATGTTCGAGGATTTTAGCTTCTCGTTTTTTTAGAAAAGTTTTATAGTATTTGTAATCCAATAGATCCCTATCGATGTAGGCTCTTTGGAGTTCTGAATCGCTTACATCCTCAAAATATTTCTTTGGGGATTTGCTACTTTTGTTCTGATTCTTATTTTTGCCAAAATCCAAAAATTCGCAAAATGATTAATCTCCGCTTCGTCATACCCTTTATCGCGTAATACTGAACGTGGAAATATATGATCAATTTGTGGAGCGTTCTTGTGATAATGCACTTTAGCTCCTGATCGGCGCTGGACCAAGTGAAGTGCAAGTGAAGGATTGTCTTGAAGAAGCTGAGTACCATATTTCTCAACTTTCTCCCAATACGATACCCACCGTAAACCCCCGTCGAAGGGGAATTTTTCATCATGTTTTTCAGCGAGAGGCTTCAATTCCTCACGAATAAATTTTCCCAATCTACTGTCGGCATACCGAGAGAAAGGAGAAGTAAAGCCAAAGAGGTAAAGGGCCTTTCGCACCCTATCGACCTCCCTATTGGGCACTTGATGATCTCGTGTATGGAATAAGTAATAGACAAAAGGGACAAGGTTGTAATAGCCTCCTAGAAGTCTACTACTTGCAATCCAACAATCATCTTGAACAAAATCTTTCACCGATCGGATTGCATCACAGCATTTCTGGAAATTATTCTGGATTTTCTCGATATTGGACCGTTTACGCAGGAGATCGATGTCAAACTTTGTTCCGAGATCTGAGACTGCAAATAAACAACGAATTACGAAATCGGAATCTAGTTCAAACGAGTTCCCCTCATTAATATTGTTCACAAATTCAGGTAATGTTTCGGCGGATTCCCTCCAATTTAACTTAAGCATGCTAAAAATGAGATCGGACCTGCTTAAGGGTGTTCCCTCGCGATTGATTCTAACAAAGGCTTCTAAGACATCAGATTCCGATTTTCTATCAGGACTATCACGAGGCTTATTCTCGTCAAGAACAGTTGCCTTAAGGATGTTCTCATCAGTAGTAAGGGCATCACGTAAAATAGATAGATTAAGTTCGAGTCTCATTGCATCTTCGTCTGGTAGTTCAAGTTTCTTCACGATGTCACGTTGGAATTTTTGCCTTTCCTTAGCTCCCATAGCTATGAGGTCTTGAACCCTTGCATAGTGCTCAGCCTCGAAGTCTTCGCCCTTTTCATCTCTACTTTTCTGAAAAGCAGCCCCCTTATTCCGTTCATCAGCTTTTTCGGGAGTGAGGAAGTAGAATGAGAATTTTTCCTCCTTAAAATCTTCACTCTTGCGACCACTTAAGATATCAAAATACAGATACTTACTTTCATAAGTTCCATATAGAGCAGTATATAGCGACAGAAGGCGCTGCTGGCCGTCTAAAACCAATTTCAGTCTCTTCTGTTTGATATTGTCGTGAAATGTATGTTGAGTACTTATCCTGTAATCTTTCACGAAAAATCTATATTGGATGTCATTGTAGGTCTCCCAAAGCAATAGGATACCAATTGGATACCCACGCATTATCGAATCTAATAATTTCCCAATTTTCCCTTCGGACCACACAAAATCTCGCTGGATCGCTGGGAGTACAATTTCCTCGTTTTTTATTTGCTCGAGAAGATTTATAATACTCATCTATATGCTCTCCTAATGAGATTTTATTGCTAACAGATGGTCACCAATAAATACATATGATAGACATCATATATAAAAGGGTTAATGAATTTGTTAATAAGGTAATTAAATCATAAACCGATGCTTCATCGGATTCCTTAGATGGTCGAATGCTCATCTGTTCCATCATTTGCTTAATGGGCAGTCCCACGCTCATGATAACTATCTACGTTAACTATTTGCTTCTATATTCTTCTTCACCACCTCTTCTATCTCCTCAA
>JAUWND010000118.1 GCA_030612835.1 Candidatus Methanophagales archaeon | reverse complement strand
TTCCGGTATTATGGGGACTTTTTTCATTAGCTATCTATTAGATAGTTCAAGTATATAAAGCTTGTGGTCATTCGGAGGCTGTAAATCTGAAGGGAAATGGCGGTTCGGATTCGGAGGTGCAATCTACAAAGGGGGTTGGTTACTGACTTCTAAAACGTGAGTAGTTACGAAAAAACTAATGAGATAATTGAAACAATAGCTATTGAAGACGAACCTGAAGAACATTTATTGACAATAATAAATAACAGGAAAAGATTAGATAGAATAATCAGAGAGTTAGATCCAATTTGGCCAGATGAAAATTCAAATTATGGGATTTCATTTTCATATAGAGGGGAAAAGCGTGATTTTTATCCACGTAGAAAACCAATAATTAAAGCAGCTATCTCCCGAAATAATTGATATTAAAAATACGTTTGACGAGAATGAAGATATATTACTAATTCCACGATTGATACCTGATAGAGATGTTATTTTCAAAACCGAAATAGAGAATGAACGAAGTTTAAAGAGTTACTTTCAGTGTAAAGTAGTAGATGAAGATATATTACCCCTATATCTAAAGACATATCTCAATTCTGAAATAGTAAAACACCAAAGAGACATGTTTTCATCGGGATCTATGATGCAGACAATAACAATAAAAGGATTACAGTCAATTTATATCGAAATTCCCGATTTAAAAATTCAAAATGACGTGGTAAATGCAGACCAGAGAGTTAGAGAATTGCATAGCAAAATTGAATCCTTATACAACTATTTTAAAGCTAACGGTTTTAACTATTCCGAAGTGCTAGAACTAACTGATAAATTTGACAGAGCAGATGACAAAGATACCTTATATGACAGTCTTTTATGGCCTCTTGCTACCTCTCATCGAATTGCAACTAAGGGAAGTCCGAATCCAAATAGTCAGTTACACAATTACTTTAAACTATTTGAGATGATTGCGGCTTTTAATTCCACAGTTTTGCTGTCAGCATTACCAGAAGAGGTACGTAAAGAACAGAAAGATCATATTTTGAAGATGGGAAACGTTAATTACAAAAAAATATCTTTTGGAAGTTGGGTTGGGTTATATTCTCGTTTAGCCAATATTTATAGGAAAACGATGAAAAATGGCGATTACCAAGGAGTACCTTTTTAAAAAGAGTTATATGAATCTATTACGAATAAAAAAAAATATAAGAATCTTAGATCCAATCCCTGAAAAGCGGAATTCTATTTCTGCTCACGGTGGCACTATTCCAGAAATACTTGCTGAAGGTACAATTACAGAGTTGAATCAGGATTTAAATAAAATATTCGGTGTTTTGACCGCATATAATCCTTTGGATATGATTTATACACAATCAATGAAGAAAAATAACGGGCTTTATAGCGTTCGTATAAAAAGGTTAGATGGCACTCATTATCCCTTTGCTGAAGATGAAATTGATACGGAAGTAGATATGGATTCAGACGTATTATATTTGTATAATCGTGTAACTGATGAACGGTTGAAATTGATACCGGAATTGATAAAACTAATTAACTGTCCTGTGTGTAAAAACTGGTCTGTATATTTCTACAATAAGTTAGAAGGAAATAAGGCAACATATATAAGCTTTCAAAATGAAACCCATCCTTATTCTTGTGAAGGAGGCGATTTACGTGATTTTTTTGAAAATATGGAAACGAAATAATGGCAAACCGACTGATTGGTTCGATTATGTCGTTTGCTCAGCCTGTCCAAAGTGCTTCGCTCTTAAACTTTGTAATCAGCAAAAAGTTAGATCCATAATTTGACAGATAGGTTATAAAATAAAATATGAAATTAATAAAATACAGAATCTGAAATGTGTAATCTTTTCTGATATAAAACGTTACTTCCCTCACCAAAAAGTTTTGCAACGTCACTATAGTAGATTCTATGCTTCCGAAAAACTCCATCATATGAAATTTGTAAATGGCCGTGATAGGCTATTACGAGTTTTGAACTGATTCCACTTTGCCGTACTATGTTTAACTCAAAGCCACCCACACACTCACCAACAGAACAGCCCCTTTGGAGTACTTCTGCTACACTCAGAACGTTAATAGCAATTAACTCACTCGCCAGCTAAGACATTGAAGAGTTCACGATAGAATTCTTCCGGATTATCAATCATAGTATTCTCGGACTTTTGATATACCCATCCTCTTTCTTAGCGGCATTCCGTAGCACTTCGGACTGACTCAACGATCCTTTCGGTTCGTCTTCCCGTACCACGTTTTTTATACCGAGTACATGATACGTAGGGTCTACCTCTGCGGTCTCTACCTCGTCCAAAACGGCGAAATAGTCCAATATCGAGCTGATTTGCTTCACAAATAATTCCTTGTCCGCTTCGCTCAGCTCTATCCGCGCCAACCACCCCATATGCTCTATCTCTTCTTTTTGTATCATAGTTACATATAATGAACCGTTCTTTAAAAAAGAAAGCGTAATTGTTTAGTTAACCACAAGATTACACAGATTTTCACAAGACAAGAAAATAAATTGTTGACACAGATTAACGCAGATTGACACAGATTATAAAGATCAACAATGTCAAACACAAATAAGTCTGTGTAAATCCGTGTAAATCTGCGTCTTAAATTAAATAGTTAGAAGTTATACTATATAGACTATGCAAGAATTAATACAGACAATAATCCCAGTATTCACAATCATTTTCGTCGGCTATGCGATCGGAAAAATCAAAAAGGTAGATATGCAACCGTTCATTGATCTAATCGTATATATAGCCGGCCCATGTTTGATCTTCTCCTCTATTGCAGGCAGTGACATCAACCTGACAGAGTTTAGCACAATTGCGGTAGCAGCATTAGCGATTATACTCATTATGGCGCTTTTCGCTTTATTGATCTTAAAGCTAACAAAATTGGACAAAAACGGATTGTGTTTGCCAATGGCCTTTGGCAATACGAGCTATTTGGGCTATCCCGTTGCTTTATTCGCATTTGGGATGGACGGCTTGTCACGAGCAGTGGTCTATGATATGATGAACTCGTTAATTATCTTCAGCCTGGGCATTTACATCATACATCATAGAAACGAGCTACAAGAAGCGTTCAAAGTACCGCTGCTATATGCTGTTGTAATAGGACTAGTTGTGAATCTATTAAAAATACCCGTACCATCTGCGATATTCAACCCAATTGAAATGATCGGGCTGATCACTATTCCCTTGGCATTACTTGTGCTCGGCTATAAACTGACAGAGATAAAGGTAGAGGCTGCAAAAATAGCTTGTCTCGCATCGGTATTCAAGATTCTTGGCGGTTTTTCGGTCGCGTTAGTGATAATCAATCTGTTTTCCATAGATGGATTGACAAGGGACATCATATTACTACAAGCTGCAATGCCTTCGGCCGTTATGACGATGATATTAGCATCCAAATATGAACGAGACGCTTCTTTGGTCGCTTCTGTCGTTCTCATTACCACAGTGATCAGTATGGTCACTATACCGCTAATTCTGTATGTTTTATTTTTATAACTATAAGATTCATGTGTGTTCGGTTAAGTATTTATTTAGGGCCCACAAAACAAAAAGAAAAGATTATCATACAAAAAGTATTTTATGGACACCGATTAACGCAGATTAATGCAGATGGAAGCCCCATCCTGTAGAGTAGGAGGAGGTCTTACGACCTCCGTCCCCTCATCGAACCGTACGTACGGATTTCCCGTATACTGCTCTCCTCTGGCGGTGCCCCATTGCAAGGAGTGAGATTACCACTCAGGGTTCAAGAGCGTTGACAAAGATTTCAATCCCAGATTTCTCATGAATTCATTGGTTATACGGCAATTACTGAGGTAACTTTTCTTCTTTTCTCACCAACCTCCAACAGATTGCTTCAATGCTTACACCATTTCGGCAATCGGCGTCGCGTCTTTCTCCTGAGCTTACTTTCGCCGATTTCCTACTTGATTTGTGCATCTGTCTCACCTATTGTCCGGTTTCGCCAAAGCAGGATTCTTTCGCATAGCAGGCGTTTTATCCTCCCAACTGTTATCAGCGTTCACAGGCACCGGCATCATCGCTACTATTAAACTTTTTAAAAAAGTTTAATCAAAAACCTGTTTCTTTGATCAAACTTTCTTTTTGAAAGAAAGGTTGCGGGTAAACAGCACAGGAGGGACTCTAACCCTCTTGCTGATTAGACTACGAGGCACGCCGCCACACCCAAATGAACTCGTGTGCATCCCGGTTTAAACCAAAAACCATTTTAAATATCCCTCTTTTAGTTCGAATACCGAATACTGCTTTTTACCATCATAACAACTCAACAAACTCTTCAACGGTCAATCCAGCATCTTTAATCAAATCTCTAAGCGTGCCTCTCTTTAGCTCCCGGTGTTTTGGCACAGAAAGCGTAGTGGAATATCCAACTTTTTCCATGATAACATGATTTCTCGTTTGCCTGCTTGAGACCCAACCTGCTTTACTGAAAGCTTTTACTGCTTTGAGCCCTGAAATTACTGGTAACTTCGCCATTTACACGACTACTTCTATGGCTTTTTCTTCGATCCCTTTCAGCGCCCTCTGATTAATAACTTCCATACATCCCTGTATTGCATCTTTGATATTTTCCAAAGCCTCTTCTATTGTCTCGCCTTGGGAATGACATCCAGATAATGCTGGGCAGCTCACATTGTAGCCCCCGTCTTCTAAATCTTCCTTTATAAGAATTTTGAGTTTCACTTCCTCACCACCTTTTAATATATATTTTTTCAATACATAAAAAGTTTTTGTGATTAAAGCATGCCTGAAGAGCAATTTTGATTTTGATGTAATTATTTCACTTTTCTTCCATGCCAGTTACTACCGAACTTAATATGACAGAGCCAACCCTGTTTGTTGCTATCCCAACTACTTACATCCATTGCAAAGTATTGCTTTGCACATAACACACATTCGTGCTTCGGAATGCAAAGCAAAGCTTTACAAAAAGTATTTAGCAGGAGAAAACTGGAGGAAATAGAAGCAATATTGGATAAGCCTTATCCTGCGCATTTTCAAAGAGTTTATTTGGTAGGGTTCTTGCGAGCCCCAACTAGTAGAGTAGGAGGAGGTCTTACGACCTCCGTCCCCTCATCGAACCGTACGTACGGATTTCCCGTATACTGCTCTCCTTTGGCGTTGCCCCATTGCAAGGAGTGAGATTACCACTCAGGGTTCAAGAGCGTAGATAGCGATTTCACGCCCAGATTCTTCAGAGAATCGTTCCTTATGCGAGTGTTACTGAGATAACTCTTCTTCTTCTCTTTAAATGCTCTCAACCTCATTCTTGTCCAACTATCAAGTCCCTTGTAGAGCCAATTGACGTTTGCTATCTTGAAATAGTTGCCCCAACCGACAATAATCGGATTGAGCTTCACGATCACCATTTCAAGATTAATCGGCAGATTTCTACGTGTAACACGCCTAACAGCATCCTTGTATTTCTTGACAGCTTCTTTTCGTGGCACTTTGTGCCCTATGTAAACAGTGAAACCAAGGAAGTCAACGCCCTCAGAAAAGTTCTTTATCTTTGTCTTCTCCGGATGTAACGTAAGCTCTAATTCATCTAAGATCTCCCTTACATGCGTAATTGCCTCTTTCGCCTCCTCTTCGTCCTCACAAAGCACTAAGAAATCATCAGCGTAACGAACTACCTCATAGCCAAGTTCTGCCATCCTTTCATCGAAATAATGCAGATATATATTAGCTAGAAGGGGAGATATAACACCGCCCTGCGGCGTGCCGATGACATTCTCTCTCAATCCCAGTCCCTGTTCCATTATATCAGCCTTGAGAAAAGCTCTTATCAATCTCAAGACCCTACCGTCACTTATTCGTTCTGCAACTGCATCCATGAGTTTCTCATGATTCACCGTATCAAAGAAGGCTTTTATGTCTGCGTCCAGTACCCATTCGTGTCCTTCGTCTCTGACAGCTTCTATCTGCTCTATCGCTTGTTTCGCACTCCTTTCAGCTCGGTATCCAAAGCTTGAGTCCAAGAACTCAGCTTCAAATATCGGTTCAATGACATTCTTCAAGGCTTGCTGTACCACTCTATCTCTGATTATTGGAATCCCCAACGGTCGTTGTTTACCGTCTGACTTCGGTATGTATATCCTATTCACTGGCATAGGCTCATATCTGTCCCATCTCAGTAGTCGCTGAATCTCATTGAGATTCTGCTCCCGATTGCACTCAAATTCGTCAATAGTAACTTTGTCTATTCCAGCAGCTCCTTTGTTCTTCTTCACTTTCTTCCATGCTTCATTAAGATTCTTCCAATTCCAGACCTTGTCAATCAAGGAATGAACTTTCCTTTTACGCTCTTTTCTCACCAACATCCAACAGATTGCTTCAATACCCAGACCATTTCGGCAATCGGCGTAGCGTCTTTCTCCTGAGCTTACCTTCGCCGATTCCCTACTTGATTTGCGCATCTATCTCACCTGTCCTTCAGTTTCGCCAAAGCAGGACCCCTTCGCATAGTCAGCGTTTTATCCTCCAGGCTGTTACCAGCCATTCACAGGCACTGACATCATCGCTACTATGAATCCGTCCGACTTCTCGCACCGCATCATTCCGGCTTTCCCATAAGGTTATACCTTCCTTCCCTCTTTTGAGGACGATACGAGATCTCCCTCGGTCGCCTAACCAACCTTTCGTCTTCATCCCGACCGTAAACAGACATGCTGACCCTCTATGGCAAACCCGTTTCGGGCCGCATTTACATACGGTATACCAACCCATAGAGGCGTTGAACTTCCCCAAGTGGCAGGAGGGTCGTGCCAGCATATCCCACCTCTGGTTCGCTTGTACTTCGGGCTAAAGACAGCCTCAGGCTCTTCAGATTCCCTCTCGCGAGGGACACCCTGCCACTGTTGGCCTCTGCACCGATACGGGTGAACAGCACAGGAGGGATTTTAACCCTCTTGCTGATTAGACTACGAGGCACGCGGTCACCCTGTGGCAAGCCACAGGGAATTCTCAAGTTAAAGAGAGATGGGCGAAGTGGAAGCGAAGAAGGATAAGGTAACAATGCATGATCTACGTCATGATAGGCATACGGTCTCTTTACTAACAGACCATTTAGTATTTTCGCCGAAATATCGCGGGAAGGTATTGCTCGGGGATGTGGCAGAGGTGGCGGAAGAAATTATCAGAGAAACCTGCAAAGAGCTCGATATTGAGATTATAGACATGGCTGGGAAGTGGTGGAGAGATATATATCGGGGCAGAAGGGTTACGAGAAGACAGATACTGTTCCGGTGATTGATGAAGAAAAGGAGAAACTTAAAGCGCACAAAACCTGGTACATATCGCTTTATAACAAACTTTTTGGTGGGAAACATCAAAAATAGAAAAAAATCGAAAAGCTTTTATATACCTATGTCATACGCTATGATAATAGAGTAGTTTAAGTTATCGGCGGTCGTGCTTAAGTACAGGCCTTGTACTTAAGTACGGGGTATAGTGACTAAGAAGAGAATGTGAAAAGAAGGTGATGAAGAAAATGTATGAGCTGGAAAACTCTGAACTCAATGCCCTTTTTGGGAAGGGGAATTATGAACGGAAAAAAGGAAAAATTTTTGTATATAAGAGCACAGATATTTATTCGAGAGGATATCATAAGTGGTTGAAGCAAGATGATAAAGTTGTTAGAGAAGGAAAAAAAATATGTGAAAGTGGCCGAACGGGTTTCATAAACGAAATTTCTGTTGTGAGAGCAAAGATAGAGGATAAAATATTTTAATCGTCTTTTAACCAAATGATTCTTGACCCATCTAAAAAAGACGAACTGCAAGAAAGCATCAATAATCTTATTACTACTGATTTCATATGGTGTAAAGAGCAAATAATAAGATCTAGGGGATTAGTGCCAATCGAAGATGCCGAA
>JAUWND010000122.1 GCA_030612835.1 Candidatus Methanophagales archaeon | reverse complement strand
TGTTTAGCTACTTTTTATAACCACAAGATTACACAGATTTCCACGAGAAAAAGAATAATATTGGCATAGTTTCAGTACACTATTAACTAATTTATACTCCAATAATCCCAAGTTCTTGTGTTAATCTTGTGAAATCTCGTGGTTTTTTTATGTTGCTATACAAATACAAGAAAAGATATAGAAAATCGAGAGGAGAACTAAAAAAATATTTTCCCCCTACCCTCTCTATCTTTTGCTTTACGCTTTTTTTCGTCTCCGTACAGAATATGCAACTGCTAACAGAGACGCAATAGCGAAACCAACTTCAAACCCGGGTGGTGTCGGCGTTGGCGTCTCAGCAACAGTCGGCGTTGGTGTTTCAGCAACAGTCGGCGTTGGAGTTTCTACCACAGTTGGCTTTGGTGTTTCAACAACAGTCGGCGTTGGTGTTTCTACCACAGTTGGCTTTGGCGATGGTGTCGACGGTACGATCGGTCCCTTCAGCTCGATTGGGTTCCCAAGTACGGCATGTCCCTTGTCGGTAATAGTCCATTCGCAGAAACTCCCCATTACATCGCCGTACTCATCGAAAGTTATTTCGCCAGAAGCACCCTGATAATTTATGGAATAAAAACCTTTTCGAATAGTCCTTAATGCCTCACCGATGTCAGAGACATATTTATCTCCTGGCGGATTTGCAACAGCTCTTAAACTGTCGCGGATAGCAGTTCCAGAAGCGTCACCCGCTTTTTCTATCGCAAGTGCTACCACAGCCACTGCATCATAGCTGTTAGCGCAGTAGGCTTCAGGCTCCTTCCCGTACTCAGCAATGTATTTCTGCTTGAATATATCATATGCATGATTTCGCGGGTCTGGCGTTATGCCTTTTAATCCCGCTATAACATAATTACCCGCCTCGTCTTTGCCCACCATATCTGCCAAATTGTCACTCTTGAGCCCCTCAGAAAGTAGCCAATCTATATTAGCCATATAGCCTTTCTTGTATGCCGTCTTCAGCATACCACTGCCGGTCTCAGGATATGCACACAGCATAACGCACTCAGGATTCACGGCTGCTACTTGCTCTACTTCCGAATTGAATGTGGTTGTGTCCGGATCGTATTTCACGGATTCCAATATCTTTCCGCCGAGCGTTTTGAATTCCTTCGTGAATGCCTTCTCGAATCCTACTCCGTATGGGTTCCAAACTACCAGCGTGCTCGCTGTCTTATAGCCCTGTTGGATAGCAAGCCTTGCCATTGCTATCCCTTGCAATGCGTCAGAGGGGCATGTTCTGAAAAAGAGATCGTTGTCTGGATAGGTTGTAAATTCCACACCTGTAACAGAAGGTGAAATCTGAAGAATGCCATTACTCGTGGTATAACCAATGATTGCTTTGCATGTTTCGCTGCCCGCTGTTCCGATTATTACCGATACATTGTACCAATCAAGGAGTTCATGTGCCTTCGCAACGGCTTCATCTTCTGACGTTTCGGTATCCTTGATTAAGAGCTTAAGCCTTCCGCCAAGTACACCGCCGTTTTCGTTTACCTCTTTCACTGCCAGTTTCATCGCATCCGTCTCGGGTTTTCCGTACGCGCCTAAGTCGCCGGAAAATGGGTAAAGAACCCCTAGGGTCACATCTTCAGCACCCACGGTGCCCACGGATAGAACGGCTGCCAGAACAAAAGTTGCAATAACTAAACCCTCTGTTAAACCTTTTGTATTCATATTTTCCTCCTTTTAAATCTAAAGGGTGTTTATGTGCTTAAAAAGATTGTGGTGCATATGAGGATATTCACAACTCCAGCAACTCCTCTTTCTTCAGTCTGTCCACAATCTCCTTAACACAGTCTCTTAAGTTCATCCTGTTATCATAGTCATCCAAAAGAGCAGTCAAATCGTCTTTACCGTTCCTCTTCTCTTTAATTATAGATATGAGGTTTTCCATTGCCCTTTCTATATCATCTACGATGCTCACGGTCGCAAACCGGGAAGTTCTGGATAGCGGATTCAAATCAACAGTTATCACCTTCTTCCCCATCTTTATGAGCGCTTCACACCGGTCACCGTCTTCCAAAGGTGCAAGAACCACATCAGCGCTGTAAATACCTTCGTGATCTACCTTTGAACGTGCATGCGCTATTCCGGGTATTCTCGCATCGGCTTTATCGCCAAGCACTTTAGCAGCCCCTTGCTCCTCTAATCGCGCTTTTATTCGTCTCGCCCGCTCTTCGGTTCTATAAAATATATTCACCTCTAAAGGTGCGTTTATCAATTTGCTCAACTCAATTATCTCCTTTGTGACTAATGCAGCAACATTACCATTCACAGAAATAACCGGCTTCTGCGCAATAAGTAACAAAGCAGCAGCAGCTTCTGTCGCTTTCCGCGCCGAGCTTAACGTTCTTTCACCGATTAAATAATCAAATGCTTCGCCCCTACCATGTGCTATCAAGCCTTGTTTGCCCGTTATCCCCGCTTCTAAGCCAGCAACGAGTTTCTCACGTTTCTTTAATGATTCATAGCGGGGATGTGTTTTTGGAATCATCGGCATTGGATTATCTATATATACACCTTCATAGACATAAATCAGTAGATTACCGTTAATTCCGAAGTTATAACCACAAGATTATACACATTTTTACAAGAAAGCATAATATAATATCCAACTAAAATTAATTATTGACACCGATTAACACAACACTATAATTTTCTTTTTTACAAAAAGAAAATTTAGCCTGTGCTAAAAGAAAAACACAAATGTTCTTTTGGTAAAGCTTTTCATTTTAAGAAAAGGTTTGTGTAAATCAGTGTAAATCTGCGTCCTAAATTGAATGGGTAGAAGTTATACCGTATATACAATGAGAGAACAATAACCGGAATCCATTTTCTGTCTTCCCTCTTTGATTTTATCCCATATCAACCACTACTTCTTGTGATAATCTCGTGAAATCTCGTGGTTTATTCTTCCCGTGCTATTACTCCAGCGTCTGTAATCGTGCAATTTCCATGCACCCGCCTTCTTCAGGTCCGGAATACCACACACCGGCATTTTATCCAAAAAGTGGCAGTTCAAACAATTACCGTTACAGCCCTTAACCGGCTCAAACCTTTCACCTTCTCTTACATAAATTGGTATATCTATACCCTCACAATTATTAGAACTCATAAACTCTTTGTTTAATCCTCTAACCTTCTTCCCGCCAAGTGACTCAAACTCCATACAGAGTCCCAGCGTCACCTTATTTCTATCGCAAATCTCACGCATCGTTCTGAACAACTTTTTACGGTATTCTATCTTCGCATGAAAACGACCGCTCAGCATCTCTGTATACAACTGGTCCATCTTCCTTCTTGGTATTTTAAACCTTACCTCAAGCTTGTCGTATAGCTCATACTTCAACGCTCGTGGAATATCCATACAACTTGCTATTATGTGCCCCGCACCAGCATCAGCCACTTTCTGCACCAACGCATCTAAACCTTCTTCATCATCGGTCACATAAGGGATTATCGGGTCAATTCGGCACACTGCGAATATACCTGCATCTGCAAGCCGTTCTATATTTCGCACCAGTTCGTCTGTTGCTGCACCGCCAGCCATCAGTCGTTCCCGCTTATCTTCCGCCATGGTAAGAATAGAGACCTCGGCAAACGAATGCTCCTGTTTTTTTATTGTTTTCAGTGCGCGTTCGCTTATTCTTCCTTTTGTTGTAAACTGCACGGGGATATTGCGGTCAACAAACGCTCGTAATATCTTCTCACTCAATTCATATTCCGCATTTATTCGCTGGAACGGATCAGTAACAGGCGAGAGATAGCCGCAGCTTGCTACATTTAGACCGTCTAATTGCCGCGCAATTATTTTATCAAAATCATTGAATACCGCAAGAACTCCCATCTCCCGAAAAATGCTGAAATAGCCGCCTAACGCATGTGAATAGCAAAACAGGCAATTATGGCTACAGCCGTTATAAGGATTTATCAATAGCTTTTCCGCTGTGCATTCCCGGTTCCCATAAGGTTCTATACCATTCCACCATCCGTGTAGCTCTTTATTCGATTCGACTAAGATATGCGGTATAGGCGATTTAATAACCTCAAATTGCTTGGTCGTTCTACCAAATTCAACGGTTATCATAGGCGATTTATTATCCATATTATTTCTTTGGTAACCCTTTCATTTTGATATATTGTTTCCGAGATTTGGTAAAGCTTTTAAAACTTTTTGAAAGAAAGGAAAGTTTTTTTTCCCCTATAATGTTTCTTTGGTAAAGCTTTCTTTTTGAAAGAAAGGTTTTTGATAAATGATTTTATATCTTTTAATGATAAAGGAAGAATCATGCCAAAAGTATCGGTAGTAATGCCATCATTGGATGAAGAAGGTACGGTTGGTCTTTGTATAGAAAAGATAAAGAAGGTATTTGATGAGAAACAGATAGATGGCGAGATAATTTTGGCTGATAATTCGACTGATAAAACACCGGAAATAGCACGAGCTCTTGGTGCAAATGTCATAACGCCAAAGAAGAGGGGATATGGCAACGCATACCTTGCTGGTCTTTCGCACGCAAAAGGTGATTTTATCGTTATTGCAGATGCAGATGGCACGTATGATCTATCCGAGATGTGGCAATTTTTAGAGCCTTTGATAAATGGTGAGGCTGACTTTGTCATGGGTGACCGATTGGGAGGTAAAATCGAAAAAGGTGCGATGCCGACGTTACATCAGTATATCGGCAATCCGCTTTTAACTGCGATTCTGAATCGGCTATTCAAAATTAAAATTTCTGATACACATTGCGGTATGCGCTCGTTCACTAAGGCGGCATATGAGAAGATGGGTTTGAAAACCGGCGGGATGGAGTTTGCATCGGAGATGATTGTAGAGGCGGCACGTAAAAATATGCGGATTAAAGAGGTTACTATAAACTATTATCCAAGAAGCGCACCTTCTAAACTACACTCGTTTAGCGATGGCTGGCGCCATTTACGGTTCATGATGCTCTATAAGCCCGTGCCATTCTTATTCGTGCCAGGTACGCTGGTATTTCTGCTTGGCGTGTTATTAAGTCTTACAATTCTGCTGTGGGGCGATTCGGGAACATCGCGTATGCATTCTGTCATCTTTAGCAGCATACTTGTCCTTATCGGTGTTCAGACGATTGCCACCGGCATATACATAAAGGCATACGCGGCTGTTCAGGGCTTATGCGAAAAGGAAGGGTTCATAAAGAAGCTGCTGGACTACCATTCGCTGGAGAAGGAGCTTATCCTTGGTATTGCGCTGCTTTTCGTTGGATTGGCAATAGGAGTGAAAGTGGTGCTTACGTGGATGAGCGTGGGATTTGGTTCGCTATCCGAAGTTAATAATGCAGTTATGGCAATGGTACTCGCAGCGATCGGCATACAACTGATATTCACAGCGATATTTTTAAGTGTGTTATTGCTGGAGAGGGGAGAGACGGAAAGCCCGGATGTTATCACGTAAATCCGCACTTATCGTAGCAGTTAATATCCTTTCCGGCTTTATTGGTTGGATTGGATTACTTGCTATAGCACGTTTATGGGGCGGTTTTGCTCCAACCGCAATAGGCGTTATTGGTTTTGGTATGGCTTTTATAGGTATGTTCAATGTTATAGCGGACTTAGGTTTTTCTGCGGCACACGTGAAAAGGATCTCAGAGGGTAAGGATCTTGGCGAGTGCATTGGAACGTATGCTACAATCAAGATTTTGCTTACCGTGATTATGGCTGCTCTGGTTATTGGCGGGATAGCGATATGGAAATATATATTGCATAACGAATTTTTTGATGCTACAAGAGAAACAGTTATCTATGTATTCGTTCTTTACTACATCTTTTCAAATCTCGCGTCGATCGCACTGCAAACGTTTATAGGCAGGAAAGAGATAGCAAAGCGAGAAGTGCCAATGGCTTTTGAACCTTTGGTTAGAGTCCCATTAATGATTTTGGTGGCTTTCGCTGGAGTAACCGGTATAGCAATGATAGCCCCGGAATTGGGCATTGATGTAATCACTCCCGTAACATGGCCGGCTTTTCTCTCGCCAATACAAAATTTTATCGCTACTCATGCTGTTGTCGCATTAGCTATGTGTTATGCGATAGGTTTTGGTGTTGTTTTCCTCGTTGCCACCGGGCTACTGAGAAGGTATCCAATTAAAAGGTATAATAAAGAATTGGCGAAAAGTTATCTTGTTTTTGCCCTGCCGGTCATGCTCCTCTCAGTAACGAGCGTCATCGCTCTAAATGTAGATAAAGTAATGCTCGGATACTTCTGGTCCTTTAAGGAGGTCGGTTATTATTTCTCGGTTCAACGGATTACTATACTCCTCTTAGCGATTCCCACTGCTGTTGGAACGGTTTTGTTTCCCACGATTTCTGAATATCATGCACGAAACAATGTAGCGGGAATCAAAGACGTAACACATTCTGCGGAGCGATATATCTCAATGGTAGCTATTCCCCTTATAGCATTTGTTATTATATTTCCGGAGCCGATAATCAATATTGTATTGAGCAGTGCGTTCTTACCCGCAGCATCAACTCTGGCAATGCTTGCTATTTACGTCTTTATCCTTTCTTTAACCAGGCCTTTTTCATCCTTAATAATCGGGATAAACCGTCCGGATATAGCCGCGAAAATAGGCGTTGGCATCTGCGTGGCTAATATCGGATTGAATTATCTGTTCATTCCCGAATGGGGTTTGCTTTCGCCACTTGGGATATATGGGGCGGTGGGAGCAGCGACCGCAACGGCAATGTCTCAACTGGTGGGGTTTGTTGGGTTGAGGGTGGCTGCGATGCGATTAACGGGTATAAAACTGATGCAGACGAATACGCCACGGCACATTCTTGCTGGTGTTGTCATGGGCATAGGGTTATATTATCTCAATTCGTTGGTCCCGCTAGTTAGGTGGTACCATTTAATTGGGTTCGCATTGGTTGGAATTGCGGTGTATGTGTGTGTATTATTTATTATTCACGAGTTTAAGAAACGGGACCTGAAATTTTTCCTGGATTTGGCTCATCCAGCAGGCATGCTCAAATACATCAAATCAGAATTGAAAGGGAAGACGAGAAAATGAGTTATATTATTTTATTAACCTTTACGGCAATGAATAAACTTCATTCTTTATCGCATTTTTCGCTTCTTCCAGCGTCCTTTCTGCACGACCAAGGTAGTTGAGCGCTACCTCATCAGTTCTCATATTTCTACGACTGTACTGTAACAAGTACTTTTTCAGCATATAATCAACAGCAATACCTGAAACATATTCCCAATATTTCCATCGTTTAATGAAAGTATCTTTATGCCAACCTTCGAGTCCTCTCAATGTAACTCGGACTTCCACGGTTTCACCAGCCATTTTTTCACTCATGTGATACCATTTCCCCTCAAATTTAACTTTGCCGTTTTCTTTTACTTTTCTTTCAGTTTTTTCAAAATTTCTTTAATTGTGTTATAGTCAACCTGATGTCGCACATATAAGTCTCCTCCCATACTCATCTGGAGATAGACCATCCAACCCTTGATGCGGAGCATCATTGTATGCCGAGATAACCTCTTCCAAAACCATCACCAATTCCTCTACATCCTTC
>JAUWND010000184.1 GCA_030612835.1 Candidatus Methanophagales archaeon | reverse complement strand
TATGTCTTCACCTGGTATGCTTTACCAAATTCAGTGAAAAAGATCAGCCGTTCCCTTGTGGACGCGCGTATGAAATTAACGATCTTATCCTCTTCTTTCTTTTCTATCACTGCAATTCCTTTTCCGCCCCTCATCTGCTGCTTAAATATGTCTGCCGGTAATCGCTTCACATAATCGCGCTGCGTGAAATACAGGATTACTTCCTTCTCTTCTATAAAGTCACGCTCGCTTAACGTCACCATCTCTTCTATATTGGTTCTTCTCGCATCGCCATACTTATCCTTCTGTTCTATCAGTTCCTCTTTTAGTAGCTCATATATCCGTGCTTCGGATCCCAATACCTCTTGTAACCAGTTTATTTTCGTCTCGAGCTCTGCCCGTTCGGTTTCTATTTTGTCGCGCTCTAAAGCACTCAATCGCGAAAGTCGCATATCTAATATCTCTTTCGCTTGCTCTTCACTCAGCACAAACCGGGCAATCAGAGCGGATTTAGCCGTTTTTGTATCGCTTGCCGCTTTTATTAGCCTTATTACCTCGTCTATATTCGATATTGCAATAACCAAACCTTTTAATATGTGCAGCCTCTTCTCTGCACGTTCCAATTCGTATTGCAGCCGTCTAATCGTTACTTCTTTACGGTGCTTTATGTAGCACTCTATGAGTTCCTTTAGTGTTAATACTCGTGGTTCGCCATCTACCAGAGCGAGATTGATCACTCCAAACGTAGTTTCCAATTGTGTATGTTTATAAAGCCGGTTCAAAATGATGGCAGAATTTGCGCCTGCTTTCAATTCTATTACAATCCGCATCCCTTTACGGTCCGATTCGTCTCGCAGACCACTAATACTATCTACTTTGTACTTCTTTGCAAATTCCGCTATCTCTTCTACCAGTCTACTTTTGTTTACCTGGTATGGTATCTCATTTATGACTATCTGCTCTTTTTTACCCTTTATTTCTATCTCTGCCTTCGCCCTTATCCTTATGCTCCCTCGGCCTGTTTCATACGCACGTTTTATGCCCTCGTAGCCAGTGATAATACCGCCAGTGGGGAAATCAGGCGCTTTTATTATCTGCATCAGCTCTTCTATACTCACTTCGGGCTCCTCTATTACTCGTATTACACCATCTACCACTTCTGCCAAGTTGTGTGGCGGCATATTTGTTGCCATACCTACTGCGATACCGGATGAGCCATTTATCAACAGATTAGGCAGTTTTGCGGGTAAAATCTGGGGCTCCTTAAGAGAGTTATCAAAATTAGGGCTCCATTCAACGGTATCCTTTTCAAGGTCAAGCAGTAGCTCCTCCGCTATTTTTGACAGTCTTGCTTCGGTATAACGCATTGCGGCAGCGGCATCACCATCTACACTGCCGAAATTACCCTGTCCGTCTACTAATGGGTACCTATAAGAGAAATCTTGTGCCATTCGCACCATTGTATCATAGACGGCAACGTCACCATGAGGATGGTATTTGCCCAGGACATCTCCGACTATCCGCGCTGATTTCTTATGCGGTCTATTGTGCGCGACGCCAAGCTCATGCATTCCGTACAATATACGG
Organism: Candidatus Methanophagales archaeon; assembly: GCA_030612835.1. GTDB lineage: Archaea > Halobacteriota > Syntropharchaeia > Alkanophagales > Methanospirareceae > Methanophaga. The sequence goes on along the minus strand of JAUWND010000184.1, from coordinate 2,372 downwards.
CGATGCACCGGTTTCAGCCCATCTCGTGCGTCAGGAAGCGCTCTTCCTACTATCACGCTCATCGCATAATCCATATACGAGTGCGTCATCTCGTCCTCAACACTGACTTCTATTACACGCTCTCGCGCCTCCGCCTCACGCTGGTCTTCACTCATTTCATTGCTATGGATTATAGTATGAAACTAATAGTAAGTAAGTATTTGGTATTTGTATAGCAACATAAAAAAACCACGAGATTTCACAAGATTAACACAAGAACTTGGGATTATTGGAGTATAAATTAGTTAATGGTGTACTGAAACTATGCCAATATTATTCTTTTTCTCGTGGAAATCTGTGTAATCTTGTGGTTATAAGAACGGATAGAAAGCGTCTCCTTCGAATAATTCCTCTCGGATCTCATCTTTCTCCTCTTTTGTGTACGCCTCATTATGTCGTATCTCGTTATATCTTAGCATCTTTTCCATAAGTTCCGGTTTTAATTCAATCATTTCGTTCTTGAGCGATTTGTAGCCCGATACCACTTTCCGTTTTGCTAGAAACTTATAGAACTCCAATAGCGCTCTATATACGCCATCAAATATTTCAGCATCAATATCGCCTGTTTTTATTATGACTCTATGCATGATCTGTTTGAAATATTCTCTTACCTCGACTATATCATCATAGAAAAAATAGTCGCTATGATACGATTCCCTGATAAGATCGAATGTGTAATTAAGTGAGAAGATTATATCATATTTCTCCGCGGGCGTATAATTGGGATTTTGTACAAGGTCGAATTTGAACGCTTCTACTTTAGCGCTATTATAATCCCTGACTTGTCTTTCGTATTCTTCGATATCATCTTCATTCTCTAATTTCTTGAGATATTCATAATCCGTTTCTCTAAGAAGATACGCTTCCCAATTCTTCAACCGCTTGCTCTTAAGCATTAGTTTACATGCTTCATAGTTGTTAAGCGTAATCTCGTCTTCTCGATCTAACGTAAGTGATTTCTCCAGCATGATCTTTGCAGCATCCAAATTGCCTCGGATCAGTTCGACCCAGCCCATATTACAGTAAAATTTATGGTTTGAATTACATAACTCTAATGCCTTCTGTTGAGTCTCAAAAGCTTTCTCGATCTCGCCCATAGTAGAATAACAATAGCTAAGGGAGTCATACACAGTCGCTTTATCGCTTTCGAGTTCCATAAGCTGGTTATAATATACTATTGCCAGATCAAAACGGAAATGCTTTTCCAAGAACTCGCAAGTATTATAATATGCATCTATCAAATTTTTCTTAGAAAAATGAGTCTTTAAAGACAGTAGCCCTTTGTCTATGGATACTTTTCCTGGCTCATCCATACCTTCTTGAATATACCTGTACCCTAAATCAATCAATGCAGGATAATACTCAGGGCAATCCTTGAGGATCTCATCCAAATATTCTATCCTCTCCTGCCCGGTCAAAGGCGCACCTAGAAGAGGCATCATGTCCTGGGCCATCAGTCCCGCATAATCAAAATCCGCAGAATTCCATGCTTCTGTATCTTCAATGCTATTCTTCTTCTTCTTCTTCCCCTTTTTTCGGTCGGTTTTTAATCTCGTGCTCATTTAAATCGCCCCCACAAATTATTAAATACTGTACAAAATAAAGATTGTAACGCATTTATCGTGCATACCCCGCGGGTGGAAAAGGTATCAAAATATGTTTTCCATTCTTTTGTAGATACCGATATATACCGCAGTAGTTCCCACCACCGTTACTACATGTATATGACTCTTTCCGATATGAAGGGCAATATCTATAAAATTTACACCTTGGTTTAGGTATTGCAAACAGCATCACCCAAAGAGGGTAGGGTCTCTTATCTAACTCCCTTTTCATTTTACTTTCCCTCATTTTTTTATCTTCCAATCCCCCGTGAGCGCACCCTATATTTTTTTTTTGAAAATGCAGGAAGAAGGTGCGACCGCTTCCTCTTAGCTACATATACAGGGTTATGTATTGTTACCGTTTAGAGTTACCATTAGTGGTTGGCGAATAAAAGCTTTTCGTTTTTTTCGGACGGTTACCTTAATGGGTAACTTTAGTGCCTGGCGAATACGCAAAAACAAATAGAAATAGTCGTTTGTTCTTATATATAACGTATAACTTCTACCTATAAATTTAATTTAGGACGCAGATTTACACTGATTTAGTTTCTTCTGTGTCAATCTGCGTTAATCTGTGTCAATATTTAATTTGTATTTGTATAGCTAATCTTAAAAACCACGAGATTCCACAAGATTAACACAAGAAATTAAGGTTAATATGGATGGGATAGCCAATAGTTTATTAAAACATAAGTACTATTATTGTTTTCTCGTGAAAATCTGTGTAAT
>JAUWND010000009.1 GCA_030612835.1 Candidatus Methanophagales archaeon | reverse complement strand
TTTACAAAAGAAAACCTGTGCTAAAAGAAAACAATATTTCTTTGGCAAAGCTTTCTTTTTTATTTAGGATTTCCGTTACGGGCGGGTCTTCACTCCCGCAGATGCAGATAGCAATGAATATTCATCATACGCCCTTTTTAGGAATTTTGACAGCACTATTGCGGCACAATAGAAAATCACTACCGCGAAAAATCTTACATCACGGAAAATGTAATCAAGTGGCACAAAGGCTTCCACCACCTCTTCTGATAATCTATACCATCTCATTGCATAGTAAACAAGGATGTAAATATTTATGGCTGTTACAGCAACGATAATTCCTCGATAGACTTTAGCCAAATCCAACCAGTCTCTCTGTCTAGCTGATATGATAACTAAAAGAGTGAATAAGAGCCAACCCAAGACAAAAATGGCGATACCTGAGCAGACACTTTCTCCTTTGGTTATGTTGTAGTCAAAACTTATGGCGGTTCGCCATAAAAACGCTATCCCTACTACCACTAATAATGTCCGTTCATCTGTTAGCACAGTGCTTATTAATTCTCGCACGTTCATTTCTCTCAGCTTTTTTGCCGTTGGGTATAAATATGGAGATATGATATGCAGAAACGCCTTCCCTTTAGACTCCGCTATATAACCCTCATGCATCTTATTTACATACTTCAGCGACCATAACATTGCACAATAAAACACTATTAAGGCAATATATCTCACATCCCGGAAGATGAAATCCAATGGTAAATAAGCTTCTACGTGCAGTAATTTAAACCATCTCATTACATAGTAAATAAGAACGTAAACGTTTATAGAGACCATACTAATGGCAATACCTTCATAAATCCAGTTTGAAATTGGCCAACCTTTCTGTACCTTAAACATGTGACACGTGTAAGCGAAGATAACCCAGCCCAATATGATGATAGCGATACCTGAGCACAGACTTTCCCAGAGGGCTATACTCTCATCGATGCTTATGTAAGTCCGCCATAGGATGGCTACAATTAATATCGCTAATAATGTTCGTCCATCCAATACGACTTTTTCAAAAAAACCTTTCATGCCCATCTTTCCTTGAAGACTCCACTACAATTACTCTTCTATAAAAGGTATATAAATAGATTTCGGTTTTTTCAGGTTTCAGGTTTTAGGTTTTAGGTTTTAGGGCTACTAATACATGACAACTAATAAACGGGATACTTGCGCTTGCTGTGAAGGGTAGGGCGGAAAGAGGTGGAAGGCGGGAGAAATGCAGGGTAAAGATGTGGTGAAAGACATGCCACTGGCGGCATGTAGAAGGAAAAAACCGATAACTTTATATATCCTATTGTACACATGTCTTTGTATAATGGATGGTTACGATGAAGGTGCTCTTTAAAGTAAAAGTCACCAGGTTGTTAAGGGTGTTGAAGGGAAGGGAGGCTAACTAAAAGTTTATGCTTAGTATCGAACATTTGCCTGTACTGGTAGTAGTAATATCCATGCTTTCGTCACTCACTATTTTGGTTGCCGGCTGGCGGAACAAGAAATCTTGCTGTTTCATCGCCTTTGCAACCATTTTAATTCAATTTATCATGTCTCTTTTTATCCTGCAGCATGTCACTACGGAAGGACCCATAATATACTGGCTCGGCGGATGGAGTCCTCCCTGGGGTATAGAATATGTCGTAGATGCGTTGAATGCTTACGTATTGGTATTACTTCTGTTCTTAGCTCTGGTCTGTGTCACGTATTCAAAGAGGAACATAGAGCACGAGTTGCCGCATCAAATTGTCTCCTTTTACGCACTTTTTCAACTCCTTATTACTGGTCTGTGCGGTATAACCCTGACCGGTGATATATTCAACATGTATGTATTTATCGAGATAACGTCCTTATCCGCGTATGCGTTAATAGCATCGCGAGGAAAGATAGCGCTGAAGGCGAGCTTCACTTACCTCGTATTGGGTGCGATCGGCGCTTGTTTCTTCTTGCTCGGGATAGGTTTTCTGTACGCGATAACGGGTACGTTGAACATGCACGATCTCTCGCTCATATTGCCAAGTTATTATGAGAACAGGGCAGTACAAGCGGCGTTTGTATTCTTCACTGTGGGATTAAGTATAAAGATGGCGCTTTTCCCGCTTCATGTGTGGTTGCCGGATGCGCATTCATTTGCACCGTCAGAAATAAGCGCATTGCTTTCCGGTATAATCATCGAGGTCTCCACCTATGCATTCATAAGAATCTGCTTTTCTGTTTACACTGTCGATTTCATCACACGTTACGTACCCATATTCGATTTTATCTGTTGGTTATCGGCAATAGGTATAATTGTAGGGTCTATCCTTGCGATAGCGCAGTATAACCTGAAAAGGATGCTGGCGTATTCCTCAGTTTCGCAGATGGGCTATATCATGCTTGCAGTTGGGCTTTCCACATCTACGCACTCGCCACTTTGGGGCGGGCTTAATCCGGCATTGATGCATATAGTTAACCACGCATTGATGAAAGGCTGCTTGTTCTTAATTGCCGGTGCTTTTATTTACAAGGCGGAGTTATGGGACATCGCGGATTTGAAGGGTTTGGCAAGGAAGATGCCCTATACCTGCTTTGGGTTCACATTAGCGGCAATATCTATGATTGGTGTGCCACCGAGCGTAGGCTTCGTCTCAAAGGTGTACATAATATTTGCCAGTTTAGATGCTGCAAGCGCAGGTCACCCTGCATATATCGTATTTGTAGCGGTTCTGCTATTCAGTACGTTATTAAACCTTGTTTATTTCTGGCGCGTGGTAGAAACATTGTACATGAAAGGAGAAGATATTCATTCGCAGTCGGTTAAGAGAGATGAATTACCGCTTAGTATGCTTATACCGGTATTAATCCTCGCAGCTCTATGTATTATCGTCGGTATCTTCTGGCTCATAGAGATGCCTCTGCCGGTCTTCGACCAGATTAATGCTCTTTTCGGTTTAGGGGAGTATGCAACATCATGATAGCGGAAGTGGAATCTTTAACCCCTGTGATAGCGATTTTATGCCCGGCAATTGCATCTATACTTATAGTTCTATTTGGCAAGTGGCCGAACATAAGAGAAGGTTGGACGATGCTCGCGGGCATAATACAGTTCTTGATTGTCATCTCCATGGTACCGGTTATACTAGACGGAAATATAATTACATGTACGTTCTTCACAGCATTCCCAAATGTCGAATTCGGGTTCAGCGTAGATGCTTTTGGGCTTGTCTTCGCCATTACTTCCTCATTCTTGTGGATTTTGGTATCTTCATATTCCATAGGCTACATGAGGTCGCTGCACGAGCATGCGCAAACACGTTATTATTTCTGTTTCGCATGGGCGATCTTCGGTGCAGTAGGAATAGCACTATCCGGGAATCTGCTCACGATGTTCGTATTTTACGAGATATTGACTGTCTCAACGTATCCGTTGGTGGCACATGACCAGACACCGGAAGCGCTATTTGCAGGCCGTAAATATCTTGCCTATTTGCTTACCTCGGGCGTATTCTTCTTAGCCGCCCTGATTATAACCTATCACATCTCGGGAACGACGGATTTTGTGAACGGCGGAATACCAAACCTCGCGGCTGAAGCATCGCGAGCGGTTCTGGTGGTACTATTCATGTTATTCCTCCTGGGGTTCATGAAAGCGGCGTGGATGCCTTTTCACTCGTGGCTGCCTACTGCAATGGCTGCACCAACGCCCGTGAGTGCACTGTTACATGCCGTGGCGGTGGTGAAGGCGGGTGTATTTGGTATTATCCGAGTCGTATGTTACATATTTGGCGTGGATTTGATGCACGCACTTGGACTTGGATTAGTACTTATTTCTATCGCTATTTTCACGATAATTGTTGCTAATTTGTTTGCTCTCGCACAAGACAATCTGAAGAAAAGGCTTGCATACTCCACAATAAACCAGCTATCGCTGGTTATCTTTGGTGTCGCGTTATTAACTCCGGAGGGTATAGAAGGTGCGATGATACATATTCCTTTCCATGCGTTCATGAAGATAACGCTGTTCATGTGTGCGGGCGCGATAATGGTGGCATCAGGTAAGAGGAACATAAGCGATATGGCGGGCATAGGTAGAGTAATGCCCGTGACGTTGATCACATTCACTATCGGCGCGCTCGGTATGTGTGCACTCCCGCCGACTGCGGGTTATCTATCGCATCATCTCCTTGTTCATGGCTGTGAAGAAGCAGGCGGAGCAATTTCGTATTTCCCTTATATCCTTTTAATAGCTGCTATACTAGACGTGATGTATTTCTTCCCGATTATATATATTGCATTCTTCAAGAAGCCCGAAGGCGGAAGCAAACTAAAGGAAGCACCGTTATTTATGCTCGTGCCCATAGTAATAACAGCCACTTGTTCTATCATATTCTACTTTTATCCCGACCTGTTTTATATGTCAGACCTTGTGGAAACAGCGATGACTAGTTTAAATATAGGAGGGGGTATGCATCCGTAAGAAATGATCCTAATAGATGAACCGCTGATGTTTGCTTTCGTTGCGTTTTGGCTAATATGGATGGCGATATTTAAAACACCGCCTGGACAATGGCTCATACGGTTATGCGAAGGACCGCTGATGACATTTGCGCGATATATTGATTTTCATGTAATGAAACTAGCCGCTTTTTTCGTCTGGATCAGTACGAATCCCGTGGCCGCGCTGAGAATAAAAGGTAAAGAGGTGAAGCTGAAGGTAGAGCAACCGAGTATTACACCGGAAAAGGCTGCGGAATATGAACGAGATCTGGAAGAGATACATAAGATGCAGCCTCAGAGAGAACCTATGGTGAGATTGAACATAGGAACTGCACTGCTGCTGATTTTAGTCTTCATCGCTTTATATCTGTTGGCTATGTTTATGGGTAGGTGGCTTGCACCATGAAATTAGGTGCTTATGATTTAGGATTTTCGATCACATATTGAGCTTCTTCGAAATAAGTAAAAGCAAAAAAGGTGATAAAAATGGATTTCTCAAAAGAGAAGCGGGTAAGAGATGTAATGACGCGTGGAGTTGTTACTGTCCCGTTTGACACACCTGTAAGTGAAAGTGCCAAGCTCGTGGTAAAAGAAGATATATCTGGTATTGTAGTAACTGCGCCAGACAACGAAGCGGTAGGGGTTATATCAGAGATTGACCTCATCAAAGTTTTTGACAAAGATTGGGACAAATTAACGGCAGAAGAGGTCATGTCTACCTTTGTGAGGACAATGGACCCGGAAATGACGATAAAGAAAGCTGCAGATATTATGAGGGATTTGAACATCCACAGGTTATTGATACTTCATAAGGCACCAGGCCGAAGTTATGATGTTCCCGTAGGGATATTGTCTGCAAGTGACATACTGAGAGCGAGAGTCAAATGAAGAGCAGATGCCGTTGAGAACAACTCCATAACTTGACTTACGAGAGAGCTTTAAATTAAATATCGATTACAACCCGTTGAGGAAACGATGAGCAGATGTTTTGCTTTTCCCTTTCTATCTCTTCCTTTAATTTTTCAACTATTTCCTCTTCAATTTCTTTATTTCTTTTTGTGGAGACCGAAAAAACATTGTTTTGGAAAGAGATGTCTAAGTTCTCATCTCCTATCTTTATTTTGAATTCAACTGTTTTTCCAACTTCCATGTTCTTTTCAATATTTTTTAAAATGTCATTTGATAATCTGAGGAATTTTCCGGGCTCTGGGGCATACGTTGCATCGCTTGTAACGATCTTCTTAATCAAAAAAGGTGCACAACCTTCAGTTCTTACAGCCTTTCTGTTTGTCCAGTAAAGGCACAATAACAATTTTTGTTCAAAATCCATATCTTTATCAATTTTTATTGATTTCATATCCCTCAGCATTTGATATATATATATGGTATATAAAGTATAACTTCTACCTATTTAATAAAAAATAAAAAGAGGGGAATGGAGGATAGACAACAGATCCCTTACCTACATCTCCCTAGCAAATGCAACCCAAGTTTCGGTTGTTGCGACAGTCCGGCTATCGTGAAGGAACTCTTCAATCACTTTTGCATCTTCCGCCTCGTAAATCCATATCGCATCATACCTGCCCAGTGTGTGATACACTTGCAGGAACTTGACGCCTTTAGGCGGCTCTTTAACTATCTTGTCACCGAATTTTCTCGCTTCCTCTACCATGCCTGAATTCACCTTTACGCACGTTATGAACAACATCTTTTTTTCATCACCTCCTTATCTACCTTAGAGATTTACGTATGCTAATATCTTTTGTTTTTTTGCCGGATGATTTAGCCTAAACAATTGCTAAATTCATTAAATCAAAATAAATATTTTCTTACATGCTGTGGCTCTCTTGTCACTATATTCCTAATACTTACAACGCCCACAAGTTCATCATCATCAATCACAAGCAGTCTTCTTATGCCCTTCTCAACCATGAGCTTGCATGCACGCCTAAGGGATGCATCTGCCTCAATGGTCATCAAGGGGGAGGACATTATCTCTTTCACTTTTAGCTTACTCGGGTCTCTATCCTTCATTATAACTTTCATCACTAGGTCACGGTCAGTAACAATTCCTACGGGTTTATTTTCTTCTGTTATGACCACACTGCCTATTCCCGACATTTTCATGATTTTCAATATTTTAGCGACCGATGCATCTCCTTCTTCAGTGATAGCAGGATATGTCATTACATCTCTAGCTTCTAATATTAATTCCGCTGCCATTTTCTTCTTTCACCTTCCTCTTTACTACACATATATCTTTAATATACTAGTTTATATTTTTTTTCGCTTTTTTCATCGCGCAGATACTCAAAATAGATATTTTCTCACATGCACGGACTCTCCTGTCAATATATTTCTAATACTTATAATACCCACGAGTTCACCATCCTCAATCACAGGTAGCCTTCTTATGCCCTTCCTTGCCATGAGTCCGCATGCTTCCTCCACCGATGCATCTGACCCTACGGTAATCAAAGATGATGACATAATTTCCTTCGCTTTTACCTCATCTGGACTTCTATCCTTCAGTATCACTTTTGCCGCTATGTCATAGTCAACGGTTATCCCTACGGGTTTACCTTCTTTTGTTATCACTACACCCCCTATTCGCGACAGTTCCATGTGCTTCAATATTACAGCTACCGAAGCATCTTCATCTTCTGTGATGGCTGGAAAGCTCATTATCTCCTTAACTTTCATCTCTCCTTTATCACCTCTTCTTCTTTTATTCTTCTATTTTATGGATATATGTAACTATGAAGTAAGCCAATATAAATCAAAAAAATATTAATAGGGGCATGAAAGACCCCTATTCAAAGTTTCAGGTTTTACGCTATATCTCTGCGCCAACCAATGTCCTTGTTCTGGTAACTCCCTTGACGGCCTGAATCTTATCAAGTATAGTGGCAGTAGCGGTTTTTAGATCCTCGGTTTCAGCTATCACTATGTAATCATACTCGCCAAACAGGGGGCACACTTCCAATCCGGTCTTTTCGAGCACGTTCAGTACCTCTCTTGCTTTACCAACCTCTGCATTTACCAGAGCAAATACCTTTACCATCTTATCACCTCCACTTATTCAATATATTTGTAGATTGGTAATTATATATTTTAGTAGATAAAGTATAACTTCTACCTATTTAAGACGCAGATTTACACAGATTTACACGGATTTAATTTCTTCTGCGTTAATCTGTGTTAATCTGTGTCAATAATTAATTTTAGTTGGATTTTATGCTTTCTTGACAAAAGGCTTATTAGTTACACCTGCTGCTCTCCTTTCCAACTACCAATAGATAATCCCGGTGCATTTCCATCAGATATTTCGTTAACCATAATCCACTGGTAAATCTTGCACAATCTTAACCAGCCCTTCAGTCCCCTGCTCATTAAATATATGTACGCAAAGATAGACCAGCCCATTATGAAAAGAGCTATACCCGAACACATACTCTCCCAAAGCCAAGCGACAAATATCGAAACCTTTATAAGGTATAAGTTGTGTATATGAAGACAGCGTTACTATCGAGATGAAAAGGAGATGAAGATGACGTCCCCAAAAGAGATAAAAGAGGTGGAGGAAGGGAATGGGAAGTAAATTCTTTGGTGCACTGAAATGTTTTTTTAAATGCCCCGCGGGTACAATGAGGCTCATGATGTCTTTGGAGCCTAATGATCCGAAAGCGATAGAATCCGTAAAGACGAATTGCCCCGGGGTAGACGTGGAGAGTGTAGGCTTTTACGCCGGTATCTTCTTAGCGCTTGTCTTCCTTGCATTTTGTATGTTGGCGTATGCAATGTCGCTACTTTACAACAAGGGCATGTTAGTCATTTAAATTTGCGCTTTTATTGATTGGTACTGTATAATCCGTATATGCCTTATCTAAGAACTTCGATAACACTATTGCAGTACAGTAAAATATTACCAACATGATGTATCGTATATTTCTGAAAATGAGATCAAAAGGCACATAAGTCCCCGATACATCACCCATGCCTAGTATTAATACATACCAGCTCATCCCGTAGTAAAAGATAGCATAAATGTTTATCGCCATTAGACCAAAGGCAATCCCCTGGATGACCCTAGTCAGTTCTATCTTGCGTTTTGCTTTCACGGACAATGCGCATATATAACCGAAGAGAAACCAGCCCAATATGAGCAGGGTAACACATGAGATTGCACTTTCCCTAAATGTTATGGTATGGTCAACGCTTATAGCGATCCGCCATAAAATCGCTGCTACCACTATCACTGTTAATGTCCGTTCATGCATTATCACCCATACTACATATCTTTTCATACATGTTGTGTCGTGCCTCTTCGGTCTTTCTTTGATTAGCAATCGGTACTTATCCCGCATCCCCTTTAAGTACCTCGTTGTCCATAATACTGCGCAGTAATACAGCACTAACATGAGGTATCTTACATCACTGAAGACAAAATCCAGCGGCATATATACTTCTTCGTGCAGTATCCCGAACCAGCGCATCCCATAGTAAATAGCCACATAGATATTTAAAACGAGAAGGCTAACGGCAATACCCTGATAAATCTTACTTGTGACTGGCCAGTCAGTCGGTTTTTGGCACATAGAATACAGGTAACCAAAGATAACCCAGCCCATTAGGATAAGCGTAATACCAGAACATACACTTTCCCAGAAGGATATAGTTTCATCTGAGCTTATGACTCCTCGCCATAGAATGGCAATCCCCACTATCAATATCAATATTCGTTCGTCTGTTACCAACTTAAATATGGATTCTCTCTTGTCCATCTTGACATATCCTATCACGTACCCGTACGAATATTTATTATTACAAACTAAATTCCCGGATGTCAAGGAAGGGGTATTCTCTACCTCATGCCTCTTTCTTTGTCAAGTACTCACACTCACCAGAGGCTTTTTCCAGATACTTGGAAAAGACTATGGTTACGCAGAAAAATATCGCCAACACAAAATATCTTATATCTCTAAAGACATAAGCCATTGGCATTATAGCTTCCTCCGTAGCTGGATACAACTGTAGTAAGGTATACCACCTCATACCATAGTAAACGAGAACATATACGTCTACAGCGAATATAGCAAAGGCAAACCCTTGATATATCTTTGCTACGCTTGGTCTGGTTGTTCTCACTGCCAATGAACTTATGTACCCGAAGAGAACCCAACCCAACATGGAAAGAGCAATACCTGAGCACATACTCTCCCAGAGCTCTATCTGTCCGTCAAGACTTATGACGGCGCGCCATAAAAACACCACACCCAATATCACGATTACTGTTCGTTCATCGGTAATTACCCTGAACATTGTCTCTGCCGCACCCTTCCTTTGCACCTCCGGCATATCTTCTGTTATCAACATGTAATTATCGTGCATCTTCTTTAGATGCCCGGTCGCCCAGATAATACCACAATACGCCAGCACTAACATGGCGTATCTCAAGCTCCGGAGAAGGTAATCCTGCGGCATATAGGCTTCTACATAAGCTTCCATTCCCGCCATTAATCTCGGCCATCTCATCCCGTAGTAAATAAGAACATAAAGATTTAAGACACCTGTGCTAATGGCGAGCCCCTGAGCTAGCTTATTTGATATTAGCCAGCTTGTATCTCGCTTAGACATGGCATAGAGATAACCAAAGATACCCCAGCCAAATATCATGAGAACAACACCTGAGCAGACACTTTCCCAAAGCGCTATCGTACCATCAATACTTACATAAGTTCGCCATCCAATCGTCACAAGCGCTATCACTGCCAGAGTGCGCCAATCCATCATTATCTCTGCGAGCGTTTTCGATGTGCCCATCTTTATCTTGAAACACCTATCCCTTATTTATTTCTTACTTTATAAGCTTTGAATGTGAGAAGGGTATATAAATATCTTTCGATTTTTTTGTTCTTTTTGAGCGTTTATTTAGTATAGTTACATGGCGGGATAGTATGGGCTACAAGTGAAGTTGGAAAATGCTCAAAATTTTTCTTTATTATGCCAAAACGGCAATAATAAAAGGTGGTAGGAAAAAGATGCAGAAGAAGAATTTATTTGATGCACGCGAAAAACAGCAGGGGAAGAGCGAGGGATGAGCGAGGAAGTACAATTTGAGGAGGTCTTGCGTTCTCTCAGAAGGAGCCGAGTAAGGACGGAAATCGCAATGTATCTCTATAAGATCTATCCAAATGCTTCGTATCCTGCGGAGATTTCCAGAAACACCGGGATAGACCCTACAAATATCCTAGGTGGGCTGAGGGGGATGGGGAACAGGTTCGATGCAGGGAATTCTCTGCTCAAACAAGGCGTTGTGGAGAAGGTAGAGCGAGAAAAGGCGACATACTATCGGCTTTCAGAACCTTCCCCCTTCCACCGAATTATGAGCGGATACTTGCAAACCTCCCCTATCTATACACTTACATATGAAGATACCTATGCATCAGCATAGATTTCTTGGTAAAACTTATAAAACGTGGTAAATTACGTTGTATTGGTGACAGCAATGATCGGGAAGATACTAAAAATAGTGCTGGTAGGAATAGCGGTAGTATTGGGTGTAGCCTTGGTATTATTTATGTATGATGAACATATTATGGGTTTCTATCTCGTATTCGGTATGGTAGGCGTTGGATTATTTCTGGTAGCGATGCAGATATTGTCGCTAATACAAAGGGAGGGGCAGCAAGATGATTGATATTAGTAGTATTGCAAATATACCGCCTTTTATCATTTATTTCCTCGGGGCTGCGTTATTACCACTGTTCGGTAAGGGCAGCGCGAGGAAGGTTTATCTTATTCTCTTAGCGGTGGTGGGGTTAATCGGTGTGGTAGTATTAGAACAACACGTAGGTTGGGTATTCGCAGTTCTACCTGGATTAGATCTGACATTCTTATATGTTGACCGATTGAGCCTGATAATGGGCTATATATTTGCCATAATAGGCGCTGCTGCGATATTATATTCGTTAGACATAGTAAAAGAGAATGGCGAGCTTATGTGTGGCTTGTTATATTTAGGAAGCGCGATGGGCGCGGTATTTGCCGGCGACTTCTTTACGCTCTATATCTTCTGGGAGATAATGGCGTTCGCTTCACTCGGGTTGATCTGGTACACCCGGACAGAGCGGGCAACGAACGCGGGGATGCGATATATCCTGTTTCATTTGTTCGGTGGATGTGCCCTTCTCGCGGGGATAATAATAAATTACATGAGCACAGGCGCTATCTCGCTAGTACCGGGAGCTTTGGGCATAGGGCATTTCCCGGTGGAAATGGGCATAGGGTATTTCCTCCTGCTTATTGGAATAGGCGTGAACACGGCATTCATATTTCTGCATACCTGGCTGCCGGATTCATATCCGAAGGCAACACTCGCGGGTGCAGTATTCATGTGTGTATTTACGACAAAGACGGGCGTATATGTGCTTGCGAGGACTTTTCCGGGTGCAAAACTTTCGCTATTCTTCGGTGATGGAATCCCATTTATAGCATACATAGGCGGCTTGATGTGTGTATACGGAGTTGTATTTGCACTGCTGCAGAATGACGTGCGGAAACTTCTCTCTTATCATATCATATCTCAGGTGGGCTACATGGTGGCGGGAGTGGGAATAGGCACGTACATAGGGATAAACGGAGGTATTGCCCATGTTTTCAACCATATCCTGTATAAGGCGCTTCTGTTTATGTGTATGGGTGCAGTGATATATTCAACAGGCAGGAGAAACCTCACAGATCTTGGTGGACTGGCGAGGAAGATGCCGGTAACGACGATAACGTGCATAATAGCAGCTCTCTCTATTTCGGGTGTTGTTGGGTTTAATGGATACGTAAGTAAAGGGATGATAATACACGCTGCGGAACTGTCACATATGCATATTCTTGCACTCGTTTTGATGTTGGGCTCGATAGGTACTTTCTTGTCGTTTTTAAAACTCACTTATTTCACCTTTTTCAGGAGAAATGATGAGATAGAAGCAAAGGAAGCGCCAATATTTATGCTTATTCCAATGTGCGTTGTAGCGTTCCTCTGCGTTGCCTTTGGTGTGTATCCGAAGATGCTATATGAAATTCTACCTTATAAAGCGGTTGCATTACACTACGATGCGTTCGCTCTTGCACATACAGTAGGCACGTTGGAGTTACTGGCGATGACCGCGTTTATGTTCTTCGCATTTAGAGTACTGATTATGCCACATGAGCGGATAACGTATGATATAGATTACATATACCGGAAGGCAGGAAGAGGTATTATATGGTTCTGCGAGAAACCGCTGACGGCTTTTGCGAATGCTATGGACAGTGGCGTACATAGGCTCACAGATTCCGCCGTTTGGTTCAGTAGGAATCCCGCGGCTGCTTCTATCGTGTTGATAACAGCGACATGCACAAAGTTGCGGAACCCGTTTGGTTCTGAAGATAATGGACAAGAGCGTGATCTGAAAGAAGAGAAGCCGCAACTTGTGGACGAGCCGATGGAGAAATTAAGCATAGGTGCCGGAGTGATGATAGTGCTTCTCTTCTTCGCTATTTATTTGATCGTTATGTTTATACACGGGTGGCTGGCACCATGAAACCACAAGATTACACGGATTTTCATAAAAAGGGAAATTTTATAAACCGGTATGGATTATTTATTTAAGATAAAATGCAACTCTTCAAGTCAAGATATGGGATTATGCCTGCTTGTGATGTGAAAGATATAGGCGAGTTAAAGCGGATAGTAGAAGAGACAAGCAACATAGAGGGTGTAGTGGGTTATAAAGTAGGGGCTATATTAGCATTGAACTATGGATTACCCCATATATGTGAAACGATTTTATCATATACCGATCTTCCGATAATCTACGACCACCAGAAATTAGGGTCAGACATCCCCGAAATATGTGGTGGTGACATATTAGCGGTTTGTAAGGATGCGGGGATAAGTTCGGTCATAATATTCCCGGAAGCGGGACCGGAAACTTTAAAAGCAGCCGTTATTGGTGTAGGAACAGAAAAGCTAAAGGAAAAGGTTAAGGGCTGTTTTAAGTTCGGCTTAACGCCGATAGTTGGTGGTGAGATGACACACAGCAAATATCTACGAAGTGAAGGCGGTTATATCGCCGATGATGCACCAAAGAGAATGTATATGGACGCTGCAAAATTAGGGGTTGAGCATTTCGTAATTCCCGGGACCAAAATAGAAAAGATGAGGGAGTACTGCACATTATTAGAACAGGAACTAAAAGAGCCGAATTTTCTCTTTCCTGGAATAGGTAAAGAACACCAGGGTGGCGATATAGTAGCGGCATTTGAAACGGTAAAGCATTTCCCGAGCTATGCGATCGTAGGTAGGGCGATATACGCTGCAAAAGACATCAAAGAAGCCACAAAGCGGTTATGTGAAGTAACCCAAAGTTTTTTATGAAGTATAAATAAGGCCCCTAAGGCTACAAGATATGATATAAGGTATACGAAAAATGAGACAGTTCATAGATATATTAGCGCGAGAAGGAAAGGTAATAGAAATAGGGGAGGCAGTGTCATCAAAATACGAGGTGGCATCTATATGTGCAGCGCATGAGCAAAAAGGTCAGCCGGTTCTTTTCCACGCTGTTGACGGTTCGCATAAAGTCATAATGAACTTAGTTGGCGGGCGAAACACACTGGCTGAGTTACTTGGTACAACAACTGCAAAGACAGTGCAATTCATGGCTAAAATACCTGAAGGGGGCGAGGGCGGCACGGTGAACATAGTAGCGGATTCACCGACGAGAGAAGTGGTTAAAGAGCCGGATTTGGGCGAGTTACCGATATTAACATATTTCAGTAGAGATGGCGGCGCTTATATCACGAGTGGTGTAGTAGTTGCGGAATTAGATGGCGTGAGAAATGCATCTTTTCACCGGATGATGGTATTAGACGATAAACGATTAGCCGCGAGGCTTGTCCCTTCCCGGCACTTGTATATGATGCATCGTGAAGCGATAGAACGAGGCGAGGAATTGAAAGTAGGAATAGCAATCGGAGTGGATCCTCTTATCCTTTTGGCCGCAGCGACAAGAGTGCCACCGGGCAAGGAATTTGAATATGCCTCTGCATTGAAAAGCGAACCGATAGAGCTTTTCAAATTAGATAACGGTGTGGCGATACCTCATGCTGAAATCGCCTTTGAGGGGTTCATAGGTGACGAACGTGCAAAAGAAGGCCCGTTTTTGGATATTACCGGCACCTATGACAAAGTAAGGCAGGAGCCGGTTGTCACACTTACACGGATGTATCACAAAAGAGATCCGATTTATCATGCTATCCTGCCTTCAGGTGCGGAGCACAAGCTGCTTATGGGCGTGCCTTACGAACCTTTGATCTTTAGAGCGGTTGAGCGTATGGCACGAGTGAAGAACGTCTTCTTGACAGATGGCGGATGCTGCTATTTACATGCGGTAGTGCAGATAAAGAAGGAAAAAGAGGGCGAGGCAAAGAATGCAGTTATCGCTTCTTTTGCCGCTCATCCCAGCCTAAAACGCGTTGTCGTTGTGGATGACGATATAGATATATTTAACCCTAATGATGTGGAGTATGCAATAGCGACTCGGGTTCGATGGGATGAAGATGTGGTGTTGATACCAAAAGCAAAGGGTTCTTCACTTGACCCTTCTACTTTAAATGGGCTGACATCGAAGCTCGGAATAGATGCGACGAAGGTGCTGGGGGAAGAAGAGCGATATGAGCGGGTTGTAACTGCTCAATATCCCGTGGGCCCATAAGGGAACACACAAATGAAGATTTACCTGACATTACCGCAGAGAACGCTGAGTTCGCAGAGAGGATTAGGTGTTAGGTATCAGGTTCTCTATCCATAATCTAAAAGTCATCAAAATCGAATACGATATAGCCTTCTTTTCTGAGTCTCTCTTTACCCTCGATCTTCTTCGCAATCACGCCAAAATACTCTTTTCTTTTGTTTAGATTCCAGTCAACATATCCGCTCTTATTTTTCAGTTCCGCAATGATAGCCAAAGCGTCCTTAAACTTAAGGCTACTGTATTTGCATTCAAAGAATCCGATCTCCTTGCTTTCTTCGTTCAGAGTGACAATATCTATCTCATACTGATTCCTACCCTTTTCGTGTTTCGGGATTGCGCCCCACAGCCCACCGATTTTCTGGATTCTAAAGGGTAAACTGTCCCGTTTTTCAATTAAAAATTCGCGGCAGACATTTTCAAACACGTGTCCGAGATAGCGGTTATACACGGCCTTAATTTCAGTAGCCGAAAAAATCGCCTCTTCTATAAATGTTATGTTCGGATTAATGAACCGGAACCAGAAATTGACGAAATTATCGCTGATATAATACCGGCCTCTTCTTGACTTAACAGTATCTATCAATGGCGTCTTCCTTTCTACAAGCTCTACATCTATCAGGTTTCTAAGATATGGGCTTATATCTGTGCCTTTAGCGCCGATATGATCTCTAATTTCACCTAATTTCGTATGGCCCAAAGCAATAGCACCTAATATCTTCTTATATGTCTTCACATCACTAAACTCATATTTCATGATGAAATCAATCTCAGATTTTAAAAATGTGTCTACCATCTTCAGCTCAGCATCCAGCCATTCCCAGAACGGGTAATTTATCTTCGTAAGATAGTAGGGGATGCCATCAGAAAAGCCGTATATTTCTATACGTTCTTCTGTTGTAGAACCCGGGAAAAAGTCGGTTAATTCCGCGAATTTCATAGCGCTCAATTT
Organism: Candidatus Methanophagales archaeon; assembly: GCA_030612835.1. Classification (GTDB taxonomy): domain Archaea; phylum Halobacteriota; class Syntropharchaeia; order Alkanophagales; family Methanospirareceae; genus Methanophaga. The sequence goes on along the minus strand of JAUWND010000009.1, from coordinate 17,212 downwards.
CAACTGCCCCGTTTTTCTGCCATACAAGGGTGCGTGATAGCTCAAAACCTGACTTTCCATCATTGATATGGACGAGCCAAGTAGTATTAATTTCGTCTTTGTATTTGCAAGAAGGACATCTACTATCCTCTGGAGTTCGGAAACGACTTTCGGGTTCTCTTTTATCAGGTTTGGAAATTCATCAATAATTATTATCTTGTCTTTCAAGAAATTGAATATGGCTTCCAGATCCGCCTCCACATATTTTATTCGGGGTTGCACCCGAGAAGCAACGTCTTTGAGCTTTTTGAGATTGTTCTCTTCGGTTGCAAGATAATAGATATATTCCTTGCCTTTTACACTGGCAAGTGCAAGCGTTGTCTTTCCTATTCTTCTCCGTCCGTAGATGACATATAAATCCAAATCAGGCCCGTTTAATTTCGTTTTGATTGCATCCAACTCGTTTTTACGGTTTATGAATTTCATAGTTCACCTCTTTTCTATTTGTGTTGGTAATATAATAGATATTATCCTAATTTGGGTTATATAAAGTTTTTGGTGTATTGCAAAATGCAGAAAAGTGCAAATATAAAAATGCAAAATATGCGGTCTTGGCGGGAAAGCGCTATTTTCGCTCTAAAACATCCATTATTGCTATTTAATGAACTTTGCATTTTACATTTTGCATTTTGCATTGTCTGCTTAAAATTCTACTGACTTTTTAGCAGATACATGGTCCTGCCTAAAAGTCATCAAAATCGAATACAAAATAGCCTTCTTTTCTGAGTCTCGCTTTACCGTCGATCTTCTTTGCAATCAGACCAAAATGCTCTTTGTGTTTGTTTCGATTCCAGTCAACATATCTGCTCTTATTTTTCAGTTCGGCAATGATGTCTAAAGCGTCCTTAAACTTCAGGCTACTGTATTTGCATTCAAAGAATCCGATCTCTTTGCTTTCTTCGTTCAGAGCAACAACGTCTATTTCTTTATCTTTATGCCACCAGCGGCCTAATTTTGTGAATGTAAACGGCAGTCTATCACGGTTTAGAAGAAGAAATTGCTTGCAGACTTTTTCAAATACCGTGCCCATATACTGATTGAATTTTGCACCGAAATTAGTTATACGTCCTGTTTCTAAGAGTTCTGATTTGTGCGGATAAATAAATCTGAAATAGAACTGGAAGTAATTGTCCGCGAAGGTATATCGCCTATTTCGTGCTTTCTCCTTCCTTTCTCCAAGCGGATACGTATATTCAATAATATGCAATTTTATTAGATTGCTCAGATATTGGGAGACTATGCTCGTACTGAAACCCGTATATGTAGCAATATCGCCGAATTTGGTATAGCCGAACGAAATAGCCTTGAGTATCTTATAATATCTTGTCGGATCACGCAATTCGTATTTTATCAGGATTTCCGCTTCTTCAAATAATATCCGGCCCGGCATGAAAATATCTTCTAATTGCTCGTTATTCTTTAGCCTGTACGCAGCGTCCAGAATGTAATATGGTATTCCGTCTGTTATGCCATATATCTTGATAATATCATCAACCGGAAGTTCAATGAACTCCTTTAGGTGATAATATTTAAGTGGTGGCAGCAATATTTGACCGGTTCGTCTACCATACAGCGGCGATTGATAACCCAAAAGATGGGTCTCCATCAATGAAATAGATGAGCCGCAGACAACTAATTTGATTGTCGTATTAACCAGCAACTCGTCCCAGATCTTTTGGAATTGCGATAAAAATCGTTTATTCTTCTTTACGAGGTTTGGGAATTCATCGAAAATCAAAACCAAATTGTCTATTTTTGCAAGCTCTGTGAATAAATCCGTCCATGATAATTCGGCCTTCGCGATTAAGGGATTGGATAAGAATCCGGCAACTATATCCTTGAATGTGTTCAAATTCTCTTCTTCCAGCGCTTCTTCAACAAAGAAGTAAACGAATTTTTCTTCTTGTTTTGACTGTTTTAACAGTTCTGTCTTGCCGATTCTTCTGCGGCCATATAAAATTATGAACTCAGCCCTGTCAGAATTGTATGCATCTTTAAGTATCTTCAGCTCGCGTTCTCGATCAACGAATTTTGTTTGATCATGATTATTATAATCGTGCTTGAAATATATAAAAGGCTGCAGGGTTAAGACCACAAGATTACACAGATTTTCACGAGAGAATAATCATTATAAGTTATCTGTGATAGACCGGTATGAGAACAACTACGGCCAGAGTACGCCTTACAAGAGCTGCGTCAAGGGCGACTGGTGGGCATTCTGGGAGGGGCCTGATAAGACTGTGGACTGCATAAAAATCAAGGCAGAGGGGTATAGTGACTATAAGCCGAATTTCTGCTACGAGAGAAAATGGGACAAAGCAAGCAGGACAGAAGTGGCCTTATTGCAGGAGAAGTCACTCTTGGAGTTGCTGTCGGGATACTTGCGTCACCCTCGGGACCAGGGTCAATAGCTGCGTACTGCGCGACGACCACTGCCGTGTCAGCTGCGGGGGCATGGCTGCTTGCAGGGACAATGGCCGGGGACAAGTGGCCGAACGGGATAATTGACCAGTAAGAGATGTTATGCTGCTTTTTTTTGGATAATTGTACCGCATTCGCAGCCAGGAGAACCCGCTATTAGTGCGTCAGTGCAATCGGGATAAATAGTTGAGTCGGTATAGCATAAATCTCCGCCGAATAATTCTTTGTATGCTTGTATTGGTTCTTTCAACCTCACTTTATTCACCCACCGGAATTCATTCTTATCTGGCAATTTCTCTCCTGGGGGCATTCCATAGAGAGCCAATTCTTTATACTCATCCAGATAGGCCTTATTAAAAAACATAATATAGTTGAGACCTTCGCCGTCAGGAGCGGGAGTTAGCTCATTGCGCAACTCGGGCTTTCTACCGTTGTTGCCTATGATGTTATCGTTTGCTTTTGGGTTTTTATCTGATCCCGGGAAATAGCCTGTCTTGGTTATATGCTCCCAGCCAACAGCCTCGGTGGATTTTGTCAGGTCGGAAAGATCGTAAGTGCCGTCAGGGAGTTTTTTTATCATCAGGGGGATTTTGTCTTTAGGGAGATACGAATCTTCTATATTTATGCCTGATTTTTTGATTTCCTGCTCATCATAACGCTTATTGCCGATTTTGTATTTTTTTATCTCGGCACCGTCCTCGCCAAGATATGTTTCTTCTACAACTTCCGCACATGGCTTAAATTCCATACCAGAGGATTTTGCACCTGTCTCTTGCTCTGCCAGGTAATATATGCTTTTTTCTCCAAATATATCATCTACATCTACGTTGAAGCCTTCTGTGCCTACATAATGATTTACCTTTTTCATCGGCTCCCCGAGGTCGAGTTGACGATCTCCATCTTCTTCAACGCAGCCGGAGAATAGCGTTAAGGCGGCAATAACCATTAAAATAGCTGCTGCGCATGCGAATGTACGTTTCCTGGTCTTCGGTTCTAATGTGATTTCCCTCTCACCACCGTATAATACTGATTTCAGCTTGACATTATCAGATTAACGCAGAGTAATATAAATGTTTGTTGCTTTAGCGAGCACACAAAAATAAATATTTGTAGCCAAATTTTAGACACAGATTTACACAGATTTACACAGACGCTACTGTCCCAAAAAATTATTAACTTTTTACGGGTTCATAGAATCGAAATTAAAAAATCAATTATTGCACTACTTTAAATCTGTGTTAATCAGCGTTAATCTGTGTCTTAAAAATCCTTGGAAAATGATACATACCGTTCTGGTAAATTGTTATTTGTGAGTTCCCGTAACTGTTTGCATGATTGCAACTGCTGCACCAAATCCAATCTAATTTCAATCCACATGTAGTTCAAACACCTCCATTTTTGAGCTTTATATAGATTAAATTTGGAAGAGATTTATATAGAAGCGAATAAGATAAATAGATAACGAAAGGCACCCCAAATGCGAAAAGACGAACTCTTTGAGCTACTTACCGACTGGAACTTATAAAGGCCGCGAAGTTGATTTTGTGGTCAAAAAGGGATTGGACGTCTGCCAATTGATACAGGTATGCAGGCGAAAGATTTGGGGAAGTGATATTGGACGCCTATCACTTCACTATCTTGGTTATATCTATCTCTATAATGTCCTCAGCGCCCATGCTCTTCAACTCAGGTATTAGGATATTCACATCACGCTTGCTCACTACCGTCTCCACCGCATAATATCGGGGCTCGGAATCATAAAGTTGCGATATAGTGGGTCTTTTCATTGCCGGTAGCGCGGACACAACAGCCGCCAAATTATCTTCCGCAACATTCATGCTGAGCAATACCTTTCCTCTTGCTTCTATCACGCCCGCAAGCAAGGTTCTTATCTCTTCTATCTCCTTCCTTTTTACCGCATCATTCCACGAGTCCTTATTCACTATCAACTTGGTAGAAGATTCCAGTATCGTGTCTATTATCCGCCAGTTGTTCTTTCTTAGGGTCTCGCCAGTCTCCGTGAGTTCGACTATGCAGTCCATCATGTCTTTCGCTTCGGTCGCACCGTAAGAGAAGAATATCTGGACTGGAATACCAAGCTTGTCAAAGAACGATTTTGTGAGGTTTGGATATTCAGTGCTTATTTCACTCTGCGGCGGTATATCACTTGCCTCTTTTATATCCGCTCGGTCGGCTTGCACAGCCAGGACGATATTTACTGTGCTTTCTTTCTCCGCTGCTTTGCTATAACTCAAGTCCGCTATTTCCACTACGTCCGCACCCCGTTCCTCTATCCAATCCTTACCGGTTATGCCAACGTCAAAGTACCCTTTCTCCACGTATTCCGGTATCTCCTGCGGTCTCAATATCTTTACAATATCTATCCGCGGGTCTTCTATCTTCGGGCTGTATTCTCTACTCGTCACTTTTATTTCCAGGTCGGCCTGCTTGAATAGCAACAGCGTTTGCGCTTCTAAACTTCCTTTTGGTATCGTTATGCTTATCATGTTCCCTCTTTCTTTCCCTTTTTACTATACCTTTTTTTGAAGATTTCTTTGGTAAAAAATAGCGAACAAGAAAATAAATTATTGACACTGATTAACGCAGATTAATTAACACGGAAAAAATTAAATCCGTGTAAATCTGCGTCCTAAATAGGTAGAAGCTATACTTTATTCAGATACAATAAAAAACCACGAGATTTTACAAAATGAATGAGAAGACAAAAAAATTCGTGACGGCCAAATTTGGTGACTATTATAGGCGGGTAAAAGTAGAAATCCCAACGGATTTATGGATGCGGGAGTGGGGTTTTGTTCTCTTTGACCACTATTACCCGGCGAAACTCGTGATGCGGCGGCACAAAGCCTTTGCAACCGAGGAGGAGTTAGTGCATTACCTCCGGGAAAATGCCCCTGCTCATGCCTACTTCTCAACAGCAATATACAAATATCCTACGGCGAAGATGGCAGATAAAGATTGGCTCGGCGCTGACCTAATTTTTGACCTCGATGCAGACCATGTCATAGGCGAAGCGGAGTTCCAGAGTTATTCTTATGAGGACATATTAAAGTCAGTAAAAGAAGAAACGCGGAAACTGATTGACTTCCTGCTCAACGATTTCGGATTCCCGGAAAATACGATAGAGCTGGTATTTTCAGGCTCGCGGGGCTACCACATACATATAGAAACAGAACAAGTAAGAGGGCTTGGAAGCAGAGAGCGAAGGGAGATTGTTGATTATGTAATGGCAACCGGGCTGGACATAAATAGTTTTTTAGTGGCTGATTCAAAAGATAAGAGCGGCAAAAAGACCGGAAGAGAGGACTTGAGGTTGATTCCCGAGGGCTGGGGAAAACGGGTTCTTAAAGGATTAATAGCGTTTCTGCACGAAATAGCGGCGATGGAAGAAAAACAAGCTATCAAAGTGGTAAAGAGTGTTGGGGCGAAGGAAAAGAAGAAAGCAAAAGAGATATTACGAATTGCAAATGATGAAACAGTGATGAGTAGGATAGAGAAAGGGCAAATACCACACTTCTCTGATTCCATCTGGCAAGGCCTATCAAAAAGTTCGGAGGCTAAATACTCGGCTTATGCCGATAAACCTGACGCGCCGGTCACAGCAGACATAAAACGGCTTATCCGGCTGCCTACTTCGTTACATGGCAAATCGAGTTTGCAGGTAAAGCCATTAAGTATAGAAACTTTTGATGACTTTGACCCCTTAGAGGATGCAGTTGCATTTGGTAATTCGCCAGTAGAGATAAGAGTTGCTCGAAACTCATCGATAACGATGAAAGGCGAAAGCTATGAGGTGGAAGAAGGCGAAGTTGTCTCGATGCCGGAGCATGCTGCGCTTTATTTTATGTGTAGAGGAGTTGCGGAAATTAAGTGAATATTTTGCTTCGCAATTTTTTTTTTAAAAAACTATAAACCTTTCTTTAGGAAAGAAAGCTTTACCAAAGAAACTAGTTCTTTAGTAAAGTAAAAAGAAAAATTGAGTGTATGGACATAGAAAAGCTCTGGGAAATCCTGCATAAGGAGAGAAATACGGCATCACTGCAAGAATTACCGGAAAACTTCTGTGATGAAGTGCGTGAATACATACAGCAGTTGAAGAATGAGAAAGGGGAAGTGGATGAAAGGCGAGGGGAGCTTGTGGAAGACGAGATAAGGAATGTACGTATGAAGGCGGAGGACATAATCCGAAGGCGTATAGGAAAGATAGTAAAGCTTGCCAGTTCGGGCATAAAAGCAGTTCCTAAAGGTATGTTAGCGGAAGAGGAATCGATATTTGCGGGCGTTAAAGGTCATGTAGAGGAAGGAAAAGCGCGAATATTTGCGTTGATATTGGGCGACAAAGGGAATAAAGAAAAAAGCGAAGGTGGAAGCGAAAAGGTGGATGAGGTAATTGTGGGGTCTATCTTTAAAGAAGTTGAAGCAAGTTCTACAAAAGCAGGAAATGAAGAACTGCAGATAGTTAGGGTCTTAGAAGACATACCTACTTTTATGGGTACTGATGGAAGAATTTATAAAATAAAAAAAGAAGATGTTATTATGCTGCCAAAGACAAACGCCGAGATATTATGTAAGCGAGGGGTTGCAGTGCGATTCAGTGGTGAAGCGAAGAAAATGGGGGTAGGAAAATGAAGATGCCAAAGCGCATGCGGATTTATTGTCCCTTTTGTGGGAAGCATACGATGCACGAAGTGGAAAAGGTGAAAAAGGGGAGAGCTTCTTCCTTGAAGTGGATAGTAAGGCAGAAGAAACGTAGGTCGGGCATAGGTAACAGTGGTAAATTCTCAAAGGTCCCGGGCGGAGATAAGCCAACGAAGAAGGTTTTTCTCCGATATAAGTGCAAGGACTGCAAGAAATCGCATCAAAGGAAAGGCTTTAGGGTAGCCAAACTCGATTTCGTGGAATGAACATAAATGTCTTATCAAAGAAAAAGGTCTGTTTTTAGTAAAAGGAGGGTATGGTTATGAGGAGAGAGGGAAAAACACAAAGTAAATTTTTGAAGGTGAAATGCACAGATTGTGAGAATGAGCAGGTTGTATTTGATCATGCAGCTACGACGGTACAATGTAATGTCTGTGGAAGAACCTTAGTTGAGCCAAGAGGCGGTAAAGCGGAGATAAAAAGCAAAGTGATAGAGGTCCTTGATTAGATGGGGCGCGATGAATGGCCGGAGAAGGGCGAATTAGTAATTTGCGCGGTAAAAGAGCTTAAGAGTTTTGGTGCCTTTGTCTCAGTTGTGGAATATGGTGGAAAAGAAGGACTCATACATATATCTGAGGTCGCCTCCGGTTGGGTGAAACATCTGAGGGATTACGTAAGAGAAGAGCAAAAAGTGGTCTGCAAAGTGCTATTTGTGGATGCTCGGAGGGGGCATATAGATTTATCACTAAAGGCGGTAAATGAAGGGCAAAAAAGGGAGAAGATAAAGGAGTGGAAGAACGAGAAAAAGGCGAAGAAGTGGCTTTCTCTCGCACTCACAAATCCCCCACTCGAAATCAGCAGCGAAGAGCTCGCTGAGATAGAGCAGAAATTATTCGATACTTATGGTAGTCTGTACGATGCTTTTGAGGATGTTGTAAAGGTCGGCAAGGGAGCACTGATTTCTCGTGGGATAGAAGAGGAACACGCGGATGCAATACACCTTGTGGCTGTCACTAATGTTAAACTGCCTTCCGTGCAGATAGTCGGATATGTGGAGCTGACGTGTCCCCTGTATGATGGTGTAGAAAGAATAAAAAAAGCGTTGCTTAATGTAGAGGATGAAGCGAAGGAGAGGATGGAAGGAGAGGAAAGCACAAAGGTAGAATGCTTCTACATAGGTGCACCAAGATATAAGATAAGAGTCATCGCATCCAATTATAAGGAGGCGGAAAGCGTCTTAAGTGATGCTGCGGACACAGCTATTGAAGCATTAAAGAAAAACGGAGGACAAGGTGCGTTTTACCGGAATCTGCCTTAATGAGAGAATAGATTTACCATTGATGAACTCTTCTTTTTTAAAAAAGGGAAGTTTTATGAAGTCGAAGTTGAGGAAATGTGGGGTATGTGGGGCGTATACGTTGAAGGAGGTATGTGCGAGGTGTGGGCAAAGGACAATGAATCCCATGCCCCCAAGATTCTCTCCTAAAGACCCTTATGGGAAATATAGAAGGATGATGAAATATGGAAGAGATAGAAGTACATGAGCTAAAAAAGGTGGAATTGAACAAGCCAGTGATGATAGAAGGGCTTCCAGGAGTGGGAAACGTAGGGAAATTGGTTGCGGAGCACATGATACAGGAGTTGAATGCTGAGAAGATTGTGGAGATATACTCTCGGCATTTTCCACCACAAGTGTTGGTGAATGGCGATGGAACAGTCCGTTTATGTAAAATCGAGATCTATGCATGGAAATCAAAGGAGCTTGGTGATCTGTTAATAGTCAATGGTGACCAACAGAGCGTTACGAACGAGGGCCATTATCTTATCTCCGAGCGGCTTCTTGACATTGCACAACAGTATGATGTTTCGCGCATATACACTCTGGGTGGATATGGCATAGGTCAGCTTGTAGAGAAACAGACAGTGCTTGGATCAGTGAATGAGGTAGGACTTGTGGATGAGATGAAGGGCTATGGCGTGGAATTCCGGGACGATGAGCCAGGCGGGAGTATCGTAGGGGCATCGGGACTTTTGTTAGGTCTTGGAAAGATGAGAGGTATCCCGGCAGTGTGTTTGTTAGGCCTTACGTCAGGGTATTTAGTGGATCCTAAAAGCGCCCAGGCGGTTCTAAAAATCCTCTGTCGTGCATTAAATCTCAAAAATGTTATAAACATGCAGGATTTGAAAGACCGAGCAGAGGAAATGGAAAAGGTCATCGAACGCTTGAAAGAGATGGAACAAGCTCAAGTTCCAAGAATGCGAGAGGAAGAGCTGGGCTACATTAGATAGATAAAGATAAATAAGAGGTTAGAGTACAAAGCTCTAACCTACGACTTCTTTTTGCCTCTCTCAGGTCAGGCTGACTCGGCTGTCAGAATCTTTAATGATGCCGGCCTTTTTACTACATCGCCCATTTTTAGCCCCACTACGTATTCCAACTCCTTCTCTTTCGCAAGGTCCACTATCCTCTGCGTGATTACGCCATCAAAGACTACACTATTTGCATTTCCTGTTAGCTCTTTCAATTCCTTTGCGAGATCCCTCACGGTTGTCTCCTTTACTATCTTCTTATCCTTATCCAACAGTCTAGCTTTAAACGTACCTTCGAGCTCATCCAGGTCAGTTTTAAATGGGTTGGAGCTTAACTTCGCCTCTTTCACGTCTCTCACTTCCTTGGTTTTCTTTCTTTGTATTACTCGTGTTGGCGCGGGTTCACGCTTAGTATAGCCCTGCTGCTCTACTGACGTCTTGTTATGTAACGATTTCGTTATTTCCTTATACGTCATGTCTTCCACGCTTCTACCTTCTGGAGTCGCAGCGACATAATCTACATCACCAATTTGTAAAAGTTCCTTCAATATGAGGTCGCCACCTCTGTCACCGTCTACGAAAGCGGTAACTGTCTTCCTCTTGCTCAATTTACCTATTATCGGCGATATATTCGTGCCTTCTACGGCAATTGTGTTTTTAATTCCATATTTGAGTAAATTTAACACATCTGCACGCCCTTCTACAATTATAATAGCATCCGAATTCTCTATGTTTGGTCCAGCAGGTAAGTCCTTATAAGTCCTTATCTCTTCCATTCTCACTGCTTCTTTCACTTCGTTCACCATCATTTCACTATCTATGCCTTTCTCTGTAGCCTTACGCATCAACTCTTTCGCTCGATCGGTTATCATTTTTCTCTTTGTCGCTCTTATGTCCTCCACCTTACTGACTTCTACCTTCGCGATACAAGGACCTACTCTATCTATGGTCTCTAACGAGGCAGCCAATATTGCAGTTTCTACTTTGTCCAAGCCAGAGGGGATAAGTATCTCACCTTTTGATTTCCCACTCTTTGACTCAATATTGACCTCTATTCTGCCTATCCTGCTACTCTTTTGTAAGTCTCTAAGGTCCAGCTCTTCACCCAATAACCCTTCGGTTTGACCAAATATTGCACCTACCACATCTGATTTCTCAACAAAACCCTCTGCTGAGATGTCAGCATGAATAACATATTTTGTTGTATCTACATCATGCATTTTATTATCCTCCTTTAAGGTGTTATCACCTCTATCTTTTAACTTTACCACTGCCTTACCTTCTCTATCCTGGTCTGGCAATATAGTAACTGTCCTACCAGCTAATGTATACTTTAAGTGATACCTAGGATATAGTGAAATAAAAAGACTTAGTGCAGGAAAGTGGTGCGGAATTTCTTCTGCAATGTACTATTCTGACGGACGTAGATGAAACGGTTGCAGGAATCAAGAGGCAGCATAATATTCTTGCACAGTTAGGGATTGACCCAGAACGTGAATTTTGGTATAAAGTTATAGAGCCACTGTTGCAACTCAGGAAGGATGGAGTGCGGGAAGTAGGGAAGGCGCGGGGTTTGTCCGAATCGGAGTATAACCGACCACCCTTTCCAGGCCCCGCTCTTGCAGCTAGAGTGATCGGCGAAGTGACACCTGAAAGAATAGCGGTGGTAAGGCAATAGAAATTAGGAGCTGGGAGAGTAAGGATGCAAGGGTCGCAACGCCAACGAGGTTGTCTTATGATATATTGGAACAGTTGAGTGAGAGGATAACAGGAGAAATCTCAAGTGTGGTATGTGTGACATATAACATAACGAAGAAGCCACCATCGACGATGGAAGTGGTTTAATTTAATGGGCCCGATGCGATTCGAACGCATGACCTCCGCCGTGTGAAGGCGGTGTCATAACCAACTAGACCACGAGCCCTTCATAGTTATTTATCATATACACTCAAGTAATTTAATTATTTTTTTTTCATTCTGCATAATTGAAAGAAGTTATGAAAGGTTCATCATAGCCTTTCTTCAGCTAAGATGAAGATAAAGGGGAAGATAAAGGGGAAGAGCGAGATATGAAGATAGAAGAGGTAAGTGGCGGGATTTGCGCAGTAAAAGGCATAAGAGCATACGGTATAAAAGAGGGTAGTAAGGGGTTAGCATTGATAGAGGGCGGCGGCAAAGCTGCAGGTGTATTCACATTAAATAAACTGAAGGCCGCACCGCTTCTATTTACAAAGCGGCAGCTTGAGAATGGGCGTATAAGTGCTGTAATTGCGAACAGTGGCTGTGCAAACAGTTTTACCGGTGAGCAGGGCATGAAGAATGCGGAAAAAATGGCTGAGGTTGTCGCTTCCGCCTTAGGCGTTATAAAAGAAGAGGTAGCTGTTTTGTCTACCGGTCCTATTGGGGCACAATTAGATATGGCGTTAATAGAGCGGCAGCTTGGGGTGGTTGCAGAGGGGTTAACTTCTGATGAGACGGGTAGCACGGAAGCGGCGAAGGCCATTATGACTACTGATACATTCCATAAGGAACATGCAATAACTATAGATACTGGCGATGCCGAGAGGGTGGTAATAGGTGGAATAGCGAAAGGTTCTGGGATGATATTCCCTGATATGGCCACTATGCTCTCTTTTATTTATACCGATGCTTCTTTAAGTGAAGAATCGCTGAGACGGTGCTTGAAAGATGCAGTTGATAATTCGTTCAATATGATTGTGGTAGATGGCGATATGAGCACGAACGACATGGTATTGCTGGTAGCAACGGGTAGAGGTGTGGCGATAACAGAAGAGGATTTTAAAGTTGGTTTAAATCAGGTTTGTAAAGCGCTTGCGAAACAGATAGCGAGAGATGGCGAAGGCGCAACGAAGTTCATAGAGGTGCGTGTGAAAGGTGCTGGTGCGGATGCGAAAGATATAGCGAGGGAGATACTCAGATCGCCGTTAGTGAAGAGTGCTATATTTGGTGAACACCTTGACCTTACGTGCGGTCGTATAATAGCAACAATTGGTAGTTCTGCGGGATATGTTAGTCCCGTGGGGATATCAATAAGCGTAAGAAACGAGAATGCCGATGCGATCTTAGCAGTGAAGAAAGGCGAATTTATGGATTTGGCAGGCAGTGCAAGGAACATAATGAAGGGTAAAGAGCTATTCATTGATGTGGATATGGGGGCGGACGAAGAGATCGAAGCAACTGCGTGGGGATGCGATTTATCTTATGATTATGTCAGGATAAATGCGGGGAAAGAATAGATCATAAAAAGAGAGTATTTGTTTAGCTCCTTTTTATAACCACGAGATTACACAGATTTTCACGAGAAAAAGAATATTATTGACATAGTTTTAGTACGTCCTTAGCTACTTTAGCCCACAATATTTCTAACTTCTTGTGTTAATCTTGTGAAATCTCGTGGTTTTTTTATGTAGCTATACAAATACAAAAGAGATATATAAGAAAAACTTATAGGAATACTAAAGGGCCCGAAGATCAAAATGAAAACAGATAAAAAAATACTCTTTGTGGCAATAGGGTTAGTTATCAGCGTAACTCTGATAGGGTTGGCTGCCGGTGTAAACCCGATTAATAACCCCATCGTTATAGATACAGAGGCCGAGGATTTGGAAGTTACTATTTACAATACAAATCTCGGCGTTGTCAAAGAATACAGGGCAAAATACCTCCCGGCGGGGGTAATTAATGTCCTGTACGAGGGTGTTGCATCGAGGATAGATCCTACAAGTGTTCGCCTAAAGGCGGTGGATTCCGTGATTGAGGTAGTGGAGCAGAATTACCAGTATGACCTGGTCAACAGGGATGAGATACTGAAGAAGTACATCAACAAAGAGATAGAGGCCTACCTGACCTACGGCGGCAATAAGGAGCTGATTAAGGGTACACTGCTTAGTTACAGAGGGGACCAACTAATCATGAAAGATAAATATGGTATGATTCAGATCCTAGATTCAAATAATCTGGTACTATCGGAGCTACCGGAGGGCTTAATGACGAAGCCGACACTGGTGTGGACCCTAAATGTCACAGAAAGCAGGAATCATACATTGGAGCTCTCCTATATGACCTCTGGTATGACGTGGAATGCCGACTATGTTGCGGTTACAAACAGGAATGACACGAAACTTGATTTGAATGGCTGGGCTACTATCACAAACAATGCGGGCACAACATTCAATGACACCGCTCTTAAGCTTGTTGCCGGAGATAAGGCGTTGTTTGAGTGCCACCGGTATGACTTGCCGGAAATAACAACGTTAAAGAACAACGAACAGAAACAGATTTCGCTGCTGGAGGCGGCGGACATTGATGTCGAAAAGGAATACGTGTATGATGATATACCCCGCTGGTGGAGGTATGGGAGCAACTGGTCGGACACAAGCGAAAAGAAGGTTGATGTGATGCTTAATTTCAATAATAGTGAGGGCAATAATCTGGGTATCCCACTACCGAAGGGTACAGTTCGTGTGTTCACGAACGACAAAGCGGGCAAGCTGCAGTTTATAGGTGAGGATTCGATAGACCATACGCCAAAGGACGAAACAATAAGCCTATTCATTGGACAGGCATTTGACATCGTCGGTGAGCGGACGCAGATGGACTTCAACAAAAGCGCAAACTGGTATGTATATGAGTGGGCGGTGAATCTCAGGAACCACAAGGACGCGGACATTGTGGTCACGGTAGTTGAGCGGACCAGCGGAGACTGGGAGATAACAAAAGAGGATTATAACCATACAAAGGTGTCTAACAATGAAATCGAGTGGCAGGTTCCGGTAAAAGCCAATGGAGAAAGCACTCTAACCTATACCATAAGATACAAGAGATGGTGATATAGGACCACAAGATTACACAGATTTACACGAGAAAAATCACGCATCATTTTCTTGCACTCCTAACAAAATTCGGGGCAAATTCCGTATAGGATGCCGCATGCAGATGAGCAAAAGAAGCAAGACAGTTCTTTGATATGATACCATCCCTGCCATCTTTTATACCCTCGCCCCGGATCATTTTATAAGCAAAATCAACGTTTGATTCGAGTTTTATAGTAGAATGATGGAATTCATGCCCTCTAAACCGGCTGCCCTTTTCTCCTATGATACAATCCTGCTGGAGTTCGCATTCTATATAGTTTACTACCCTCTTCTCTTCAAATCGCACGGATCCGTTTATCACACCACAGAGCTCAAAACGGTTGCCCTTATATTCGAGCTTGTCCATCAGATACATCAACCCGCCACATTCTGCATATATAACACCATAGCCATCGTAAAAGTCTTTTATGGCGTTACGCATCTGCGTGTTCGATGAAAGCGTATCGGCATAAATCTCGGGAAAGCCGCCACCGATATACACCGCATCCACACCGTCCGGAAGCTGCTTATCCCTTATAGGACTGAAATATACGAGTTCCGCACCCGCCTGAACGAGTAGATCCAATGTGTCCTGATAATAAAAATTGAACGCCACATCAAATGCAACAGCAATTTTGACGTCTGCCCGTGCACTCTTGCCCGCATGAAATATCTTTGCCTCCTGCATTTTCTGTGCACGTGCCGATTTCGCAACATCTAAAAACGCATTTAGATCGACATATTCCTCCACCGCTGTCCTTATCGTATCTAAAACGGTGTTAAACTCGCTCCCACCGGTTTCACATTCCGTAGCGGTAATCAAGCCGAGATGCCGCATAGAGATTCTCAGATCGCTATTACGTGGGATCTTACCGATAACGTTTACACCACAATACTTCGCTACTGCCTTCTCCGCTTTATCGCCATGTCTTTCGCTCCCAATATTGTTTAAAATCACCGCTGAGATCTGTACTTCGGGGTCAAAACTTTTATAGCCGCTAACGACCGCAGCAACACTCCGCGTGATGCTGCCTGCATCAATTACCAGTATAACAGGGCAGTCTAAGATCTTTGCTATCTGTGCGGTACTCCCCACATCGTCGAAATAATTCAAACCTTCATAAAGCCCCCTTACGCCTTCTATCACTGCAATGTCCGCACCGTTACAATTCCTTGCATACAGCTCCTTCACTACGTCAGGTGGCATCAAGAAACCGTCCAGATTACGCGAGGGTCTGCCCGAAACTAATGTGTGAAAGCCAGGGTCTATATAATCAAGTCCTACCTTGAACCCCTGAACCTCAAGCCCCATTGCCCGCAATGCACCTAATAATCCGATACACACCGTAGTCTTACCTGCCGAGCTCCTATCGCCTGCAATCAGTACCCTCGGAATGCTCATAGCTCTAACCTCCGCTCTATTTGAATATCATCGTGAACCCCCATAGATATATTGTCCGTCATGCTTGTATAAAGGAGGGATAGCATTTTAAGTTAAAAAATTGAAAAGCTTTTATACTCCAAAGACCGGTAATAGCTACATAGTGAAAGGAGAAAAGGAAGAATGGCTCAGGCGAAAATCGGTGATACTGTTAAGGTTCACTACACGGGCAAGTTTGGCGATGGTATGGTGTTTGATACTTCCATTGACGATGAACCACTGGAATTTAGAATAGGCGAAAGTCAGGTAATCCCAGGCTTTGAGGAGGCGGTAGTAGGAATGAATCCGGGCGAAACGAAAACCGTCAATATTCCGGTGGATAAAGCATACGGTCCACATCGTGATGATTTAGTACAGGTAGTAGATAGAAAAGAACTCCCGGCTGGCTTGAAAACTGAGATCGGACAGCCGTTAGAAGGGCGTCAACCCGATGGCGAAATAGTTGTAGCCACTGTGACTGATGTCACGGAATCGCGCGTGACGTTAGATGCCAACCATCCGTTGGCCGGTAAAAGCCTTACTTTTGAAATTCAGCTCATAGAGATTGTCTAATAATGGTATGGCAAGAGGAGAAGGAGGAGCTTGGAAAAGAAATAACTCGCTTGCTATACGAGAAGGGGCTAATTAAAACCTGGTATCGTGATAATCCTGATGGTTGGACGCTCATTTCTGGCTTATGGAGCCCTTTCTACATACAATTAAGACCACTCGCTTCTTATCCTGAACTCTTACGAAGGGTAGGTTATGCACTCGGGAAAATAATCAAAGAGGAATGTAAAGCGGTAAATAAAGTGGTAGGCGTAGCAATGACCGGAATACCCATTGCCTGCACCTTGCATGGAGACTTACCCGCGCTATGGACGAGAAAGATAGGCGCTAGGTCCTTAGACGAATTCAAAAAAAACATTCGCAGTTATGGTGAACATACATTGGTAGAGGGTGAGTTAGAAAATGGCGACCAGATAGCGGTTATTGACGATCTGGCGACAAAATTCGATTCCAAACTCGTTGCTATTGAGCAGATAAACTACGAAACGAAGAAGAGGGGTTTAAAAGTTGAATGTAATGATGTGGTTGTTTTGTTAGACCGCGAGCAAGGAGCTGCGGATGTGGCGAGACAGTATGGTATTTCTTTTCATTCGCTCATTCCATTTAGATCAAAGGGCGTAAAATGGCTAAAAACATCACTATCCGGGATCGAATACGAGGTCATTACAGAATATCTACGTGACGATGAGAAATATCAGGATGCGGAGGTTCAGAAAGAGTTATATGGGGTTGTTTTAAAAAGGGTTTGAAAAAATGAATGAATATAAAATAAAAAGCTTGTATTTGTATAGCTAATCTTAAAAACCACGAGATTCCACAAGATTAACACAAGAAATTAAGGTTAATATGGATGGGATAGCCAATAGTTTATTAAAACATAAGTACTATTATTGTTTTCTCGTGAAAATCTGTGTAATCT